>NZ_JBQQCF010000082.1:0-11054 GCF_052245755.1 Mycobacterium sp. 4D054
GAAAGGCCCGACCGGAGCGCACAGGAACAGCTGGACAGACCAGCAGATACCCCCTGCCCGCGACCAGGACCAGCCCTCAACAGCCCAGCGAGGCACACCTACCCCAATTCATCAGTGGATCGAGGCTAAAGCAGCAGGTGGCAGGGCGTCGGATGTTAGGACAACCCATCGCGGACCGCCGTGTCACACAGGTTGCCGACACGTCGAGGTCGACGCGGTGCCGTTGCACCGGGAGGCGCGATCTATGCGGCTGTGGGTGTGGTCGCGGTGCGGTGCCGCCGCAATGCCAGGGCGGTCGCGCCGGCGGCCAGGCCGCTACCGACCAGCACCGGCCAGAACAGGAGTTGGACCAGCGCCACCCTGCGCTGCACCTTCGCTCCGCGACGGATGAAGGAACGACCACGACGCACCACGCTCATGCCCCGCTCCGTACCCGGCATTTTCATCGGACAAACGGCTCAGCCCTGTCGGCCTCGGGAGCGGCGCAGCTTTCGTCCACGCAGCCGATTCTGGCGCTCCTTCACCCGGTTCTTGTCGATCACCGTGGTGTCGCGCAACGGGAGCTTGAGTGTGTCCTCGGCCTTGATCCCGGCCTGAAGCTGACGCCCACGCTCCAGTTCGGCGTCGATCTCGGCGCCGAACAGTAGTGCCAAGTTGGTCAGCCACACCCACAGCAGGAAGACGATGACACCGGCCAGGGTGCCGAAAGTCTTGTTGTAGTTGCCGAAACTGGCGACGTAGAACCCGAAGCCGAGTGAGGCCACCACCCAGGTGAGGATCGCGATGGCGGCGCCGACGCTGATCCAGCGGAACCTGGGCTGGCGCACGTTCGGGCTGAGGTAGTACAGCATCGCCACTCCGACGATCACGAGTGCCAGTAACGCCGGCCATCGCGCGACATTCCAGATCGCCAACCCGGTTTGACCGATGCCGAGGTAACCGCCGACGGCCTCGGCGACCGGTCCGCTCACCGCCAGCAGCAGGACCACCGCCGCCGCGACGACGAGACCCACCAGCGTGAGCAGCAGCTGCTGGGCCCGCAGCTTCCACGCCGGCCGGCCCTCTTCGACCTCGTAGATCCTGTTCATCGCACGACCGAACGCCCCGACGAACCCGGACGCTGACCACAGCGCGCCGAGCACGCCCGCCACCAGCGCGATGCCCGCCGACGGGGAGTTGACCAGGTTCTCGATCGGCTCGCGCAACACGTCGACGGCTGCTCCGGGGCTGACGTCGTCGATGATCTGCAGGATCGAGTCCGCGGTGCGTTCTCCCTGACCCAGTACTCCCAGCAGTGACATCACCACCACCAGCGCCGGAAAGAGCGACAACACCGCGTAGTAGGTCAGCGCGGCGGCCAGGTCGGTGCATTGGTCTCGGCTGAACTGGCTGGCGGTCTGCCGGAGGACGAACATCAGCGAGGGGCGGGTCAGGTCGCTCGGCGAGTCGGGTTTCTTCGGATCATCGGCGGGCGGGTTGCCCTCCACGGCGAGGGCCGCGTCTGCCTCTTCGGTCCCGGCATGGTCGAAACCGGCCGCACGGCCCTCGGCCGGATCCGCAGCCGGCCCGTGAAAGGGCGGCTCGGGCTTTAGCTTGGCGCGTCCCGACCGGGTCAGTACGCCGGTTGCCACACCGGCGGCGAACGCCCCCGCCACAGCGAGCGGGCTGCGCTTCTTGACGTTCATCGGAAGCGGTGACTGCTGTTGGCGCTGAAGGCTTCCCACCTGGTGCGTCATGGGCGGTTGATGCCCGCCGTCATCCCCCGCCAAACGCGCGGCGCGGTGGGGACCGCAATGCTGCCGGCGCCGTCGACGGTCGGACCCGCGGCCGGACTCCTACCGCCGGTGATCCCGAGATAAGCGGGCGCCTGGCACCTGGATCAGGACGGCCTCACCGGCGGAAGTTTCAAAGTATGACATTTCGGTAACTCACTGCCCGCAGTTCTTGACCCCGCATGCCTCGGATCGGAGCACACATGATCATCCTCGGAATCATCCTTCTGCTGATCGGTTACTTCACCAGCCTCTCGATCCTGTACACCATCGGCGCAATCCTCGTCGTCGTCGGCGTTATCCTGTGGATCCTGGGCGCTGTGGGGCGGCCCGTCGGCGGACGCAAAGTCTGGTTCTAACCGCAGGGTCACGGTCCGCGCTCGCGCGGGCCGTGACCTGCGTTGGCCGGACCCATCAGGGGTGCACGGCAGCACAGAAGCCTGATAACCCCCGCCATGGGGTTGCGCTTGCCGATCGGACCCGTATTGTCGGTAACAGGTGATGAACGAGCGTCACCGTCATCGAAAACAGAAACCGCTTGATCAACCAGGCGTTTCGATAGACGGCGACCTACCTACCGCAGCAAGCGCATGTCGAGCACCCGGCGTGATCCGTTGGTCCGAATGCCAATCGCTAGTGAGCGGTCCACGACGTGACCTGATGCTCCTCCAATCAAAACCCTCGCTCGCCGAGGCAGATCACCCACCGGCCCGACGTCGAGTCGGCCGGCACCGAGCATCTCACCGTCACGTTCACGACCCGAAAGCGTGACCCGTGCAGACAATTGAACACCCCAAGACCATTGACACCATTGACACCGCGACCACCCAGACCGCGAGGATCGAACCCCGGCAACATTTCCCTACCCGCCGCCATAACAGCGGCGCCTACGACGACGTGGTCGACATGTTCCGCGAACTCGCGGCTCTTGACGCGCAATCGGCGGCCTTCCAGCGCCAGCGCGCAGCGATCATCGAACGCTGCCTGCCCCTGGCCGATCACATCGCGCGCCGCTTCCGCGGTCGCGGCGAAGCGCACGAGGATCTCGTCCAGGTGGCCCGTGTCGGCCTGCTCAACGCCGTCAACCGGTTCGACGTCGACGCCGCCAACGATTTCCTGGCCTTCGCCGTCCCCACGATGATGGGCGAGGTCCGCCGCCACTTCCGCGACCACGGCTGGTCCCTGAAAGTGCCCCGCCGCCTCAAAGAGCTCAACGTCCGTCTCAATGGCGCCAAATCGGAGCTCACCCATACGCTGAACCGCGCACCAACCCCAAGTGAGCTCGCCGAGTATCTCGGGATGGATCGTGAGGAGATCGTCGAGGGCCTGGTCGCCGCGAATGCATATTCCACCCGTTCCACCGAGCAGGAAACCGTGCTCAACGGCGACGGGGACGGATTGACGTTGATGGACACCATCGGCGCGCCCGATGACAACATCCAGCGCGTCATCGACGTTCAGACGGTACAGCCCCTGCTGGCGAAATTGCCTGAGCGCGACCGTATCGTCCTGCAGTTGCGCTTCTTCGAGAACCGCACGCAGAGCCAGATCGCCGAGCAGATCGGGGTGTCGCAGATGCATGTGTCGCGGCTGCTCGCCCGCGCGTTGGCCACGCTGCGTGAGCAGATCGGCTGACGGCTCCGGCTACGGATTCCGTCGCGCCGAACGCGCGGATTGACGACCGCGTCAGCAATCGCGCAGGCGAGGCGCACAAAACCAGCCGTACGAAACGAAACTCGCGATCGTGCCGAGTGGGCCACAGCCTACGAATTTCGTACTAGGCTGACTCCAGGTTGAGTGTCCAGCCGCGTACGCGCCTCATGGCGCAGCCTGACGGCGGTAGCTGGGCACGTGCAAGACGTCCCTTACCCCATGAAGGCTTCTCTGCAATGACGCATTGGAGATGAGGATGGTCGCCGTCGGTACTGAACCCACCAACCGCACCGTTGCGGGCGACACCGACCAGCAGCAGCGTTGCGGCAACGCGACATTCGCAGTACGTCCTTGCGCCCCGCACCGCGTTGCGGTCGCGGTGATCGGCGAGATCGACGCCGTCAACGGCCGTGCGCTCGCCCGCTACGTCGAGCGTCACACCCGCGTTTCGCGGCAGTTGGTGCTCGATCTGCGTGCGGTCGACTTCTTCGGTAGCCAGGGTTTCACCGCGCTGTTCTACATCAGCGTGCACTGCACGCGCAGTGACGTGGACTGGGCGATCGTCGCCAGCCCGGCGGTGCAACGGCTGCTGGCCATCTGCGATCCCGACGGAGAACTCCCGGTGATCGGCGAATTGAGCGTGGCCCAGTCCCGGTTGGACCGGCTCGCACACAGCAGACACCACGTTGTGCGCGGCGCGAGGTCGCGCCGGCTCAAACGGTGAGCAGCACCGTGACCGCGCGCCGCTCATCCCATCGCCCGGGGAGCTCTCATCGGGACACGGTCAGGCCCCGAAGTACTCGTGGATCTGCCGGATTGCCATGGCCCCTTCGCCGACGGCGGAGGCCACGCGCTTGACCGAGCCGCTGCGTACGTCACCCGCTGCGAATACCCCGGGTCGGCTGGTCTCCAGCATCATCGGTTGACGGTGCATTCGTCTCTGACCGCGGTCCGCCTCCGAGTAAGGTGCTGCCGGCCCAGTCGACACGTAGCCGTGGTCGTCGAGCTCGAGCGTGCCGGCAAGCCAGGAAGTGTTGGGGACAGCACCGATGAAGACGAATAGGGCGCGGGTCTGAATGCAGATTCGCTCGCCGGACCTGTTGTCCTCGGCCACCACCGAAGTGAGCACACCGTCACCGTGACCATGCACCTCCCGAATCTCGGTACACGTCCGCAGGGTCACCCGGGGGTGCTGCTGGATCTGATCCACGAGATATCGCGACATGTCGTTGTTCGGGTCGTCGCTGCGGATCAATACGTACACCCGAACAGCCCGGGCGGCGAGAAAGACCGCCGCCTGACCCGCGGAATTACCACCACCGACAATGACGACGGGCCCAGTGCCGCAGGTTAATGCCTCGTGAACAGTGGCGGCGTAGTAAACGCTGTTGCCCTCAAATGCTTCGATTCCCGGAACGGTGAGCCTGCGGTACCGCGCTCCGGTGGCGACCACGACGGCACGAGCGGCCACCGATCCTTGATCGGCGAGGTGGACCAGATGATGTCCGCCGTCGGATTCCAGGCGGACGGCTTCGGCCGATACCACGATCCGTGCGCCAAATTTTCCGGCCTGCAGACCAGCCCGCTCTGTCAGGTCCGCCCCCGAGATACCCGCCGGGAATCCGAGGTAGTTTTCGATCCCCGGTGAGCTCCCGGCCTGCCCACCGGTGGCGATCCGTTCCATTGCTGAGGTGATCAAACCATCCGAAGCGCCGTAAACGGCCGCGGCAAGACCGGCCGGACCACCCCCCACCACAACGACGTCGACTTCGGTGGGAACTGTATCGGGCACCGGTATCCCGACCCGGCGGGCCAGCTCGGTGTTGGTCGGGTTGCGCAGTACTTCACCGGCCCAGATCACTAACGGGGTCTGCTGGCAGGAAACGCCGAGCCGCCCCAGCAGGCGCTCGGCCTGCCTGTCACGTTCCAAGTCGATCCATCTGTGCGGGAGACGGTTTCGCGTTGCGAATTCCCGAAGCCGCGAGGTATGGGGATCGAAACAGGAACCGATGATCCGCAGTCCGGTTCCTTCTTGGATCAGCAGCGAGCGACGCAACAGGTACGCGCGCAGAATGAGGTCACGCAGGACCGGATCGTGGGCGACCAGGGCCCGCACTCGCTCGACCGGAACCACCACGACGTCACCGGTTTCCACCACTTCGGCGGAGTAGAAGGCGGGCTGGCCCTCGAGATCGCCCATTTCTCCGAGGAACCGCCCGGGGCCGTGCACTCGCATCACGTGCCGACCGCCCGCCTCGTCGGTAGTGATGACCGCGACCATGCCACGCAGGATGACGAAGAGGTAATCGGAGCGGTCGCCCTCTCGGATCAGCGTCTCGCCGGCGTCGACGGCACGCCGACCGCCGCCTGTCGCGAGGGCGGCGATCTGATCGTGGTCCAGTCGCGGGTATGCGCCGTATAGGTCGGGGGTTTCGACCGGTGTAGCCGACGCCTGCTGGTCGATGGTGGTTTCAGACATAGTTCTCGTGGACGTGGCACCAACGCCGCGTCGGTCGCGGCCGTGTCGACTGCACGATCGGATGTCCGACGGATGTCATCATCGTGCCTCCTTTTTCGCACTCCCGACCGACATTGCGTGGTCTAGCAATTTCGAAGCACCGCAACGGGACCGGCGCCTGATTGCCTCCTCCGTCAGGCCGCCAGGAACAGACCCAAGTAACCCGTAGCGAGTAGGCCGTGCTCCGCATACACGCCGATCAATTCCATCGCCAGCCAGGTCGCTGCGCGGGAAGGCCCGGTCGACATGTCCGCGCGGACCCTCGTGTGACGATCGCGAACTCCTGTGAGTCGGCCGCACTCTTCGCCCCCGACCTATCCCGTTCGTGCAACCAACAACCGGCTCACCGGTGGCACTCCTCGTGAGCCCGCATATCAAACCGGGTCATACTTCCTCACTGTCGCAGCGCGGCCCTTCGAGTCTCCGCGCTCGCGGCCTCCCCCGGGCGTCCATTCCCCCCGTCCATTGGCGTCCGCTTCGAGCACACTCTGCCAGCCGGACCGGATCCTTACATCGACCCGCGAGAGCCAAACTAGGTCAGCTACACAAGCCTTCGGGGACGGACATGCGCACGTCGGCGCAGCCGCCAACTCGCTTTTCGACGTCGTTGAATTCGTCAAACCGTTCAGCAGGCCGCGGACGTCGTCACTTACATTGACTGTTGCGTACCCAGCCGATGGAAATCCGCGGGCAGCTGGCTGAGCACATCGTCGAATTCTCCGGGTGTGATCGCCTCGCGCAGGGTGGCGAACACCGCGTCGACAGCCAGTTCGGCAGTGTCCATATAGGTATCAGCCGCGTCGGCGGTCCGTCTCACGAATTCCTCGAAGCCGAATGCCTCGGCGTTCTCCCGGGTGCTGGTCAAAGCTGATTTAAGGGGGGCGGGCAATTGCGCTGCAAGATCTTGCGCCTCACCGCCGCTGATCCGCTGCGCCAGTGTCGCCAGAGTGGCGCTGGTCAATGTCGCCGCTTGCCCCTCTGAGAGTTCAGCGTTCGCTGCCACTCGTGCGATGAATTCCTCGTATCTCATCTCGGTTCCTTTCGGGTGTGGGCCGTTGCCATCGTGATCGATTCACCGCCGCAACGCCTCGGTCCAAGGAGCCGAAGACACCGCCCAATGCCGGCCCGCCAGGTGAACATCCCCGCTGCGGATGCGCGTCGCCGCGTAGCCACACGCGGAGATCGAGTCGCACAACGCTTCTCGCGATGGGGGCGTACAAATCAAGAAGACGGGACGGGGCGGGGCGGCTGGGCGCTGGACCGAAGCGTCTGCGAGGGGCTTTCCCCGAAGAGCTGACGATACTGAATGGCGAACCGGCCCAGATGCAGGAATCCCCATCGGCCTGCGACCATCGTCACCGTGACCGAGGGCGGAGAGTGAGCGATCAGTTCTGCACGCACATGGTGCAGTCGAAGCCGCCGCAGATACACCATCGGCGAGGGGTGGCCGGACCTCTCGAACGATCGCTGAAGTGGTCGCGCGCTGACCCCCGTCGCTCGTGCCAGTTCGGCCGTACTCCAGGGCTTCTGTGGATGAGCATGCATCAGGTCGATCGCCCGCTTCGCCACCGCTGCACTGGCTGGCCCCTCACGTCCACTCAGCGCTTCAGTGTCGTTGTGAGGCTGTATCTGCAATAGCCCCTGAATCAGCAGAAGTTGCAGGTTTCCCACGGCGAGCTGATGGTTCAGAAGGCCCCCCGGCTGCCAGGCTTGCCGCGCCAAGAGCCGCAACAAGTAGTACCAATCGCATTCGGCGGCGGTATTCAGATTGAGCCGCCGATCGAACGTAATCCGTTTGCGCACTGGCTTGTTGAGCATTGCTTCGAGCTGCCATCGCATCTGTGATTCGGAAATCTTGACGCAGATTTGGTGACAGTCGGCGGACCAGTCCAGCAGGCACGGCGCACCCGGTGAGAACAGGGCGGCGGCCCCGGTCGTCGTGTGGACAGACTCGCCGTCACGCCAGCGATTCACCGCCGAGCCTGATAGCGGTACATCGATGTAGTAGGCGGTGACCTCATCAGCGCGGATCTCGATATCTACGCCGAACCCAACCTGGCCGACGGTCACCATGGGAAGCTGCAGCGCTTTCATCTGCATTTTCACCGCGGTGGTACCGGTCGGAGCCAGCTCGGCGGCCACATAGAAACGACCCACCACGTCGGTCGCCTCGTCGACGTCAGTTGTCCGAACCTCAGCTGCCTGATTGACGGGCGCCTGGCAGAATCTGTTGCTCCCAGCGTGCATTGCGCGATCGGCGGCTGCCGCTCACCTGACGACGATGCTATCGCCGGCCTGCCCCACCGGTGTGTCGATCTGGGCTTGGCTAGGACAGTCGTCTACCGACGCATGTCGGATTGCGGAACTGTCGTCCCCGCCTCCACGAGCAACCTCTACAAGCATTCAGTGTGTTCGGTCGTCCGACTCATTCACAGTGATCTTGTTCGTCGTCGTGCTTTGTTCCTTCGGCACGTAGACCCTGAGCAGCCCATATGCCAACGACGCTTCGATCTCGCCGATTCGCAGATCGCCGGGCAGCGTGACTCGGAACTCGAACTCACCGATCCGCCGGGTGCGCCGACGGAACAGGCCCTCACGCTTGCGTTCCTTCACCTCGCCGGTAACCACGAGCTCGTTGCCGTTCATCGAGACATCGAGGTCTTCGCGGCGCACCCCTGGGAGCTCGATCTCGACGATGTAAGCGCTGTCGGTCTCGATGATGTCGGCGGCTGGCGACCAGGCGCCCTCGCCCTCCCGTCCACCGAACATCGACTGCGCCAGCCGGTCCATCTCGGTGTAGAGATTCTCGAGCTCGCGGATCGGACGCCATCTCTGTGCTTGGCCAGCCGATCGCTGCATCGACAAAGTCATGTTGGTTCCCTCTCTGTCGCTCGCCGTTGTGGTGCAAGGATCTCGCAGCAGTGCGGTCGAACGCCTCGCGCCGTCGAGACGATTTCCGCTCTGTGGCTTCGTGCGCTGGGGTCGGATCCAATCAGTCCGCCGGTTGATCCTCACGGCGTTGCGGAGTGAGGAAGCGCCACACGCGCGTCGCAGCCTGCAAGTTGAAGCGGGAGTCGACATCGCGCAGGTCGAAGCCCGTGAGATCCGCGATCCGGCCGAGCCGGTACCGCAACGTGCTGCGGTGAACGTGCAGAGCGGCCGCGGATTCATCGTAATTTCCGCCGCATTCGAGGTACTGGATCAAGGTGTGTACCAGGTCGGAGCCCTTTTCGGCGTCGTAGTCGATCAGCGCCCCCAACCATTCGCGCACGTACTCGTCAGCGACGCGGGCAGAATGTGCCGCATCCACCAGGTGATAGAAGCCGAGGTCGTCGTAGTCCGACGCACCGTGGGGATTGGCCGAGTTCAACCGGATGCTCGCCGCGCGGCGAGCCCTGAGGTACGACTGTGGAATATCTCTGGGCGCCTCGCAGAGTGATCCGATACCGATTGCACTCGCCAGGTGGCCGAGTTGTCGGCTGACCTCTTTGTGTAGGGCGGTGCCATCAGGATGGCGGTCGACGAGAACGACAATGAAACCCTCCTGTTGACCAACCAAGAAGTCGAGATGCAGGTTGGCCGCGGCATGGCTCACGGCGCGGATATCGGTCTTGCCGGCGCCGTGCCCGGAGTGGATGACCACGACGTAGTGCGGACGGCGTAGGTCGAAGCCCATCGCCTCAGCGCGCGCGTAGACCCCGTTCGCGTCGGTACCTGCGAGCAGGTCGTCAACCAGTTCCCGCCGCAGATTCACCTGCATTTCAGCGAGGCTCCGCTGATGCGAAAGCTCCAGTCCCAGCAGTCTGCTGCCATATCGGAGGGCGAACAGCTGGTCCTCGTCGACTGCGTCGCCAGCGTCGACGAGCGCCACGACACCGAGAATTTCGGCGCGCGACTGTATCAGGACGCATACGCGGTTCCCCGTGCGCACAGGCCCGGGCTGTACGGACAACAAGCGCAGAAGCTGGTCCCGCTGACTGGGCCGGGGTTTCAGGTAGCGCAGTGGTCGCCCAGGTCCAGACCACGCGAGGAGGTTGCCGAATTTGTCTTCGACGCTGACCGAGTAACCCGTCAATCGATGAAGCGATTCGACGACTCCGTCTGCGCCTGTACCCGCCGCGAGGGCCGCCTCCAGCAACTCATGTGTGAGCGTGCGGGCCTTAAACCGGCGCACCGCGCCTTCCAGCTCCTCGTTGGCCTTCGCGAGTTCGCGAACCCGGCGTAAGTCACGCGAGTGCAGTTCAGCGCATGCCAAGGCAGCACCTGCCCGTTGCGCGAGTACGTTCAACAGCAACACGTGATTTGTCGTGGGCGGTGCGGCGGTAGCCCCCAGCACGAGGCATCCGTGGACAACATCCCGGTGAGTCAATGGAAACGCCTGGAGCCAGTCGCGATGTGGGAGCTCGATTCGCCCTTTCCAGCTCGACTGCAGGAGTGCCTCTGTCAGTTCCGGGCGCTCGGACTGTGTAGGCGGGCACAGCGTCATCAAGTCGTCGACAGCGCGATAGCTTGCCTCGACCCGGCATGGGCACAAGGTCTCGGCGACGCGCCCCGCCGTCATCAGAATTTCCCTCGGATCCAGCGAAGAGAAGTCAAGCCGCGCCAGCGCGGCCAAGCCTGCTGCTTCGGAATCGTCCACTAACGTCGAATGATCATCCATGTCGATACGGGCGACCGGTCATCCCTATGTCTCTCGAGCAAGCGCCCTGGAACGACGACCGGCCGGAGCCGTCCACCTCCCTTCGTGCCGGGACAGCTGACTGTACTCCACCACCCTGGTCAGCGGGAGCAATGATCAATACCTGTGGATGAGGCTCGGCGACGTGGCCTGAAAGTGGGCGCACCTTCCCGAGGATGATCATCACGGAATCAGGTATTCGATCAAGACCGGCGTTGGCGCGCTGGTTGGGAAGGTACGCCCATGCTCACCGTAGTTCACGATGCCGAGGAGGCCAACGCCAGCGAGGCCGGCCGGTCGTTGTTGGACGAGATCGTCCGCGACGGCGCCCGGCAGATGCTGGCCGCTGCCCTGCAGGCCGAGGTCGCCGCGTACGTCGCCGCGTTCGCTGATCAGCGTGACGAGAGCGGTCATCGGTTGGTGGTCCGCAATG
>NZ_JBQQCF010000083.1:0-10422 GCF_052245755.1 Mycobacterium sp. 4D054
GGCCCCTACCGGAGCGCACAGGGAAAAGCTGGGCAGACCAGCGGTTACGTCACGCTCACAAGCCCACCAAACGACAACCAGCCATGGCAGACACATCAATCACTCAAGTCCACGGATCGAGGCTAAGCGCCTATACCTCGATCCTTAATCTGATCGAGGCGGTGCTGCTCGGCCTGGCGGGGCAGACCGTAGCGCTCAACCCGCGCCGCTCCACGTTCGACCTCATCGATCTCGGCCTCAATCTGGCGACGGTGTTCCAATTGGTTGCCTGGGGCTTTCTCGCGATATACCTTTTGTGGCGCAGTGGTATCGGCCCGGCAGCAATCGGGTTGGGCCGACCACGGTACCGGCCCGACCTGGTCGGTGGCATCGGGCTCGCGGCCCTTATCGGGCTGCCCGGCCTGGCTCTCTACGCTACCGCCCGCGCATTGGGCCTCAGCGCATCGATAGTGCCCTCGGAACTGAACGACACGTGGTGGCGCATCCCCGTCCTCATTTTGGTGTCGTTCGCCAACGCCTGGGCCGAGGAGATCATCGTGGTGGGTTTTCTGCTCACCCGGCTGCACCAACTGCGGGTCCGCCCGGCCACCGCGCTGGTGCTGTCAAGCCTTCTACGCGGCACCTATCACCTGTACCAAGGGTTCAGCGCCGGGCTGGGCAACATCGTGATGGGTCTCATATTCGGCTACGCGTGGCGGCGCACCGGCCGGCTGTGGCCACTGATCATCGCCCACGGGGCGATCAACACGGTGGCCTACGTCGGCTATGCGCTGGTCGCGGACCGACTCGGCTGGCTGCACTAAGTTCACCTGCTACACCCTCCTGGGACCCTCGCCCAGACCAACCACCGGCAGCGTGGGCCGCGGGCCCCCGGCCCAGGGCTGGCAATCAAACGCCACGGTGAAAACCCACGGCACCATCACCGCCGGCAGTGATGGAGGGCACCGGCGATGTTTCCACCGTTACGCTGCCTAGACGGGTCGAGGTCGCCCTCAATACCGCATCAAGCGGCCGAGTTATAGCCCACGTAACCGTTGTCGCTCAACAACATTGGCGCTCGATGCGGATATCGAGCTCGAAAGACCGCGTCGGCTCAGAGGCCTGCAGGAAGGCCTTGCAATGGTAGTGATCACCCGCCGCTAAGTCGCCCGGGTCGATCGGGCCAGCGCGACCGCTGCTGCGCATGTCGTCGACTCGCGCGAATAAGCGGCATCGCGCCAAGGTGAACCCGAGGCTTCAAGCCCTGTGGCACAATGGCTTCGACCTGATTGGCTTGAGGGAGTCCAGTGTCGCTGGTGCGTGTGCGGGCTGTCGCCGTTGTGGGTGCGACCGCGGTGATGATGACGTCTAGCTGTTCGTGCCAGACCGGCATCTCGATACCCGAAGGCGTTCCGCCGCCGGCGGGAGCCCCGGTGCCTTACATTGACTATCCTGCCCGCGGCCGACCCGCCGACCAGTTGCGCGTTTGGGCTGCACAACGGGCTCCGGCGCTGAACATACCGGCCACCGCGCTGGAGGCATATGCCTATGCGGCCAGAGTCGCCCACGTCGAGAACCCCGATTGCCAGCTGGCCTGGACGACGCTGGCGGGGATCGGCATGGTCGAGAGCCGCAACGGCACCTTTCGCGGCGCCACCATCGCCCCGAACGGGGATGTCACTCCGCCGATTCGTGGTGTACGCCTTGATGGCTCGAACGGCAATATGCGCATCGCCGACAGCGGCGGCGGCTCGCCCGACGGTGAGCCCGGATTCGCCCAGGCAATGGGCCCGATGCAGTTCATTCCGGAGACCTGGCGGCTCTATGGGGTCGACGCCAACAATGACGGCATCGTCAGTCCCGACAACGTCGACGACGCTGCGCTGTCGGCTGCCGGCTACCTATGCAACCGCGGCGGCGACCTGGCGACCCCAAAGGGGTGGATGACAGCGCTGTGGGCTTACAACCAGTCCGATCCGTACGCCCGCAGCGTGCGCGACTGGGCTACAACCTATGCCGCCGGCGACTCTCAATAGCAGCCCGAAGTCGCCGGATCCACGGGCGCGCGCATTCTGGACGCAGATGTGTGGCGGCAACGTGTCGCGCCTAGGATCGAGCTGCCATCTGATGAGGCTTTGTAAGGCCAGATCCAATAAACTCGACCGCCAGTCTGACCACTCTGCTGATGTTTCCTTGTTATGCCGAAACCGAAAGGGACTAACAAGATGGAGAAACAAATCATCTGGCGCGGCCTGTTGGCTGGCGCCGCCGCAGGCGTACTGGCTTTCGGGTTCGCGCGGATATTCGCTGCGCCCCAGACTTCGCGCGCAATCGAGTACGAAGATGGCGTGCGGGCCGCCCGGGAGGCCATGGCTTCGCCGGGGGGACACGCCGGCCACGCAGAGAACGTCGACCTGTTCACCCGCACAGTGCAGATGAACCTCGGCATGGGTCTCGGCCTACTCGCGTTCAGCGTCGCCATCGGCGCCTTGTTCGCGGTGGTGTTCGCCGTAGCCTATGGTCGCGTCGGTGATGTGTCGGCACGACTGCTGTCGCTCTACATCGCGGGCGGCATGCTGTTGAGCTTGTACGTCATACCCAACCTAAAATATCCCGCCAACCCGCCAGCGCTGAGTCTCGACCAGACCGTCCGTGAGCGCACACTGCTGTATGTGTTGATGGTGGTGCTGTCGGCAGCGCTCCTGATCGGCGCGGTGGTACTGGCTCGCCGATGGGCGGCCAAGTTGGGGGCCTTCAACGGGAGGCTGGCCGCCGCTGGCGCCTACGCAGCGACGATCGCACTCGTAATGCTCGTGCTGCCAACCATCAACGAAACACCGGCCCCGCTGCGCGACGCTGCAGGCGCCATCGTCTATGAGGGCTTTCCCGCCGATGTCCTCTACTACTTCCGGCTCTACGCGCTCGGCACCCAGGTTGTCATTTACACGACAATCGGCCTGGTGTTCGGTGCGATCGCGTCGCGGCTGGTTGGGGAGCGCCGAAAGACCAGCCACATACTGTAACGCTTAATCCGGCCTTGGCGGCGGCGGTACAGAACCATCAAGGCTGACTTGACGACTGTGCAGCCCTCTCGCTAAGTGCCGTCTACGGGTAGACGCAGGGAAGGCCTCGGCCGAGGGCAAGCGGGCCGGCGCTCACTGGGGCTGCAGCTCTATTCCGCTGTGCCGGTTGAACGGCATGCGGGTGGTCTCGCGACCGGGCTAATGACCGGTCAGGTGGTTAGGAAAATCGTTCGTTGCAGCCGCGGGGTTGTGCCGTGCGGGCAGGTCGGCGCAGGCCATTCCACAGTCATCGGTTCGCTGCGCGCCGAACTGTGGCGGGGGCCCGCCTGGCGCTGACTACTCGCTGAGGGCATTTTTGATCGCAGCGCCCAGGTCTGCGTATGTCTTGATCTCCAGCTGCTTCCCGTTGACGAAGAATGTGGGCGTGCCCTGCACGCCGAGGGCGGTGCCGTCGGCGACATCCTCTTTGATTCGGGCAAGTGTGGCCGGGGCGTTGTACGCCTCGTCCCACGCGGCTACATCGAGACCCAGCTCGGTGGCGTACCCGCGGAACACCTCGTCTGCCGGTACCTGCTTCTCGCCCCACTGATCCTGCGTCTCGAACATCTTCTTGTACATCGGTTCGAACTGGCCTTGCTGAGCCGCTGCTTCTACCGCACGTGCCGCCCGTTCTCCGTTGAAGTGACCAGGCATCGGGAAATAGCGGGCGACGAAGGTGACTTGCTGGCCGTACTGGGCGCGCAGCTGCTCAACGGCGGGAAACGCCGCGCGGCAACCTTCGCACTCGAAATCGAGAAATTCGACAAAAGTCACATCGCTATCGGGCGCGGAACTGAGTCGGTGACTGTTCTCGCGGACTACCTGGGCTTCGCCGTTAGCCTGTGTTCCGCCTGATCCTGCGGATCCACCATCTCGGCTCGAAAAGTACACACCGGCGCCGATCGCGATAGTGATGACCACAAAGAAAGTCAGCAGTATTCGAGTCATTGGATTCATGCCGGCAGTTCCTTTCGCTCCGTAGAGTCCTGTAACTGAGCAATCTACGGTGTATCTCCGTAAAGATTTCTACCACGACAGCTCTCCCCCACCCCCAAGCGTCCCGCGCTTTGTCGCCCAGTCCGCTTCAACGGTTCCAAGGCGCCGCGGCCCGCCATGCCTAGCGAACGCGCATACGTCTACTAATTTTGGCCAAGAAAAGTTCGGAGCGGTGTCCCTGGCCACGGTGGTGTACGTCCACAAACTCGCCGACTCTTGTTATGCGCCAATTGATTCGAGCCACTCGGACCCGATAGCTGCCGGGCTTGACGTCGGCGGCAGTCAAAAACGTCTGCGGCATAACGTGTCGACGTCGGCGCTGTTTCCGCACCCGTCGATGCCTGCTGCACTGTTTCCGTCTCCGCGGCGCGCACCGCTATTACTGACACGATTACAACCCGTTTTTCAGTAGGTAGTCGGAGACAGAGGGCTGTGCTGCCAGGATTGAGACTGTGACCGGTCCCCCGCCAGTTCCCGACAACCATCCTTCATCTCAATCGCTGCCCGGGGTCGGAGCGCGCACCGCCGCGGTCCTTGTGTTCACCTCTTCGGCGGCGGTGCTGGTGGTGGAGATCACCGCGCTGCGGTTGCTGGCGCCCTACCTCGGGCTGACTTTGGAAACAAGCACCCTGGTCATCGGAATCGCCCTGGCCGCAATTGCCCTTGGTTCCTGGGCGGGCGGCCGCCTTGCCGACCGCGATGATCCGCGTCGCTGGTTGGGGTTATCGCTGGGGATATCGGGCGTGGTCGTGGCGTTCACGCCTTCCGCAGTCCGCACGGCGGCCGAGTGGGCGCCGGCGACGCTGTTGATAGTTGCGGCGCTCACGATTCTGGCACCCGGGGCGTTGCTATCGGCGGTGACACCGATGGTGACCAAGATGCGCCTGATCACGCTCGCCCAGACGGGCACCGTTGTCGGTCAGCTGTCTGGCGTAGGCACCGTCGGTGCCATCGCCGGCACTGTGCTTACCGGATTTGTCTTCGTGTCGCGGGCACCAGTCAGCATGATACTCATCGGCCTTGGATCGATGTTGGTGCTCGGCGGCATCGTTGCGGAGTGGCGCATGCGCCGGCGAAACACTGCCAGCGCCGCCGTACTTACGCTCCTAACCGTCGGCGCGGGTCTGGCTGGCTACATTGCACCCGGCGGTTGCGACGTGGAAACCAAGTACCATTGCGCCCGCGTCATCGCCGACCCCGAGCGGAACAGCGGCCGCACCCTCATGCTCGACGGCGCGCGCCACTCGTACATAGACCTCCAAGATCCGGCCGTCCTGCAGTTCAAGTACGTGCGCGCCTTTGCTTCAGCCGTCGACGCATCCTTCCCGACCGAAAAGACACTGGAGGCCTACCACCTTGGTGGAGGCGGCCTCACCTTCCCGCGATACCTCGCTGCTACTCGGCCAGGAACCCATAACGTGGTGTCCGAAATCGACGGCGGCGTGGTGCGCATAGACCGAGACCAACTCGGATCAGATTCCGAGGCCGGGCTTGAGGTGCGCGTCGAGGACGGCAGACTGGGCCTTGCGCGGCTCGACGACGACAGCCGTGATCTGATCGTCGGCGACGCTTTCGGCGGCGTGAGCGTGCCTTGGCACCTGACGACTGCAGAAGCGCTGACAGACATACGCCGAGTCCTCAAAGAGGACGGTGTGTACATTGCGAATCTCATCGACTACGGAGAGCTGGAGTTTGCACGTGCCGAAGTCGCAACACTCACACAGGTTTTCAAGCACGTCATAGTCACCGCCGAGGCCGGCGACGTCGGCGTCGATTCCGCGACGACACCCGACGGCGGCAACCTGGTCGTGCTCGCCTCCGATCGACCGGTTGACCGTGACGCCCTCCAGAGGGTTCTGAATACTCGCAACACCGGGTGGACGACCGCTACCGGCAACGACCTCAGATTGTGGATCCGCGACGCCCAAGTGCTGAAAGACGACTACGCTCCCGTTGATCAACTTCTCGATCCCTACCGTCAACAGAGCGGCGAGTAAATTGTCGAGCTCGGCCTCATCGCCGACCCGTCGCCAGCTGTGCAGCGTTCCCGGTCAGATTCCTTCGCGTTTACGGCCAGCAGGCAGCGAATTTGTCATCTGCCCGATGCTGGAAGCTCGCTCTCTGATGCTCGGATCCGAGTCGCACCCGGTGAGAAACCAGCGAACTGGCGTCGCATGTCGCGTGACTGATCGAATACTGATCAGGGGCGCAACGCGCTGCCACCCATCCATTCGTCCCAGGGCACAGACCAATCTCCGTTCTGCCACTGTTCCAGCGGTGCGCCGCCGGTATTTCGGATCTCGACAACATCGCCTGGATTGGCAAAGTTGTAGTACCACTCAGCATTCTCTGCACTCAGATTCAAACAGCCCGCCGAAACGTTGGTGCTTCCCTGCGCCCACACGGTCGCTTCGCGCTCATGGAGGTAGATGCCATCAGGGCTGATCCGCACCGCGTGCGGGACGCTGATCTTGTACCCCGATGCCGAATCGACGGGCAATCCGTAGGTTGACGAGTCCATCAAGACGGGATTCTGTTTCTCCATCACCGTATAAACGCCAGGTTGCGTCCAGAACGCAATTGTCTTGCCCCCGACAGTCTGCGTCCCTCCCCGGCCCATCGATGTCGGCATCGTACGGATCAAATTGCCGTTCTCGTAAACACTGACCTGTTTGGTCGTGTCATCGGCGATCGCGACACGAGACGGCCCAATCCGGAAACTGACCTGCCTGTCCTGTTCTCCGAATAGTCCACTACCCAAATCAGTACCGTAGAGATCGGCTTTGACCGTGACCTCAGTGCCGGAAGGAAAATACTCACGGGGCCGCCAATGCGCCTTGCGATCGTTGATCCACATCCAGGAGCCCGCCAACTGCGGCGTCGTTAAGACCTGGAGGCGAGATTCGGCCGCCGCCCGGTCAGGGATATCCGCGTCGAAGGTTGCCACGATCACGGTTCCGACACCGTACACACCACCCTCCGACAGCGACGCTCCGTTGGTCATGCCCAGCCGAACTCCGACCTGGGATTGCGGCGCGACAGTAGAGAACTCCGAAACCGTCGTGACGGTGCTGGCGTCAGCGCCCCGGCCGGTCGCGCTGAGCGTATAGGACCGTCCGTATCCGAGTGGCTCGGCGGGCTCCCAGGCACGTCCGCCCTCCACCAAGCGACCCGCGACGACCCGGCCCTGTTCGTTCTGCATCCGCACATCAGTCAGGGTGCCAACTGTCGCGGTCACCTTCACTGCGCCGACGGGGACCACATCGCTGGCGCCTGTGCGGGGAAGAATCTCGATTACGGGAGGCTCGGGCGCGGCCTGCGGCGTCTGCTCAACCTCCAGGGCACCGGGCGCAACCACCGTATTCGTCAACCGAGACTTGAGAGCACTTGTCTGCGATGCCGTCACGAGTACCGCGACAGCCGAGATCACACTCAGCGCAACTACCTTTCGGCGTCCAGCCAACACTTTCATCACAACTATCCGTCGGGTCCCACTCCTGCTATTACGTATCCACATAGTAATTGGTGGCGCGACCAGGTGCCGGTTCGGCGCGGCGAGCCAGTAAAAAGGCCGCCGCGAGCTGAGCGCGCCGACTTACGTTGTACATTGATGCCATCGCGATCGGAGCGACTCGACGGGCGTTCCGTAGGCGGGCGGGTGCACCATCATGCCGTCGCCGATGCAGTTACAGCATGGGAGGCATCGCTACAACCAGGCTTCCTACTCTATCGGCTCGCCGCCGCCATCCCAAGCTTGACGGGAGTTGGAGGGCGGTTCGCCAGCTCGGCTCGAAATACACTGTGGCGCAATCCCCCGACAGAATTCCGCCACAGCGGTTCGTCGGGATCCGTCCCGCCTCTCCTGACGGCATCCACAATCTACTATGCACCTCAGTAGGACGCATATAAATTCCGAAGGAGGCAGTTATCAGCCTCCGAACAGAAGGTAGAGACCGGTGAACGTGTAGCCGACCATCGTCAGCATCATCGCCACTTGACCGGTGATCTGATGCTGTTGCGGCAGCAACCGCAGAGCGCGATCGTGCGCGGAGACGACCGCCACCATGTGCCCCACGACCACGCACGCGACCTTGATGGTCCAGAGTACTGACGGGTGTTGAGACAGGATGTAACTGACATCATTCGGTGCCAATCCGAACAGTTGCCACCCCAGGCCAAATGGGTCAGCCAAGCGCACGACAGTTTCCTGTCCGCGTTCGACGAGGTAAGACAAGTAGTGGGCGAAGATGTAACCGACAACGATGGGAACCAAGGAATGCGCCAACTGGCCCGGAAGTTCTTGGCGCTTCTCGGGACTGATGCCGCCGGTTGATCGTGCAGCACCCCAGAAGGTCACACCAACAACGGCGACGAAGAGAATCAATGCCGTTGTCCGCAGCACTGTCGCACCGCCGGCCTCGCCGAAGAGCGGAACCACCATAGCGTTGCGATCGACGAAGTTTCGGAATGCCGGAGCTTGGGAGAAACTGTCGAACGCGGTAGAGCCCAGCAGCACCGCCAGAACTGCGACAATTCCGGGACGCACTGGCAACGTCGGCAGATGATCGAGGGGATTGACGACTTCCACTCGTCCCGATGCCGGCGAACGCCGAAAGGGTGATAGCCGCGAGACCGCCATGCTGTAGACCTCGAACGGGTCTGCCCGTGCGAACCACCGAGCACCAAAGACCCACGCACCGACCCCCATCGCCCCTACGTAGATCAGTAGCCATGTTTTGATGGCAGTCAGGGAACCTGGGTCAGGGCTTGCTAATTCAAGCCAGACAAAGGCGAAAAGCCCGAAGGCGGCAGGCCAGTAACCCCATCGTTGCGGATAGGAGCGGCCCGAGGCATCGGCTCCCTTCCGTCGAGCGAGACCGCAAATGCGGTAGATGGTGCGCAGCGGCGACAGCAGGCGCCAGACCGGACCCACGCAGACCGAAACGGCAATCAGTCCGACCCAGAGTAGGACGTAGAACGCGCCGGGCAGAGCGTTGTCGCTTCCGGCGGGGCCCCATATGGCGGCCGCCAGAACCCATAGCGCAAACAGCAGTGC
Organism: Mycobacterium sp. 4D054; assembly: GCF_052245755.1. Lineage (NCBI taxonomy): Bacteria > Bacillati > Actinomycetota > Actinomycetes > Mycobacteriales > Mycobacteriaceae > Mycobacterium > Mycobacterium sp. 4D054. The sequence continues at coordinate 9,094 of NZ_JBQQCF010000083.1, forward strand.
CAGTATCGCGATAATCCAACGTGTCGTCGGAGAGTCGACGGCACGGCTAACCCAGGCAGGTAGTTCGCGGCCGGGCTTTGCGGGGTCAAAGCGCGGGTGCTTCCAAGCGAGGGCAACGATCGCGAAAGTTGCCGTCAGGGCCCATGCCGCACCGATAAGGGCGAACGACAGCGGTACAGGAAGGTCAGTGGAACCGCCTACGCCGTGCGCGAAGATTTCGACGTGCGAAGTCACGGCCGAACTTGGATGGTGACGACACTGCGATTGAGGTCGTGGAGCTCGATGTCGACCTGTCCGGGCACATCCACGGTGAACTCGAAAGTCTGATCTGGGCGCGGTTCGACGTTGAACGTGTGCTCAGGTACTGAGTGGACGTGCAGTTGGTCGGCGACGTCGCTGGTCACCTGCAGCACAATCGGCTTTCCGACGGTTGCTTGCGCTTGGCCGTTCGTCGGAGTGACCGTCCCCCCGGCGATCAAGACCTCGACCACGGTGCCGTCAGTAGCTGGTGGCGGTTGTTCGGTCCGAGGCGGCTCGGTGGCGATGGTCGTGGCGGCTGTCGACGCAGCCTGGCTGGTCGACGATGTGGAATCCGTCGTAGTGGATCCACAGCTGACTAAGGCAGATAGCGTCGCCGCAGCAGCAATGACGGCGCCCAACTGGGATGCCTTAGTGATCATGGATTCTCGTTCCTCTCGACGACGGGGCTCTGTGTGGGACCTGCGTCGCCTCCTGGTTCGCGGCGTCGGTTCCGACGGGCAATGAAGAAGACGACACCGACGATCACTAGCGCGGGCGCGAACGCTGGAAGCGACATCCATAATCCGACGTCGGTAGCGTGGTAGGAGATCGCTGGTGGATTCGGGCCTGAACCGGCTTCGGTCGCCAGAAGGTCGATCAGCACGGTTTGCCGCCGATCGCACTGAACATCAGCGACACCCCCTTCGACGCCAACCATCCGATAGCCGCGCGCCGGGTCGGGACTTATCTCCTCCGACGCCTACGTACTATCGCCGTACTTCGTGGGGACGAAACATACCGGAACCGTCGGTACCGAGTTTCTTAGGTGCGCCCAACCTGGCCAGGCATCGTGGCACCCTATCGGTTTTGCCGACCAAAGGCTATTCATCACTGTGACTAATCGCCACAGACTAAGTCGTCACTGAGTCGACGCTGGCCGCCGCGTCCGCCGACATGCGCGTTGTCCGTTCTCATTGATTCTGGGGCATTCTCATTGAATCTGGGGTAAGTGCGTGTCTTTCTCATTGAATCTGGGGCACGAGGCTTAGCGTTTATGTGTGCTGACGTCGGCTGTTTCGGCTGGGCCAG
>NZ_JBQQCF010000084.1:0-10297 GCF_052245755.1 Mycobacterium sp. 4D054
TCACCCGATGCGCGGCCTCCACCCGATACTCCGGGGTAAACGAACGCCGACGACCAGACATACGAACATCCTTCCACGGGACCACCGTCCCGCTATCTCAGATGTCCACTACTTCTGGGGAACCTCAATGCTTACAGAACCGGCAATCTCGATCGTGGATGGAATCGCTTGCCTAACGGCGACGCCTCGACAGGGGTCCTGACACGTGAAGCCGCGGCTGAGGCAGGTATTTCTGCAGATGACTGTGCGCCGAACCCATATCGAAGCGCGGGCTAGCGCCGCGCTCGATAACGCTGAGTTCGTCTGTGGAACCACGTACGTTGGGGCGGCAAATTGGCTGGCTACGCATATGCCGCAGGAAGCGTCAACATGTGATGACTGACAAACTTTGACTGCTGGCGTGAACGTAGCTTGATGGTTCAGCCTGTACTTGTCCATCCCTAGCCGCTCTGACAGCGTCTCGGATGGGTTTGTGAGCCAAAAGGCTCCTTGGTGTCGACCACGGCCGAAGTTGTCCTGATCATCGTGCTGGTATTCGGGATCGTGCTGGTGATTTTCGCGGCGATCTATGCCTGGAAGAAGTGGGTGAACGGCACTTGGTTCGAGCAGCGCATTGACCGGTTTTTTGATCGGCTCAACGATCTGTTCGGCCTTTAAGCAAGGCGCCAGCGCCTGACTGTGGGCCTTAGATACGCGATCTGGTGATCATGCGCGCATAAGGCCCAAAGTCGGCGGCGGCTCAGCTGTCGCGTTCCGCTCGTAGAGACTTGAGGCGACGTTGCTCGCGGAGCACCGCCTGGTAGCTCTCGCGTTCGGCCGTCAGCCATTCGGGCTTCTCTTCGAGCAGGGCGTTGATCTGCTCGGTGGTGAGCGCACCGTCGACGTCGTTGCGGGCCAACGCCGCGATCGAGACGCCGAGCTTGGCAGCGACGAGGTTCTTCGGGTGCGGCCCGTTCTTGCGCAGATCGGTCAGCCACTGCGGCGGGTCGTCCTGCAGCGCGGCCAGCTCGGCGCGGGTGATCGGATTCTGCTGGAAGTCCTCGGGCGTCGCGGGCAGGTAGACGTCCAGCTTCTTCGCCGCGGTCGCGGGCTTCATGGACTGCGCGTTCGGCCTGCTCATGGCTAGAGCTTAACGACGACACCCGCCGGTAGCCTGATGCGGTGACCCGGCCCTCGCTGACCCTCGGATACGTCCCGGGTGCGACGCCGGGAAAATGGGCGCGAACCTGGACGGACCGCCACCCGGAGGTGCCGCTGCACCTGCGCAGTGTCACCGCCGCCGACGCCGTCGCCGCGGTCCGAGACGGCAGCGTCGACGTCGCGGTGCTGCGATTGCCCGCCGACCTTTCGGGTCTCGCCGTCATCCCGCTGTACGAAGAGACGACGGTCGTGGTGGTGCCGGTCGAGCACGTGCTGACCGCGGCCAACGAGGTCGACCCGGGTGAGTTGCTCGACGAAGCCATCCTGACTCCGCTGGACACCGTCGTGGACTGGCCGCACGCGCCCGGTGACCCCGTCGAGCATCGGCCCAAAACCACCGAAGCGGCAACGGAACTCGTCGCAGCTGGGCTCGGGGTGCTCCTCCTGCCTCAGTCGCTGGCCCGGCTGCATCACCGCAAGGACCTCACGTATCGACCCGTGGTCGGCGCTCCGACCTGCTCGGTGGCGCTCGCCTTCCCCGAGGGACCACAGTCGGAAATCCTCGAGGAGTTCATCGGGATCGTGCGCGGTCGCAAACCCGGCTCGTCCCGCGGGCAGGCCGCACCGGAGCGCAAGCGGACGGCGCGGGAGAAGACGCTGGCCAAACAGGCAGCCCGCGCCGCCGCGGGGAAAGTCACGCGCAAGCCCGGGCGCGGCCGTCGCTGACCCATGGTCCAAGGTAAGGCTTGCCTCTATCGGCGTGTGCTCCTACATTAAGCGGAAAGTTTTCCGGTTAATTAGGGGTGAGACATGGCCCGACGGCTACGCGCGACCCAGGCGGCGGTGACGGCCTCGGTCGCCATGGCGTTGGCGACGGTCACAGCGCCCGCTGCGACTGCCGATCCCGCGGTTCACGCCGACCCGATGGCAGCAGATGACTTCGCGATCATCTCCGAGGTGCCCTCGCTGGCAGAACTCGACGCACAGATTCGTCTCCTGGTCGCCTCGCCCGCCCCGGATGACGTCAAGGCCGCGCAACTGGAGGGCGGTTCGCGCGCCGTCGTGGTGCCGAAGATGATCTACCGCGTCGGCTTCTTTCGGCCGCCCAGAGGGTCGAGCATGGTCACCGGCCCCGAGACCCACGAGCCGGACAGGCACACCGCGGTGATCAACGCGAGTCGGCAGGGTGCGCCGACCGTGCAGGTCGTCGCCGAATGGCGGCGTATCGACGGCCGGTGGAAGCTGGCGAGCAAATCACTGTGCAACGGCATCAAGACGATCGGCCTGCCGGTCCCGTGCAACTTCGAATGATCGAAACATCGTTTCTCGCCAAGAGTTTCGGCTCCACACTGGTGCTCGACGGCGTCTCCGTCGAGCTTCCGGCAGGTACGGTGACGGCACTGCTGGGCCTCAATGGAGCAGGCAAGACCACGCTTCTGCGGCTGATCGCGGGACTGGATCGCCCGGACCGCGGCACCGTCACGGTGAACGGTCGCCCGCCCAACGGGGACCCCGACCAGGTCGGTGTTCACCTCGGCCCCGGCGCGCTCGATCCGCGCCAGACGGTCGTGCGGCACCTCAGGTGGCTGGCTGCGCTCGCCGGTGCTGCGGCGGACAGGGTCACCGACGTTCTGGAGGAAACCGGGCTTTATACGCAGCGCCGGGAGCGGATCGGCGCGCTGTCGCTGGGCGCCAGGCAGCGGCTGTCCATCGCGGGCGCGCTGTTGTGCCGGCCACGGGCGTTGCTGTTCGACGAACCGCTCAACGGCCTCGACGTCCCCGGGATCGTCTGGTTCCGTGGGCTTCTCCGACGACTCTCCGACGACGGGTGTGCGGTGGTCGTAGCGACGCATCTGCTCGCCGAAGTCGTGCTGTCCGCCGATCACGTGCTGCTGCTCGACAGCGGCCGTCCGCGAGTACACGGTGCCCTCGATGACGTCATACCCACCGGCTACGAACCGCGCGATTGGTTGGAATCGGCACTGCTCGATGCGGCGATGTACGCATGAGCGTGGCACCAGTGGTGCGCGGTGCGCGCGCCGAGATGGTCCGGACGGGCGGCCGGAGTCGGCTGTGGACGGTCCTGATCCCTGCCGCGGTGGTGCTGCCGGCGGTGATCACGTTCGCGATCGCGATCGCCGCCGAGACCTTCGCGCGCATACCGGGGCAGATCTCGGTCCTGCAGGTGCCGACCTCCAACGCGGCCTATTGGGTGATCACCGTCACCACCGCGGTGGTGGCAGTGGCCGCCTCCGACGGGCAGGCCTGCGAGAGTCGTTACCACACTGGGGAATACGTTCGCCTGGCGGCTCACCGCCAGTGGCCGGTACTGGCAGGCCGGTGGTGGTTCTACGGCACGCTCGGCGCTGCGGCCGCCGCCCTCACGCTTCTCGCGGTGCTCCTGTTACTGCCGGTGGCCTCGCCGCACGTCTACGGATCGGTGTCGGCGACCGATCCGGTGGCACAGCGGCTGCTGTGGACCGTGCCGCTGCTGAGTTTCTTCGCCGCCGGCGCCGGTATCGGCGTCGGCGCGCTGACCCGGTCGCCGCTCGGCTCCGCGGCGGTGATCCTGTTGTGGGTGTACGCGGTTGAATCCGCCGCGGGATATCTCCCCAGTGGCGCGTTCCTGCAGCGGTTCATGCCGGTTCTCAACGGCGTCTACGCCACCGGCCAGGACGCGGTGCTCATTCCTCCGTGGAGCCAGAACGCCGCTCTGCTCTACGTGTGTTCACTGTCCACGGCGATCTTCCTGGTCGCCGCTGTCGAAAGGACTGTCCGCCATGGCTGATTCACCTCTCCCGCTCGCCGAGCGGGGTGACGCCGACCTTCCCGGCCACTGGCTGCTGGCCCGACTGGGCAAGAGAGTGTTGCGCCCGGGCGGGCTGGAGCTGACGACGCGTCTGCTTTCGGCCGCGCGTATCGAGGGCGCAGACGTCGTCGAGCTCGGGCCTGGACTCGGCCGCACGGCGACCGACATCGTCGCCCGGAAACCGCACTCCTACGTCGGCGTCGACGACACCGCCGCGGCGACCGAACAGGTGCGCTCCATCGTCGCCCCGGTCGGTGGCACGGTGGTCGTCGCCGACGCGGTGTCGACCGGGTTGCCCAAGGCCAGCGCTGACGTGGTGGTCGGCGAGGCCATGCTCACCATGCAGGGCGACAAGGCGAAGCGTGCCATCATCGGCGAAGCGTTCCGTGTGCTGCGGCCGGGCGGCCGTTACGCGATCCACGAGTTGGGGCTGACCCCCGACGGCCTGTCCCAGGACATCAAGGACGACATCCGCCGCGACATGTCGCGGGCCATCAAGGTCAATGCCCGCCCGCTGACCACTGCCGAGTGGACCACGTTGCTCACCGACGCGGGCTTCGAGATCTCGCGCGTCGACCACGCGCCGATGGCGCTGCTCAACCCGGCACGCGTGCTCGCCGACGAAGGACCCCTCGGTGCGCTGCGCATCGTGGGCAACTTGATCCGGCGTCCTGCGGCACGTCGGAGGGTCATCGGCATGCGCAAGACCTTCCAGCGGTACCGGCACTCGCTGACCGCCGTTGCGGTCGTCGGCGTCGTACCTGGGCAATGACACACTTGACTCATGGCAGTGGTGAGCAGCGCCGCCGGCGAGACGCGGGACCGCGCAGCGGGCCGCCAGCGCCACAGGGTGCTGGGTCTGTTACGGGAAGCCGACGGTCCGGTCGATGCCCAGGGTGTCGCCGATCTGCTGCAGATCCACATCACCACAGCGCGGTTCCACCTGTCGACACTGGAAGCCCAGGGGTTCGTGCGGCGCGCGGGCAGTCGCAAATCGGGAGCCGGGCGGCCCAAGCTGACCTACGAGCCGGCGCCACGACTCGACTACGCCGACATCGTGTCGCTGTTCGCGACGCATCTCGGTGGCACCGCCGAGGAGCGGGAAACGCGAGCACGCCGCATCGGGGCAGACCTGGCGCACCGCGTGCGGCTGGCCAGGGCCCGCGACGAGACCTCGGTCGGAGACCTCGTCGTGGCGACGCTGACCGAGTTGGGTTTCCAGGTGCGTTCGGTGATGTCGTCCTTCGGTGAGGTGACGGTGCAACTGTGCACCTGCCCCCTCGCTGAGGTCGCCAAGACCGCACCCGAGGTGGTTCGCGGTATCCAGCAGGGATTGATCCAAGAGGTGATCGACCTCAACGCCGACGCGGTCGGCGGCCGCTACGGTGTGGCGGTGACACCGGATCCCCATGGGGGTTCGTGCGAAGTCGGATTGGTGCTCCGCCCTACACGTGTGGTGGCGGACGACAGTGAAGGAGTGTGAGTCATGGACGTGGTGTCCCTGAAAGAGACCGCAGCCGAACAGCTCGAGGCTGCTCGCAATGCGCGCGCGGGCCGGGCCGCGCACACCGTGTACGGCGGGCACGAACACAAGTTGCGCCAGACCGCGATCGCGCTGCTGGCCGATCAGCGCCTCGACGATCACGAAAGCCCGGGTGAGGCAACACTTCTGGTGCTACACGGCCGGGTTCGCCTCAATACGTCGAGCGCATCGGCCGAACTCGGCGAGGGTGAGTACCTGATCATCCCCTCGGAACGGCACAACCTTGCCGCGCTGGAGGATTCCGTGATCCTCCTGACCGTCGTCACCGGGATCTGACCCTCAGATCGACAAGGTGCCGTCGTCGTTGATGGTCCACTCCGGGTTCAGTGCGACCTCCCAGACGTGGCCGTCCGGATCGGCGAAGTAACCCGAGTAACCGCCCCAGAACACCCGTTCGGCGGCCTTGAGGATTGTCGCCCCCGCGGCGTGCGCCTGGGCGAGCACCGCGTCGACATCGGCTTCGGTGCGCTGATTGATCGCGATGGTGATACCGCTGAACCGGCCGTCGACAGGATGGTGCGCATCCGCGGCGAGGTCGGCCCGTCCGAACAACGCGAACGCGAGGCCGGGCAGCTGATAGAACACGACGCCGTCCGGAGCGGCCTTCGGCACCCAGCCCAGACCCTGTTCGTAGAACCGACGCGCACGGACGAGGTCGTCGACGCCGAGGGTGATCAGGCTGATGCGTTGCTCCATGAACGCACGGTAGCCCGCGGCGGCGACATCTCACTCAGCCCAACAGCGTCGACCAGAACTCGACGGTCACTGCTGCCTGCCTCGCGTCCGGCTCGACCGTCCCGAACTCGGCGGAGACGTAGTCGGCAAGGTTCGCGCCGCGGATGACGACATCGGTGCGCACCACCGACAGCACCGGATGCCCGGACAATCCATGGCCGGCCGGCAGGTAGTGGTGAGAACAGATCGGCACCAGCATCGGCGCACGCTCCAGGTGGTAGCGCGCGGTGCGCAGCGCGTGCTTCGTCTGCGCCGGCCGCCGACCCCAGCCGTCATACCAGAACCGATCCCACTCGACGGCGAACAGCACGCCCACGATGGGCAGTTGCAGCCGTCTGGTCAGACTTCTGCGGCCTTCGGCGCGCCAGTTCGGCCACGACCCGCCCGTGGGCAGTCCTGCCGCCAGGAACGCGCGGTGATCGTCGGCGAACTCGACACCCACCTCGTGCTCGACACGGTCCAATTCGTCGTCGGACATGCCACGCTCGATCGTCACGGTGCCTGCTGCGTCGAGGCGCCGAGCAGCCTCGGCTCCGAGGGTCACCGCGGCTTCGTACACAGGACGTGCCGATTCAGAAGCTGTGCTGCGGACCCTGGGCCTTCTTGTACAGCGCCTTGAGCATTCGGTCACGGAACGCCGCGTTGTCGATGAGCTTCACGCCGGCGTTGGCCAGCTTGGGCTGTCCGATCAACTTGTGCATGTAGCGGCCGCGCCGATACTCCCTGCCCCACGCAGCCTCCATGCGCTGCGCGTAGTTGGTGAAGTCGTCGGGACCGCCGTTGGTCAGCGCCGCCACCGCGCATTCGCCTGCGGCCAAACCGGATTCGAGCGCCTTGGAGATGCCCGCGCCGGAGGCCGGCTTGCCCGCCCCCAACGAGTCACCGGTGAACAGCACGCCGGGACGCCACGGCGGCCACGCGGTGAAGCCCATCGGCAACCGCCACGCGCGCACGCTCTTGTTCTTCTTGAGCTCCTCGATCGGCGGCAGATCCCACTCGCGCGGCAGCGTGCGCAGGAAGTCGCCGAGGAACTGCGTGGCATTGATCGACTGCCAGTTCTTGTAGCTGTTGACGTAGCCCAGCCCGATGTTGAAGAGTCCGTTGCCCATCGGGAACACCCAGCCGTATCCGGGCAACTGGTCGCCCTGGAACATCAGCTTCAGGTAGATGTCCAGCGAATCGGAGTCCGGGCGGTTGGCCGGCATCTCTGAGCGGATCGCGATCGCGGAGTAGCCGTTGTACTCGGAGTCGATCTTCAGCGCCCGCTTGATGGGGGAGTAGGCGCCGTCGGCGGCGATCACCGCGTCGCCGTACACCTTCTCGCCGCTCTTGAGCACCACACCGATCACCCGTCCGGTGGCGTCGAACTCCGGCCCGGCGACCTCGGCGCCCTGCCGGATCTCGGCCCCGGCCGACTCCGCGTGCTTGAGCAGCACGGTGTCGAGGTGTTCCCGGCTCACGGTGTGACCGTGGTCGGGCATGCCGGGACGTTTGGGGAACGACAGCTCCCAGCGGCTCGGGCTGAACACCGTGACCCGGTTCACCCGGTGATAGGTGGCGACCTCGTCGGCCAGGCCCATCTTCTGCAGGTAGCTGACCGCACGGGCGGTCAGACCGTCACCGCAGGGCTTGGAGCGGGGAAACTGTGCCTTGTCCAGTACCACTACCTTGGCACCGGTCTGCGCCGCCTGCCACGCGGCGGCTGACCCGGAGGGTCCTCCACCTGCGATGACCACGTCGTATCGCTGCGTCATGAATCTCTCTCGTCGAGCGGCTGTCGCTGGAGATAGTACCCAAACTCCCTGTATGTGCGCGGCGGGCGAATTCGCCTGGCCACACCGGGTCATGACGGTGAGCCGAGTGTGACGTCACGCGGTCTTAGCAGGTCAGCAACGCTGGGGCGGGTACAGTGATCGCGTGCGACGAGGGTCGAGGACGCGTTCCTCCGAAGAGCCGGGTGCCAAGGTGGACGCCCGCAGCGAACGCTGGCGTGAGCACCGCAAGAAGGTGCGTTCGGAGATCGTCGACGCCGCGTTCCGGGCCATCGACCGGCTGGGACCCGAGGTCTCGCTGCGCGAGATCGCCGAAGAGGCCGGCACCGCCAAACCCAAGATCTACCGCCACTTCACCGACAAGTCCGACCTGTTCCAAGCGATCGGTCAGCGCATGCGGGACATGCTGTGGGCGGCGATCTTCCCGTCGATCAACCTCTCCACCGATGCCGCGCGCACCGTGGTGTACCGGGCCATCGAGCAATACGTCCGACTGGTCGACGAGCACCCCAACGTCATCCGTTTCCTGATGCAGGGCCGCTTCGCCGAGCAGAGCGAGTCGGCGATGCGCGCACTCAACGAGGGCCGCGACATCACATTGGCGATGGCCGACATGTTCAACAACGAGCTCAGCGACATGGAGCTCGACTACGCGGCCTTCGAACTCGCCGGGTTCGCGACCTTCGGGGCGGCGGCTTCGGCCACCGACTGGTGGTTGGGCCCCGAGCGCGACAGTCCGCGGCGGCTGCCGTCGGAGAAGTTCGTCGACTACCTGACCACCATCATGGTCGGCTCCATCAACGGCACCTGCGAGGTGCTGGGCATCAAGATCGACCCTGACGTGCCGCTGCACGAGGGCGTCAAACGCCGCGAAGAGGTCGCCTGACCCTCTTCGCCGAGATCGCGTTCCACGTGCACTTTTCGCGCGAACCGCCGCGCGGAATGCAGTTTCGGCGGGTCCGGAAATTGAGGCAGATGCCTCATGTGGCGCGACGGGCGCGCGCCGACGATCTACAGGCATGAACACCTACCTCACCCCCCGGGCCGCCGCCGCGGCCGTTACCGCACATCCCGTCCTTCCCGCCGGAGACGACGAACGCTTCGTCGGGTTCGGCATCATGGGGCTGCCCTTCTCGAACGGCCACTACCTGGCGTTGCGACAGTTCCCCGCAACGACTTTCGTACCCGCCTACGTCTCCGTCTGGCACCGAGACCCGGCATGCACGTGGACCTTCTACGCCACCACACCCGGCCAGCAGAGTTGCGCGCGGTACTTCAGCTCGGCAACCCCCAACGATCCCGTGCAGTGCGACATCGGCCTGACCTGGGAGTCGCCGTGGTCGGTGCGCATCGAGATCCCCGGACTGCTCCGATGGACGGTCGAGATGCGCAACACCTGGGCCACCCGGCTGATGACGTCCATCGGCGGGCGGCTGCCGGAGTCGGCGTGGACCAATCCGTCGACGCTGTCGCTGATCAGCCGGATCGCCGGCCCCACCCTCGGGGTGGGCGACATCCGGCTCACCGGCACCGCCGCCAACGGCCAGCGCTACATGGTCGCCCCGAGAACGGTGTGGGCTGTCAGCGCGTCTGAGGCGATGCTGCGCGGTCAGGACCTCGGTCCGATCGGCCCGTTGTTGCGCCAGGCCCGGCTCGGGGACTTCCGGCTTCCGCAGCGCGGCATCGGCGTGATCGGGTCCGGCCACTTCGAGAACTTCGACGCCGATCGGCATCGGGCCGCCGAGCGCACCGTGGCGTTCGGCTGACCAGTGCGAGCGTGAACAGGCAGAATCAGCGGATGGCGCCGCCGGCCGAGCATCCGGCCCGATCGCCCAGCAGAGCCGAACTGCTGGCGGCGCTGTCCATTGCCATCGACCTCGGGCTCGGGCAGCCGGCCGAGCACATGCTGCGGTCGGCGGTCATCGCCACCCGGATCGCCGACCGGCTGGGATTGGACCGCGCCGAGCGCGACTGCTGCTACTACATCGCGTTGCTCATGTGGATCGGATGTCACGCCGATTCGCACGAGTACGCACGCTGGTTCGGTGACGACATCGCCGTGCGGCATGACTCCTACCTCGTCGACTGGTCGGGTCTGCCGTACCTGCGGTTCCTACTCGCCAACACCGGCCGGGGACAGCCGCTGCTGCACCGATTGAGCGTCATGGCAAGGTCAAGTCCATGGGCGTGGTGTACGACGCTGTCGTGTGATTCTTCGAGTTAATGGTTCAGGCGGTCAGTGCCGCGGGGGTGGCCTCCTGTTCGGTCGGGGTGTCGTTGACGGCGCGTGATTTGCTG
>NZ_JBQQCF010000085.1:0-9846 GCF_052245755.1 Mycobacterium sp. 4D054
CACCCGATGCGCGGCCTCCACCCGATACTCCGGGGTAAACGAACGCCGACGACCAGACATACGAACATCCTTCCACGGGACCACCGTCCCGCTATCTCAGATGTCCACTACTTCTGGGGAACCTCAAGTAGCACAGCCACATCACCAGATCCCTGCTTCCCTCCTCTGATCTTTCTTGCGCTACGCCACCGCCGCCCGCGCCCCCAGGTACACCTCCGCCGGCATCGAACGCCGCAACCGCCAGGTAATCGCCATCGGCCGGTCCCCCTCATGCGAGACGTAGTCCGCCGGCCCGAGGAAGATGTACGGCGCCGCACCCAGCGCGTTCGTCTTCGTCTCCCGCACAAACAGCAGGATGTGTGAGCCACGCTCACTGTGGTGGATGTACCGCTGCCCTGTCGGTGACGCCGCCGACGTGGTCGACTGCGACTCCCAGTGGAACAGGTCCGAGCTCAGCGCGAAGTCGCGGTACATGGTCGTCGGCGAGTAGTCGGTATCGGTCTTCTTCAGTGTGATGAGGAAGGCGTCGGCATTGACCGCCGGACACCAGGCCACGCCCTCCCGCATGGTGGACGGCGTCCGCTTCTCCGACACCCAGCCCAGCCCAGCGAGGATCTCTTCGCGCGAGTAGGTGGCGTGCAGAGCCAACGGCACATCGGCCAATTTCGGGATCAGATCACCCAGCGCGTAGGTGCTGCGGTGCGCGGCGTCGAAGGCGATGTCGACGACCTGGCGCATCTCCGCCGCGACCTCTTCCCTGCGGAGGATGTCGAGTCCCGCTGCAGCACTGTCGAATCCCCCACCGTTGGGGTACAGCGAGTAGAACAGCATGTCTGCCAGCCGCTGCTCGGTGATGGCACCACCCGCCAGCAGAGCGCGATACGCCTCGGCCCGGTGGCGGTCATCCACATGTGCGAGCGCCTTCACGCGCTTCACCAGTTCGGACTCCCGCGAACCGGGCAGCGGCCCCAGCTTCCCGGCGGCGCGGCACAGCGTGGTCCATGACCGGTCGGTGCGCAGAACGTCCTCCAGGCCGCGCCCGGACTCCTGCAGATACGAGGCGAGCAGGCTGTCGGGATGCGCGCGAATCTCCGAAACCAAAGTCGCCTTCTTCGGGGCGACCTGCTGTCGGACGTTCTCCAACACGATCCGTTGGGCGACCTCGTCGAGCACAATCTGGCTACCGGACGGCAGGAACGGAAAACCCTGCTCAATCTCCTTTTCCAGCCGTTTACGCCCGACCCCGGTCAATGCACGGAACCGCTGGTCGAAACGGAACTCTTTGCGCTGATGCCCCACGAAGTCCAGCGCCGTCAGCACCGACTTGCCCGGCGCCAGCCGCAATCCCCGACCCAGCTGTTGCAGGAAGACGGTCGCGCTCTCGGTGGGCCGAAGAAACAGCACAGTGTCCACCAACGGGATATCCAGTCCTTCGTTGAAGAGGTCGACGGTAAAAAGCACGTTGATGTCGCGGTTGCTCAACGCCGCCAGCGCCTCTCGACGCTCGGCGCTGTCATCGAGACCCACAACCGCACGCGCCGGAATGCCGGCTGCGACGAACTTGTCCGCCATGTAACGCGCGTGCTCGACGCTGACGCAGAATCCGAGGGCGCGCATGGCGCCGACATCGGCGATCTTGTCCCGGAGCTGATCCAGCACAATCCGGGTGCGTGCATCGCTAGCGGTATAGACCTCGCTCAGTCCGGCGAGGTCATACCCTCCGCGGCGCCACTGCAGTCGTTCCAGATCGGTGCCGTCGTACACCCCGAAGTAGTGGAACGGACAAAGAAGGTTCTGTTCCAAGGCATCCCACAACCTCAGCTCCGCGGCGACGCGCCCGTCAAAGAACGCGCGAACGTCGATGCCGTCGCCGCGTTCGGGTGTCGCGGTCAGCCCCACCAGTTCCATGGGTTCGATGTGGTCGAGCAGCCGCCGGTAGGACGCCGCCTGAGCATGGTGGAACTCGTCGATGACCACGACATCAAAGTGGTCAGGGTTGATGGTGGAAAGGCGGTCGGCCGTCAAGGATTGGATGCTGGCGAAGACATGGCGCCACTTGGTGGGCTGGTCTCCGCCGACGAGCAGTTCACCAAAGGTGGGGTCGGTGAGGACTTCCTGGTACATCCGCCGGGACTGCGTCAGGATTTCTTTGCGGTGTGCCACGAACAGCAACGTGAGATCCCGCCGGTGCACTTCACGGGCCAGCTGGCGGTAATCCAAGGCGGCGATCACCGTCTTGCCGGTGCCGGTGGCCGCGACAATCAGGTTGCGGTGACGATCATGGAGCGTTCGTGCGGCGTCGAGCTGTTCCAACAGTTCTGCTTGGTAAGGCTTCGGAGTGACTTCCAAGCCCGACAGCGTGATGGCCAACGGGTCCCGTTCCTTCTTCCCCGAGGCGACCTCCAGCGCGTTGCGCAGCCTCTCGCCATCCTCGTCCGGCCGGTAAGGCTCGAATTCTCGGTTTTCCCAGTAGGAGTCGAAGGTGGTGCGGAACTTCTCCAACAGATGCGGTGTCGCGATCGCCGACAGTCGTACGTTCCACTCCAAGCCGTCCACCAGCGCAGCGTGAGACAGATTGGACGAGCCGACGTAGGCGGTATGAAAGCCGGTGTTGCGCCGCAACAACCACGCCTTGGCGTGCAGACGTGTCATGTTGGTGTCGTAGGTGATGCGCACTTCGGCACCGAAGTCATTCACCAGGGCATCCAGGGCCCGGGCATCGGTGGCGCCGAGGTAGGTCGTGGTGATGACACGCAGCGGCACGCCACGCTGGCGCAACTCGGTGAGCTCCCGTTCCAGCAGCCGCAGGCCATGCCATTTCACGAATGCGCACAGCAGATCCACGTGGTCGGCACTCGCCAATTCCGCGCGCAGCTCGGCGGCGAGGGTCGGTTCGTTTCGGGCGTTGGTCATCAGTGCGGCATCCGACAGCGGCGTGGCCGGCCGCGGTGGCTGCACCCAGCCCAACGCATCAACCGTCACGGCGTCCAGGCGGCGAATCTTCGTCGGCTCGTCCTGATACGGCGCATCCTCTAAGACGTCGGGGTCACCGAGAGCCGCGAGAATCCTCCGGGCGAGGTGCGCGCGCTCTTCAGCACCGCGCGCGGCTCGCAGCTGCCGCTCGATCAGCGGGCTCAGGTGGCGGGCGAGGACGAGCGCCTGCTCAGCGTCGTCGACCGTGCTCAGCTCGGTGTGCAACCCCGATGTGTCATTAAGTGCTGACTGCAGCCGCGGGGTGAGCACAGATTCGTACAGTCCAGTCTCCACGCGGGGAGGCTAACGCGGTCCGGCGACAACTCCGCGCATGCCACTCTGAGCGTCTCGGGAGCCGTATCGGCCCGCAACCCAGCAGACGAAGCCTTACTCGCAATGTTTGCTGAATGCCCCCGGCGCCGCCGACCATGCGCTAAGCTTCCGGATCTGCCCTAATTGATACTGCCGCAGGACTCCGAGGTCAGCTTGTCGCACACGATGAGTATCGTCTGCCCGTTCGCGCTATATTGACGCGACGGGGTTTTTCAGGGGGCGTAGCTCGGTGATCGGTGCAGCGAGGACAGAGTGGTCTGGTGACGGGCGCCATCGACCCCGCGCGTTGTCGGTCCGTTGATGAGTACACCCAACCGTCCCCTGCCACCCGCCGCCGAGGCCGCACACCGCCTGCTCGCCGAGCACGGCCCACTGCCAGCACCCGACCTCAGAGAACAGCTCCGGAAGGAAGGTTTCGCCCAACCCCTGGAGCGGCTCCAGCAGTGGCCCGACCGGTTCCCGCACCGCTTCGCCGTCACGGACGACGGGCTGCTCTGTGTCGCAGTCGCCTACAAGAACGAGACCGAGACCCGCAACATCCCCGAGCCCGAGCACTGGTACTCCCCGGAGACAGCACGGGTTCCGCTGGACCGTGTGGCGGTGTTGGATATAGAGACCACCGGTCTCAACCGAGCCGCGGACTTCGTCACCGAGATCGCTCTAGTCCGGCTGGACGGCACCACCCTGATGGATGTCGAGGTGGCGGTGCCAGACAGCCAGGCCAGCCCCGAGACCGTGACGCTGTCGCAGGCCCTCGACACCCTGTCCACCCGGTTGCAAAACGTCGACCTGCTGATCGGGCACAACCTGCTCGCCTTCGATCTACCGTTCCTCGTACAAGCCGCGAAACGTCAGGGGCTCGCTGTCCCTCAGTTCCCGCCGAGTGCAGACAGCCTTCACCTCTCGCTTCTGGTCGATGTGGCGATGCCCAACCGCCAGCTCGCCGACCTCACGCTGCGCTACGGCGTCACCAACGAAGAAGCGCATCGGGCCCACGCGGACGCGACGGCAACCGCGGCTGTCATCCGCGCGCTGCTGTCCGACATCGACATGTCAGAACCCAGCTGGCCGCTCACGATCGCCATCCTCGAATCCCACCGCAACCCGCTCGCCTTACTGCTGCCATCGCTGTCGGGCCCGCCCGACTTGTCCACTCTGCGCAGGGAACCCGACCCTCTCCTCCAGCCGAAAGGCCCCACCGCCTCCGATGCGTGGTCGGGTACCCGCGACACCTTCCCCGTGCTCCGCGAGCGCCGCAATCTCCGCGAACGGCCCGCGCAGCAGGAAATGGCGCACGCGGTGGCCGAGGTGTTCGACGGCGGGGGCAACCTGGCGGTCGAGGCCCCCACAGGCACCGGTAAGTCACTGGCCTACATGCTGCCGGCCCTCGCCCGCGCCTCACGCCCCCGCCAACCCGTAATCATTGCGACTGCAACAAAAGCGCTGCAAGGTCAGTTACGCGCCGAGGCCGCCCGCCTGCAGCAGGAGGGACTCCTCGGCGCCCCGTTCCGGCAGCTGCAAGGCGTCGCCAACTACGTCTGCGCACGGGAACTCGAAGACGCCGTGTCCGACCGTGATACCGCCGGCCTCGCCCTGGCTGTCGCCTTCCGCGCCATAGCCCAATCCCCCACGGGCACCTGGGATGACGTCACCGACGACGTCCTCAAACGCGCCGACGCACGGTACGCCCGCACCCGCGCACGCCTGCGCACCAACGCGGCGGGCTGCGACCGTGCCGGTTGCACCTGGGCCAAAATCTGCCCAGTGGTGCAGCAGAGTGAGGACCTCGCCACCACACCCGGCGTGGTGTCGGTGAACCACGCCCTCATGGCGGCCTGGGTCACCGCCGCACAGGCACCCGGCGATATCCTCGCCGATCGCCGAGCCGACGTCGTGTTCGACGAAGCGCATGCCCTCGAAGATTCGCTGACCTCCGCATGGACCGGTCGCGTCGACGCCATCGACCTCGAGATCGTCGTCAACTCCCTACACCCGCGGGCCCGGATGATGCGCGATATCCGGGACCGGGCGGGCGGGAATCCCGAGGTGAAGCAGGCCAGTGACGATATCGCCAACAGCTGCAACGTGATACGCGCGGCCGGAACCGAGTTCACTCAAGCCGTATCCACATATCTCCATGAGTACGGCGGCCGAGCACACGCGGCCGTACTGCAGTACGGAATCGTCAACGCCCGACCAGAATTTCGGGTACTGCGTCAATCGGCGTCCGCACTGCGCTACGCCCTTATCCAACTGTCGAAAGTGGTCTCCACGCTCGATAGGTCGCTCAGCGACGTCAAGGGAGTCGGATCCGCGCGACGCCGCCTCAACGGGCACGTCGAGCGGATCGAAAATGCCATCACGATCCTCGAAACACTAGGACCGCTCCCGGACAGCCACCTCTGGGTGTACCGGCTCGCCGCCGAGGAGGACGATCCGGACGCCTGGGCGTTTGAGCGCCTGCCAATCCACGTGTTCCCCGAGTTCCAGCAGTATGTGGTCGACAAGATGCACTCCACGGTGTTGTGCTCGGCAACGCTCACCGTGGAAAAGCGCTTCGACTACCTGAGCTCACGACTCGGAATCACAATCGACGGCGCACCTGCGGATGGCACCTTCCGTGGACTTCAGCTGCGATCCCCGTTCGACTACGCAAAACAGTCGAAGGTGGTGCTCACCAACCACTTACCGATCCCGATCCCGGTCAATGAACGCGAGTTCTGCGAAGAGATGGCTGCCGATCAGGCCGGGTTCCTGTCCCTGTCCGGAGGGAAGACGCTGACGCTCTTCGCCGCGCGGACCCGTATGGAGATCGTTGCCGACGGGGTCCGCGCCAAAGCGGCCGAACTCGCCGAACGCGGCGTCGAACTGCTCGTCCAGGGTGAACACGGCCGGTCACAGATATCGCATCGTTTCAACGCGGAACCAGGCACCGTGCTCTACGGGCTCAAGTCGTACTGGGAGGGTTTCGACGCCCCCGGCGAAACCCTGTCCTATCTGTTCATCGAGAAGCCACCGTATCCGCACCCCGACGATCCGTTGGTCTCTGCACGTCAACGCGCCATAGCCGAACGCGGCGGTGATCCGTTCCTCGAATACGTCCTGCCGATGACCGCCATGCAGTTCACCCAGGGCTTCGGCCGGCTCATCCGCTCCGAGAGCGATATCGGCGCCGCGCTGATCTGCGACCGCCGGCTGCATTCACCGACTCAGGCGCAGCGGGTACTGCTGGGGTCCCTGCCCGGTCCGGCAATCCACGAGGCCGTCGACCGTGACGACGCATGGACGACGGCTATCGAATTCGTCACCGGCACAGCACCCGATCTCACCGCGGCCATTTCCTTCGGCCGAGACGACGTCAGCCAGCTGCTGGAGAATCTGCGCCTCATCGAGGGCGAGGATCCGACTGCGAAACTCATCGAAGCCGCCGAGAAACTGTTCGGCATCACCAACCTGCACCCCAAACAGCTCGACGTGATGCGCGCGATCATCGAGGGCCGTGACGTGATGGCCGTGCTCCCCACCGGTTTTGGAAAGTCACTGTGCTTCCAGCTGCCCGCGCTGCTCGCTCCCCAGGCCCGGGCCACCGTTGTCGTCTCACCGCTTATCGCGCTCATCAAAGATCAGGTCAACGACCTGCGCGGCCGCCGTGGTATCCGTCCGGTCCAGGGCATCACCGGCAACACATCCCGAGTGGTACAGACAGAAATCCTGCGCGACACCGCCAATGGCCAGGTCCGGCTGCTGTACGTCTCTCCAGAGCGACTGGCCCGAGACCCGGTCCTGCGCGGCGCATTGGGGCGTCAACAGCTCAACCGCGTCGTGGTCGACGAGGCACACTGCGTGTCGGTGTGGGGGCACGACTTCCGTCCCGAATTCCGCCAGGTACCCGCATCTGTGGCGACCTTCGACACTCGCCCACCCCGCGCAGGCTTCACCGCGACGGCCACGCCCGAAGTGGAGACCGACATCATCGGGGCGATGGACATGCTCGATCCGACCGTCGTGCGGGAGCCCAGTGACCGCCCTAACTTGCGTTTCCGCGTCCACCGATGCGCCGACGAACGCGATCGGGTCCGCGAGCTCCTCCGCTTCGTGACCTGGTCCGAAGACAAGGCCGGCATCGTGTACGTGACCAAACGTGCACTCGCCGAGGAGATCGCGGCCATGCTACGTCGTGCAGGTCATGCCGCCCGGGCCTACCACGCCGGCATGGTCCCCGAACAGCGCGATGCAGTCCAAGAAGACTTCGACTCCGACACCACCCGGATCATCGTGGCCACCAAGGCTTTCGGCATGGGCATCAACAAACCCAATATCGCGTGGGTGGTCCACTACGACCTTCCGGATTCCCTGGACGGATACGCTCAGGAAGCCGGCCGCGCCGCACGTGCCGCCCACGTCACCGGCGATTGCGTTCTTTTCTACACTCGGGGCGATATCGCCCGACGTCGCCGCCTGATCAACGCACACGAGTCGAAGACCGACGCACAGCTCACCCAACAACTCCTGACGGTGCTGTGGACGTGCCCCGAGCGCGGTGACAGTCGAGTCTTCGACGTCGACGAACTGGCCGACAAACTCGGCATCGACGACGACGAGGTCAATGTGCACCTGGCCCAACTCGAACGGGTCGGAGCACTCAAACTCGGCCTGGACTGCTCCGCCCGTGGCACCGTCGAAGTCGGTTCCCGAGAACCAACTCACGAAGAGGAACGACGTCTATTCCGCGAACTCTTCTACCAAGCAAACCGCGCAAAGCCCAATGTCCGCATGCAGCTGGACTTCCACCAGCTCCGCGATGAACGTGGCTACGACCCAGATCAGCTGGAACAGAAGCTGATCGACTGGTCCCTGGACCGGTTCGTCACCTTCTCCAGCTCTCGCCGGCTGCGCCGGGTCCGTCTGCTGTCCCGCGCCGCCCCGCGACATACGCTGGAACGCGAGTCCACCCGATGGAAGCATTGGCAGCAACGCCGCCTGCAGGCGATGATCGAGTACGCCGAACAAGCCGCGTCGTGCCGTCGGATCGCCATCGGGCAGCATTTCGGTGACACCGTCGCCGACTGCGCCAGCCGGGACATCGTCGCGTGCGACCGGTGCAACGACGAGCCACCACAGTGGGCAGCGCTGCCCGACCACATGGTCCCCGACCCGGAACTGCTCGTGAATGCCGAGCTGACCGTCTTGCAGGCTGTGGGGTGGGCATCGGCCTTCAAGAAGGGTGCTTACGGCGAAGCCAGCCTGCGTGCCGCAGTACTGGGTCTGGAATCGCTCGGCGAGGGCAGACCGCTCGGCGCGGGTGTCCTGAGTTGCCCCCAGTTCGGAGCTCTGCGCCACGTGCGCAACGGCGAGAAACGTTGGAATACAGCAGTGGAGAAGCTCCTCACCGATGGATTGATCGACCGGCGCACCGTGGAACGGGAGTCCACCCGCACGCCCTACCAAAGCCTCGCCCTCACGCCACGCGGCGCCCAAACACTCGGAATCACGGTGACACAGGATGCTTGAGAAGCGGATCACCCACCAGCTCCTCGAATCGGGCGAGCTCTCACTCACCGAACGGGAACGTGAGGCACTCATGCTGCCCGCGCACAGCACCACACTCGCCCTCGAACTGGACAGCGAGACCTTCCACGCCCAATGGAGCGGCAAGAGCCGACAGCTGACCGGGGACATGCTGACCGAACGGATGCAGGACTACGGCCAAGACGGCGGCCTGCTGCGTCTACGTCTGGTCGGCGACGTCTATCGCCTGCAACTGTTGCCACCAGGCTCACCGATGCTCACCATCCACACGCCGCCACCAATCACTCCGATCCAGAACAAGACGGTGGCGGCGAAGGTTGCGCGACGCCGGACAGTTGATCGTCAGTTCCACGCAGACAACGAGTACGACTGGTCAGCGGGCGGCGGCAGAGCGATCGGCTTCCTCAGGGACGCACGGGTCCTGCTCAGCGAACAACTCAAGGCCGCAGGCTTCGACGACCTCGAGTTGGTCGAGCTTCGGCTGCAAGGTGAAGAACTTGCCACGCTCGATGATTTCGAGGAACTGCTGGCTGTCGACGTCGCCAACGTCGACCGTATGCCTCACCAGGAGGCCGTCGCCCGACATGCGTTGTCGCGTCTGCGCGGTCGCGCTGTCCTCGCCGATGAGGTCGGTCTCGGTAAGACCATCGAAGCCGGCCTGGCGGTCAAGGAACTCACCCTGCGGGGTTTGGCGAGACGGGTGCTCATCCTGTGCCCCGCTCCGCTGCGCGAGCAATGGCGCGAGGAGATGCACCAGAAGTTCGACCTGAACTTCGAGGTAGCCCTCCGCGGTCCCGATGTTCATAAGCAGGACAAGCTGATCATGAGCCTGCAACTCGGACTTCGGTCAGCTTCGAAACTGACCGCGGAACCCTGGGACATCGTCATCGTCGACTTTTCCTCTCGCGCTAACGCTGTGCGACACGTACGCCAACACGGGGAAATGAGGCTGTGTCACACACCTCGAAGGTACTGTTCACGACACCCGATGAGGGTGACTGAATCTGGACG
>NZ_JBQQCF010000086.1:0-9289 GCF_052245755.1 Mycobacterium sp. 4D054
GTCGACTTTTCCTCTCGCGCTAACGCTGTGCGACACGTACGCCAACACGGGGAAATGAGGCTGTGTCACACACCTCGAAGGTACTGTTCACGACACCCGATGAGGGTGACTGAATCTGGACGTGTCAAGGGGGGTGGATGCACTCGGGAACGCTGGAGTACTTCGTCCAGGCCGCGAACCACAAGGACCATTCGCAGAGCTTCTCGATATTCGACGCCGGCACCGCCAAGATCCATGCTCGCAGCGACCGCTGGCTGAGGACCTTTTCCGAAGGGACCCAGCGCACGTACGCCTACCACCTGGTTGATCACCTGCGGTGGCTCAAGGCCGTCAACGCGTCTGAGGAAACAGTGAGCCTCGAGGACCTCCGTCGATATATGGCATTGTGCGGTGCCGAGCAGGCCGGCCCATTGGGATCTCCGTGGCTGGACGGGCCACTCAGCGCGTCGGCGCTGCAAATCCGCGCGGCGGTCCTGAAGGGCTACTACCTCGATGTCACGTCGCGTGAGCCGATCAATGGGGGGTTGAAAAGCCAACTCACTGAGAGCCGGTTGCCAACCCGTTCCTTGAAGGACAAGCAGTTCCTCGCCCACGTCTCTGGACAGGACGTGCAAGCCAATCCGCTTGCGCCGGCGGCACCTTCGCGACGTCACCCTCGGCTCATGCCCGACGGTGTGACGACTGCACTGATGGACTGCGTCAACACGGCCCGCGATCGGATGATCGTGACATGGTTGAACGACTCCGGCATACGAGTTGGCGAACTGTGCGGATTACACCATTCAGATCTGCACTTGCGGGCCAACCATGAGTGCGGTGAAGAGCGGCTCGCTCATTTCCACATCGTCAAGCGTTCAAACCCCAATCGGGCACGGGCCAAACGTGTTCAGCCAGCCCGGCTAGAAGATGGCGTTATCCGCGGCGGCAGCGTCCGCTACGCCAGCCCGGCCATGGTCGAAACCTACTTGGAGTATCTGACCGAAGAATACTTTCAGCTTCGTGGATTAGCGACGAGCAATCTCGTACTGGTGCAGTTGCAGAACGACATTGGCATGCCGCTTTCAACCCACGGGGTGAGGCAGATGTTGGCGAGGGCCGGAAAACGGGCAGGGGCGGGAAAGGTACGCCCGCACTCTTTCCGTCACACGTGGGCGACTTCGTTAACCGAGGCGAGCGGCATGCCCGCGCTGACCGCGAAGGCCGGCGGTTGGGCGAGCGCAAAGACCGTTGAGGAAACCTATCTCCACCTCGCGGCCAGTGATCTCGTCAGCGACTCCTTGGAACGTGTGTGGGGCAGGAACGGCGCATGAGTGCAATCAGCAACCTCGCATACGACGACACGGCACTTATGGCGCCTGCTGCCGAGCGTCTACCGCTCGTCTCTAGTATCGATGCATTCATGAAGCTGTCCCCACTACAGCGATTCGAAGAGCTCACTGCGGCAACGAATTTCCCTAAGTACCTTCGCGCCGAACCAATCAGGTTTGACGGCCGCGATCAGAACTACGGATATCTATGCGACATCCCGGACTGCCAACTCACAGCAGCAAGCAAGGTGTACTGCGACAGACACCGGAGCGAGCAGATCACAGCGGAACAGAACGAGATACCAGAACCGCAATGGCGCCAACAAGCCAGCCCTCTCAATGCCCCTGGACACCTAGACACTTCGGGTAGTGGCATTGTTTCTCTTGCAGGCCTGCCGCTTCTGGCCGCCGCTGAAATCCGGTACGCACTCTTCGCCAACGCGTCGTCACCACGACCAACAAAATGGCCCCCGAGAGTACTCCGGGCGCTGATTGAAGGCCTTGAAGAAAAATGCGTCGCGTCGATCATGGAAATCGACACCACGAAGCGTCCACCTGGACACGGCAAGAAGAAGCACCAGAAACGTTGGCCGAAGTACGGCCAAGTCTGCGATGTGATGATCGCCGTGATGCAGAGTCACTGCGCACCAGTGCATGTCACCCGTGCGGAGAGCCGCGAGCTGGGTTACATCGATCCAATTCATTGGGGCTTCCGCCTCAAGGACCGCCGGTCACCGTTCGACCTCAGGGTCATTACCCAGGATTGGCTGCGCACACTCACCTGGGATCTGATTGCCTCGATTTTCGACTCCCCGGATCGCCCCCGAACCCAATCGACGTTGGAACAGCTTAGGCGCTGCTCGGTGACTCTCGGCGCCTACTTGGAATGGGCGGTCCCACAGGGTGGCGCGGACGCCACGGAGCTCACTGAAGACATCGGTAGGGCTTTTGTCGCTGATCAAACTCGCCGTGCACAGAACAGCGAGCCGCAACTCGGCCTCTACCTAGTAGATGGTCAGCCGAGTATCGCCACAGAACTCAGCAAGTCATTGACCTTCAACGGACTGAGGCGGCTCATGCGCTTCGCCCTGGACAGCGGTGTGGCAGACTCCATCGGATTGCGTCGGGAGTTCATGCTCGCCTTTCCGGAAGGAAAGCTGCGGCACTCAAAACGGCCCAGGCCGCTGAGCGATGACGTGTTCGAACACCTCATCTCGCCTACCAACATGAAACTGCTTGCCGCTCGAGACCCCAATGACCTGGGTATCGAGGACATCTGGTTTATTCAGATCCGGGTGGGGCGGCGGATCGGTGAAGTCGTCAATCTCCGCTACGACTGCGTGAGTGAGCACCTAGGTCGCAAATACGCGTGGTTCGACATGACGAAGGTAAACCAGCTCGACTACGGCGTTCTGATACCCGATGACGTGTTCTTGGTCATCCGTGAACGCCAGAAGAAGACTGCCGAGAGGTATCGCCTCAAGCACGGTTCCGCCCCCGCCGCGAAGACAGCGCAGAAAATCGCACTATTCCCGACCGCCTCACAGAACCCAAACTTCCTGAACGCGATAGCAATTGCGACCTTCCAGAACCGCTTTAAGAAATGGCTAAGCGATATCGAGCTGCCTGGGCATGTAAGTCATCAAGCCCGGCACACCCTTGCAACACGGCTCGTCGATGCCGGCGCCCCCATGGTCGTGGTCAAGCAGATACTCGGCCATGTATCCGAACGGATGTCAGAGCACTACACGCTCATCTCGTCGTCGAAGATCGAGCCCTACTTGCAGCAAGTGTGGGTGAAGGGCCCGGGCAGCAGCGCACCAGGCGAACTTGTCCGGACGCCGGACCCGATGACCGAAGCCACCATCCACCGCAAGCTGATCGACATCGCCGCACTGCCGACCGAAGGCGGACTCTGCACATTCAAGCCCGTGGTCGGCGGCGCTGACTGCCCAAAGGGACTGCGTTGCAACGATTGCGAGGACTTCGTCCTGACCGGATCAGACTATGCCTACTGGAAGCGCCAGGAGGAACGGTGGGCGACCTACGCAGAGAACGCACCCGATGACTCCTCACGCGCCTACGTATACCAACTATTCCAAAACTCGTCGATGGCGATCGCCGGCCTTGAGAAGGCGCTGTCGACCCTGGGGCTCCTAGAGCAGGCGAAGAACGTCGATTTGCGTAACCCGTACCAGGACTTCTTCGACCCAATCTGGAACCGCGGCTGGCGGGCATCGGACCTCATCGACCTCACCGTACGGGCCACAACCGCTGACCCGTCCGAAATCCCGCAGATCGAATCAGAAGGCGAGGGGGCTGCATGACGCAAAGATCCGGTCCACCACAAGCGGCGATAGCTGTTCGCAAGAAGGATTCTCGGACGAAGGTGGCCAGTGTCGAGCAGGCGTTGAAGCGGCTGCTCAAACAGAAGGTGACTGAGATCGACAAGTCTCATCTCGCCGCCCTGGCGGGCTGTTCGCGAACTTTCCTCTATCAGAACCAGCACGCCCGGAAACTCATCGCGCAGGCAGAGACCCGCATGAAAGCGTCGCCCCTGAATGACGCCCCCGCATCCGATCCCATCGAGGAAGCGAACTGGCGCGAGCGAGCGCTCTTCGCCGAGCAGCAATTGCGCACATTCCGGGAAAAGAACAGTTCGTTGTCACGAACGGTTGCCGACCTGCTCGGTCAGCTCCGCGACCCTGATGGGACGTGGGTCGAAGATGACAGGGAACAACTGCGACAGCAGAACGAGACGTTGCGTGCCGCCCTGGCCGCAGAGCGGCTTGCTCGTTCTGAAGCTGAGCGACGACTCGAAGCGTCTCGGTCCAACGTCCGAAATCTGCGCCAGAGAGAAGCCGGCAAGCTCCTCAATGGAATCAACTAGAACTATCGGACCTGTTTGACCTGCTTGTTTGTAACCTGGACCAGTACGGAGGTGAGGCAGCGGTGACGGAGACCAGCGAGGGTGTTGCCCCTACGCTTTTTCAAGCCAGCCCGGAGCAGATCAAGAACCGCAACCGCGTGCGGGATCTCGCCGAGGTCTACACCCACCACCGTGAGGTCACCGCGATGCTTGACCTCGTACCGGACATGTTCCCCAGCGAGGAAGCTCCCGACAACCTCGACAAAACCTTCCTCGAGCCGGCCGCAGGCCACGGCAACTTCCTGGTCGAGATCTTGCGCCGCAAACTGGCAGCGGTGGCTCCTGCCCGGTATCGCGGCGAGGAGTACGAGCACCGGATCCTTCGCTGTCTGGCCTCGATCTATGGCATCGATATCGACCCCGAAAACGTGACCGACTCCCGCCGGCATATGCGCTCCGTCATCGCCACTCACATTGGCGACCCGGCATCCCGAACCGCCGGATTCTGGTCGGCCGTCGACGCAATCCTCACCACCAACATCGTGCGCGCCGACACCCTCGCCGATGCCCAGGTGATCGAACTGGTCTCCTACCAGCCGGGCGCGGCCGGCACCTTCTTGCGGAAGTGGTCAACCCTGGAGGAGCCGGCGCTGGACTCGCAGCTCGATCTGTTCGATGTGCTGCCAGATGAGCCGCAACGTGACGAGATTCCGGTGCACTACGCGCAACTGGCTGCCAACCCGAAGCCGTTGGCGGCTAAGGGGAAGAGGCGATGACAGAGGTCCTGCACCGGCGATTCGGCAACCATGTGCCAGACATTCTCGACTGCCTGGCGCAACTGTCCAACGACGAGGTTCCCACCCCACCCAGGGTGGCGCGTGCGATGCTCGACATCCTTCCGGCCCACGTGTGGAGCGAGCCCAATTACCGCTGGCTCGACCCGTGCTGTAAGTCCGGGGTGTTCCTCCGCGAGATCGCCTCCCGCCTTCTCGCCGGGCTCGAGGAGTGGGAACCCGACTTCGACAAGCGTCGCAAGCACATCTACCGCGACATGCTTTTCGGTACGTCGATCACCCAGATGACCGGGATGATTTCGCGGCGCAGCGTGTACTGCGCTCGCGACGCCTCTAGCGAGCTGTCGGTGGTTCGTTTCGACGACCCGGACGGGAATTTGCCTTTCGTCGCGGCTCCGCACAGGTTCATCCGAGGCCGCTGCACCGTGTGCGGTGCGCCGGAAAGCCTTGAGCGCGAAGGTCGCGAGAACCATGCGTATTCGTTCATCCACGACGCGTACCCGACGAAAGAAATGAAGGACATGAAGTTCGACATCATCGTCACCAACCCCCCATACCAACTTTCCACCGAAGGCTACGGCGCAACCGCCTCGACGATTTACCACCGATTCGTTGAGATGGCCATCTCGATGAACCCCCGCTACCTGCTGATGATCACACCGTCGCGCTGGTTCGCCGGCGGCAAGGGGCTCGATGAGTTCCGCGACAAGATGATTGCCGATCGTCACCTCGCCAAGTTGGTCGACAACCCCAAGTTGTTTGACTGCTTTCCCGGCGTCGAGATCAAAGGCGGTGTTTCCTACTTTCTCTGGGACCGCGAGCACGACGGCGACTGCGAATTCTCCACGCGGATAGATGGCGTGATCCTCTCCACGCTGGTGCGTGATCTTCGTGCAGGTGATGGTGTTCTCGTCCGGGACAACCGCGCCATGTCCATCGTCGACAAGGTTCGGGCGAAGACGAGCAAAACCGTCGCCGAGGTGTGCTCGGTCCGAAAGCCTTTCGGGTTGAATATGTTCTCGAACTATGCGGGAAGCGTTCCCGAGCCTTTCCCCGGCGGTATCCCACTGATCTACAGCAACCGGGTCGGATACAGCAGGCCCGATCAGATTGAGCGTAACCACCAATGGATCGACCGCTGGAAAGTATTGATCCCCAAAGCGGGCGACGGCCACGGCCGTGATGTCTCCTACGTTCTGGGCGAGCCGATTGCAGTCGCTCCCGGGTCGGCGTGCACCCAGACATACTTGATCGCCGGGATGTTCGACACCGCCGACGAGACGGCGAACTTCGCCTACTACCTGGCGGGCAAGTTCGCGCGTTTCCTCGTGCTGCAGCGGAAGGTTACCCAGGACGTCACGCCGGACAGATTCAAGTTCGTCCCGATGCTTGATATGAAGCAGCGGTGGACCGACGAGGATCTGTACAACAAGTTCGGGCTCACCGACGACGAGCGCGACTACATCGACCGAACCATCCACCCGCGGGAGCCGATTCTCTCCCTGGACTCCCCGATCCCCGCTTCCCACCGCCCTGGCGGCGTGAAGTATCGAATAGCTGACGAAGGCACCTCCGAGGACGAGGAGTGACCGCCGCCGAGGAGACGACGCTGCCGCCGGAAGAGGTCGAGACCGTCGGCTCGGGCAGTGTCGCCCGCCGGATCTACGCCTACACGCTGCCCGGTAAGGATGCCCAGCGGTGGGAACGCACGGTCGGCGGCACCCACTCCAGCGGAACGGGTCTGATCAAAGTCGGCGATACAACGAAAGCCGAAGTGCTACAGCGCATCAAGCAGCAGCTTGGCACCGCTTTCCCGCACCTTGAAGGGGTGACGCTGCTGCTGGACATAGAGGCCCGGCGCAACGATGGCAGCGCCTTCCGTGACCACGACGTCCACCGGGCCCTGGTCGCTAAAGGGATCCGCAAGGATGCCGAATGGTTCGAGGCAACCCCCGAAGAGGTCCAGGCCGCCATCGTCGCAGTGCGCAACGGCAAGCCCTATGACGGCACCCGCACCGCGGACTTCGGAATGCGGCCCGAGCAGGAGGAGGCCGTTGCCCAGACCGCCGGTTACTTCCGCTCACACGCCGAAGACGCCCACGCCCCGCGGTTCCTGTGGAATGCCAAGATGCGCTTCGGTAAGACCTTCACCACCTACCAACTCGCCCGTGAAATGGGTTGGAAGCGCATCCTGGTGCTCACTTACAAACCTGTGGTCCAGACCGCGTGGAAAGAGGACCTGCTCACCCACGTCGATTTCGAGGGCTGGCGATTCGTGGACCGGGAGTCCTCGCCGGAGGACCGCGACGGCGCGGCCGACGCCCCCGAGACGGTGGTCTGGTTCGCCTCGTTCCAGGACATGCGCGGCAGAACCGCGGACGGGAACATCAAGCAGCACAACGAGGTAATCCACCTCATCGACTGGGATGTCATCGTCCTTGACGAATATCACTTTGGAGCCTGGCGCGATTCGGCTCGCGAGCTGTACGACCCGACCGACGCCGAGATCGCCGAGGCCGAGGAGCCCGACGACTCGGTCACTGAGGACGATCTGGGTCTGTCTAGCCACCACTACCTGTACCTGTCGGGAACCCCGTTTCGCGCGATCACCAACGGTGAGTTCACCGAGGATCAGATCTTCAACTGGACCTACGTCGACGAGCAGCGCGAGAAGGAATGCTGGGACATTGCTGCCGAATCCAATCCCTACATCGACCTGCCGGGGATGCAGATCTTCAGCTACGACATCGGCGGGGACGCCGAAAGGTGGGCTGCCGACGGGGAATTCGACGGCTTCTCCCTCAACGAATACTTCAGGGCCAAGAAGGTCGTACCGAGATCCACCTCCACCGCTCCTGGGGCCTATTTGTTCGAGGATCCCAACCGGGTGTTCGAGTTCCTCGAGATGCTGCGCGGGACGCTGCCCGAGCAGATGAAGCTGCAGATCGTCGGCGGGCAGAAGCCGCCGTTCCCCTACCAGGCGCCGGTGTTTGCACGCGCCATCACGCATTCGGTCTGGTATCTCAACGACGTGGCCGCGTGCTTCGCCATGCGCGACGCCCTGCAGAAGCACCCGTATTTCTCTACTTTCGAGGTCGTGGTGGCCGCCGGCAGCGGGGTCGGAATGGGGAAGGAGGCCAAGCCCCCTGTGACCGACGCCATCAACCGTGCTGCCAAGACCGGCACTGGGTCGATCACCCTGACTTGCGGCAAGCTGATGACCGGGGTGACGGTGCGCGAATGGGGCGCGATCCTCATGCTGCGCTCGCTTAGGTCCCCGGAAACCTATTTCCAGGCCGCGTTCCGGGTGCAGTCGCCGTGGTCAAAGCGCCTCCCGGACGGCACCGTGGAGGTGCTCAAGGACCCGGTGTACGTCTTCGAGTTCGATCCGAACCGGGCCCTGACCCTGGTCGGCGAGTACGGCATGCGGTTGGGCGCCCTCGGGGATACGACACCGCAGGAAGCTATCGGCCAGCTGCTGAACTATCTGCCAATCTTCGCCTTCGCTGGCGGCATGATGACCGAACTCGACGCCGCCGACGTGCTGAACTGGGCCACCACCGGCATCGGCGCGACCGCGCTCGCGCAGCGGTGGAACTCGCCCCTGCTGGTCAACATCAACGAGCAGACCCTCACCAAGCTGCTCGACCACCCCGATCTGCTGGAGGCCCTCGGCCGGATCGAGGATTTCCGCAACCTGGCGCAGACCGCGGAGCAGGTCGTCACCTCCTCGAAGCTGCTTAAGAAGGCCAAACGGGAAAGCGACGACGGCAAGCTCAACCGTGAACAGAAACGGGAGCAGTCCGAGACCGCCAAGCGCCGCAAGGAGATCCGCGAGAAGCTTCAGAAGCTGCTCGCCAAGATCCCGGTGTTCATGTACGTCACCCAGGTCCGGGAGCAGGCACTCAAGGACATCATCCTCGGCGTGGACGGCCTGTTGTTCGAGCGGGTCACCGGCCTGAGCGTCGAGGACTTCAAGCTGCTCAACCAGATCGGGGTGTTCAATCCGATTCACATGAACGCCGCCATCTACCAGTTCAAAGCCTTCGAGGACTCCAGCCTCGAATACGCCGACAATCCCAACGTTGCGCGCGAAGAGCGCCCGATAGGGCTCTGGGACACCGTCATGCAGCCGCACGAGACGATCGAGGACGTCCTGGAGCGCGTCGCCGAAGAAGATGCTGCTGGATAACGCGATGCCCGACTAGCGAACTCGCCGCGATCAGATCAACGACGCTTCGCTCGTCGATAGTTGGCGTAACCAACTGCCCAGCAATAATTTTGGCGAATACTGAGAATGTCGTTACGTGACCGGCTAA
>NZ_JBQQCF010000087.1:0-8978 GCF_052245755.1 Mycobacterium sp. 4D054
CCCGGCAACCGACTCCGCATCCAACAGCTCACGCTGATCCTCAGAATGCCCCTGCATCCATTAATCATCTCGAGAACCCAGCCACAAACCCCGCCACCACGCCGGATTAATTCAGCAGACTCCTAGGCGCTCAGCTCGCCGGCAATCCGGCTGATCTCCGCCGGGCCGACCCGGCAGCAGCCGCACCGTGTGCGTCGCGGGCGCGGCGAAATACGCCGCAGGCACCGCGACGATCTCCTCGGGCGCGTCCACCAGCAACCGCGCCGACCGCAGACCGTGCGACAGGTCGTGGCCGCGCGCTTCGAGTTCGGTGGCCGGCCCGCCGTCGCTGACCAGCACCGTCCGGTCGCGCCGAGGATTCCCACCCCGCCACCGCACGTCCGATGACGCAGGTCAAGAGGTCGACCGGTTACACCCTGGCCAGGCAGGTACTCTCGGTCGGGTAACGGCGGCGACACGCCAGAGACACGGTGGTGCGTTACGCGACCATCGCGGGCGGGTCAGGCGATATGTTGACGCAACTACACGTGAATACCACCGACGCTATTCGGCTTTATCGGTCGCACAGCGGCGGAAACAGCGGGTAGCGTCGGGGCTACACAAGTCGGGGCTACACAAGCGGTCCCGGTGCCCCGCACCGAAACGACTGGATATCGACGGCGACAGGAAGTAGGACCCCAGCACTATGGCACGCATTGGAGATGGCGGCGACCTGCTGAAGTGCTCGTTCTGCGGCAAGAGCCAGAAGCAGGTGAAGAAGCTCATCGCGGGACCGGGTGTGTACATCTGCGACGAGTGCATCGATCTGTGCAACGAGATCATCGAAGAGGAGCTCGCCGACGCCGACGATGTCAAACTCGACGAGTTGCCGAAGCCGGCCGAGATACGGGAGTTCCTCGAGGGTTACGTCATCGGTCAGGACACCGCCAAGCGCACCCTGGCCGTGGCCGTCTACAACCACTACAAGCGCATCCAGGCCGGAGAGAAGTCGCGCGATTCGCGTTCCGAGCCCGTCGAGCTGGCCAAGTCCAACATCCTGATGCTCGGCCCCACCGGCTGCGGCAAGACCTACCTGGCCCAGACGCTGGCCAAAATGCTCAACGTCCCGTTCGCCATCGCCGACGCGACCGCGCTGACCGAAGCCGGCTACGTCGGCGAGGACGTCGAGAACATTCTCCTCAAGCTGATCCAGGCCGCCGATTACGACGTCAAGCGCGCCGAGACCGGGATCATCTACATCGACGAGGTCGACAAGATCGCCCGCAAGAGTGAGAACCCGTCGATCACCCGCGACGTCTCCGGTGAAGGCGTTCAGCAGGCGCTGCTGAAGATCCTGGAGGGCACGCAGGCCTCGGTGCCCCCGCAGGGCGGCCGCAAGCACCCGCACCAGGAGTTCATCCAGATCGACACCACCAACGTGTTGTTCATCGTCGCCGGTGCGTTCGCAGGGTTGGAGAAGATCGTCTCCGATCGCGTCGGCAAGCGCGGACTCGGCTTCGGCGCCGAGGTGCACTCCAAGGCCGAGATCGACACCCAGGATCACTTCGCCGAGGTGATGCCCGAGGATCTGATCAAGTTCGGGCTGATCCCCGAGTTCATCGGCCGGCTCCCTGTCGTGGCGTCGGTGACCAATCTGGACAAGGAATCGCTCGTGCAGATCCTGTCCCAGCCGAAGAACGCGTTGGTCAAGCAGTACACCCGGCTGTTCGAGATGGACGGGGTGGAGCTGGAGTTCGACGAAGAGGCGCTGGAGGCCATTGCCGATCAGGCCATCCATCGGGGCACCGGCGCGCGCGGTCTGCGGGCCATCATGGAGGAAGTCCTGCTGCCGGTGATGTACGACATCCCGAGCCGCGACGACGTCGCCAAGGTGGTCGTGACCAGGGAGACCGTCGAGCACAACGTGCTACCGACCATCGTGCCGCGCAAGCCGTCGCGGACCGAACGTCGCGACAAGTCCGCCTAGAGTCCCTGTTGAGATTGCGTTGAGGGCCGTCAGTCATCGCGACTGACGGCCCTCAACGCATTTTCACCACGTGGGGTGCGCCGCCCCCTCCGCCTAGGTCGACTGCAGAGGTGGTGCCCACTCGGCGACCACCTCGTCGACCAGCGCGGCGATGGTGGCGATGCTGTCGCGGCCCGCATATGCGCACTGCAGCCGACGAGCTTGGGCGCGATAGGCCGCATCGTGGAGCACCTGCCGCACGGCACGGCGGACGGTGTGCGAAGTCGGTGTGGCGGTCCGCAGATCGACCCCGACGCCGAAGTGCCGTACCCGGGCCGCCACCTCGGGCTTGTCCTCGGTCCGGCCGGCGACGACCATGGGCACTCCGGCGGCCAGTGCGCGTTGCACGGCGCCGTAACCGCCGTTGGTGACCATGACGTCGACTCGGGGCAGCAGGACCTCATGGGGTAGGTATTCGGCGGCGAAAGTGTTGGCGGGCAACGATGTTCGGATCTCGGAGAGCGGGCGGCCGCCGGTGGTGACGACGAGGGTGACGTTCTCCGCGGCCAGCGCCTCGATGGTCGGTTCGACCAGTCGGCGCAGGTCGGCATTGTCGACCGTGCCCTGGGTGACATGCACGACGGGCCTGCTGCTGTCGAGCTCATGCCACCAGGGCGGCGCGACGAAGTCGTCGGCAGGCGGTGGACTGACAGCGCCGACGAATCGGACATGCGGGGGAAGATCGCTGCGCCGGTACTCGAATTCGGGGATGGTCGGGACGATCACCCGGTCGGCCAGTACGGCGGAGTCCAAGACGAACACCGGCAGCTTCGGTACGCCCATCGCGGCGAGCATCCGTTCGGCGGCCCGGTGCGCCGGGCGCAATCCGGCCCGTTGCGTGGCCAGTGTCAGGGCGCAGTTGCGCAGCCTGCCGACCACGCCGCGCATCGGCGCTATCCCCGGCCCCGCCGGTGCGGTGTCGCGGCTAGTCAAAAACAGCGGTGTGGTGGAGTAGGACAGGATCGGCGGGCGGGCGCCGCGATCGCCGAGGAGCAGTGGCAGCACACCGAGAAACAACGCGTCGGCGATGACGGCGTCGTAGTGGTGGCTCGCCGACAGTTCTTTGAGCGCTCCGAACTGAACGGGCATAGGCCGCACGAAGATGTGCTCGATGTCGAAGTTGAGCCGTGCCAAGCCGGACGTCTGCGCGCGTCCCGGCAGGTCGGCGTCGAACGAAGAATCGTCGTAGTCGGCGGCGTAGGGCAGCGGCACGGGATCCGCGCCGACAGCTCGGATCTTGTCGGCATGGCGGGAGCTGGTCAGCACGGAGACGCGGTCACCGCGGGCGGCGAGTCCGCGTGCGACGTTCAGCAGCGGCGAGATGTGTCCGACCGGCGGGCAGGATGCGATGAGGATCTGCGACATGTGTCGATGCTCGCCGCCGACCCGACACGTGTGCTTGGAGCCTGTGTGGAGAAATCGTGGAGATCGCGCAAAGGCCGCTCAGCTGAGCACGCGGTCGGGGCGGGTGTAGACGTTCATCGAATCACCGCGCAGGAAGGCCACCAGCGTGACACCCGATTGGGCGGCCAGATCGACCGCCAGCGACGACGGGGCCGACACCGCGGCGAGCACCGGAATGCCGGCCATCACCGCTTTCTGGGTCAATTCGAACGACGCGCGGCCGCTGACCAGCAGTACGGTGTCGCCGAGCGGGATCCGCCGGTTCTCCAGTGCCCACCCCACCACCTTGTCGACGGCGTTGTGCCGGCCGATGTCCTCACGGACCACGAGTAGGGAACCGTCGGTGCCGAAGAGCGCCGCACCGTGCAGTCCTCCGGTGGCGGCGAACACCTTCTGTTCCCCGCGCAGCTTGTCGGGCATCGCCGACAGCGTTTCGGCGGTGACCGTCGCCGGGTCGTCGCCGGGGGCGTGTCTGCTGATCAACCGCACGGCGTCCAGCGATGCCTTGCCGCAGACCCCACACGACGACGTCGTGTAGAAGTTCCGCGTGGGATCCACATCAGGCGGCGGGACACCGTCGGCCAGCGTCACATCCAGGACGTTGTAGGTGTTCTGCGAAAGCCCCGAACCGTCGTCCGGCAGGCTGGAGCGAAGCGATTCGGGGACGGGGGCGGGGGCGGTCGCGCCCCTGCAGTAGCGCACCGACATGATGTCCTCGCGGCCCCGCACGATGCCCTCGGTGAGCAGGAAACCCTGTGCCAGTTCGACGTCCGAGCCCGGGGTGCGCATCGTGACGGTGATCGGCTTGCCGTCGACCCGAATCTCCAACGGTTCCTCGACGACCAGGGTGTCCGGTCGCGCGACGGCGTCCTCGGTCGTCACGTGATGCACCCGGCGGCGCGCGGTCACCCGGCCCATTCAGCTGCGCTCCATCCTGATCACAACGGCCTTGGACACCGGCGTGTTCGACTTTGCGGCGGTATGGTCCAGCGGCACAAGCGGATTCGTCTCCGGGTAGTAGGCGGCGGCGTTGCCCTCCGGCGTCGGGTACGCGATGACGCGGAAGTCCTTCGCGCATCGCTCCTGCACCTGACCGTCGGCAGCGGGGAATTCGGAGATCAGGTCGACGCGGTCGCCGTCGGACAGCCCGAACCTGTCCAGGTCGGCGGGGTTGACGAACACCACCCGCCGGCCGCCCTTGACGCCCCGGTAGCGGTCGTCGAGCCCGTAGATGGTGGTGTTGTACTGGTCGTGGCTGCGCAGCGTCTGCAGCACCAGTCGGCCGTCGGGCACCGGCACCCACTCGAGCGGATATGCCGCGAAGTTGGCTTTTCCTGTCGCAGTGTGAAATTCGCGGGAATCTCGCGGCGGATGCGGCAGCTGGAACCCGTCGGGAGCACGCACCTTGCGGTTGTAGTCCTCGCATCCGGGGACCACCTCCGCGATCGCGTCCCGGATGGTGTCGTAGTCGGCGTTGAACGTCTCCCAGGGCACGGGGTGGCCGGGGCCGAACACCGTGCGGGCCAATTGGCAGATGATCGCGACCTCGCTGCGCACCTGATCGCCGGGCGGGGGCAGGCTGCCGCGTGACAAGTGCACCATCGACATCGAATCCTCTACCGACACAAGCTGTTTGCCGGTCGCCTGTACATCGCGGTCGGTGCGTCCCAGCGACGGCAGGATGAGCGCGGTGCGGCCGTGGACAAGGTGGCTGCGGTTGAGTTTCGTCGACACCTGGACCGTCAGCGAGCAGTTGCGCAACGCGGCCTCGGTGACCGGGGTGTCCGGGGTGGCGGAGACAAAATTGCCTCCCATGGCCATGAACACCGTGGCTTTGCCGTCGCGCATCGCGCGGATCGCGTCGACGGTGTCATAGCCGTGGTCGCGCGGGCTGGCGATGCCGAACCGGTCGTCGAGGGCGGCCAGGAACCGCTCGGGCACCTTCTCCCAGATCCCCATCGTGCGGTCACCCTGGACGTTGGAGTGGCCGCGCACGGGGCACAGACCGGCGCCGGGCTTGCCGATCATGCCGCGCATCAACAGAAGGTTGCAGATCTCGCTGATCGACGGGACCGCATGCCTGTGCTGAGTCAGGCCCATCGCCCAGCACACCACGATGCGTCGCGACGTCGCCATCATCGCCGCGACGCGGTCGAGTTGCGCGCGGTCGATACCGGTCGCCTCGAGTACGGTGTCGAGATCGATGGCACGGGTGCGCGCCTCGTAGTCGGCGAACCCCGCGGTGTGTGCCGCGACGAAATCGCGGTCCACGATCTGCACTCCAGGACCGGCCTTGTCCTGAGCCTCCAACAGCAGCCGGCCCAGACCGGCGAACAACGCCATGTCGCCGCCGAGGCGGATCTGTACGAATTCGTCGGCGATCGGCACCCCGTCGCCGACCACGCCGTGCACCTTCTGCGGGTCCTTGAACCGGATTAGGCCGGCTTCGGGCAGGGGGTTGACCGCGATGACCTTCGCGCCGTTGGCCTTTGCCTTCTCCAGCACCGACAGCATCCGCGGATGGTTGGTACCGGGGTTCTGGCCGGCGATCACGATGAGGTCGGCCTGCACCAGGTCTTCGACGGTGACCGATCCCTTGCCGATGCCGATCGCGTCGACGAGCGCGGTCCCCGAGGACTCGTGGCACATGTTCGAACAGTCCGGCAGGTTGTTGGTGCCGAAGCTGCGCACGAACAACTGGTAGAGGAACGCGGCCTCGTTGCTGGTGCGTCCGGAGGTGTAGAAGACGGCCTGGTTCGGGTCGTCGAGGGCGCCGAGCTCGTCGGCGATCAACCGGTACGCCGCTTCCCACTCGATGGGCCGGTATCGGTCGTCACCCGGCCGCAGCACCATCGGGTGGGTCA
Organism: Mycobacterium sp. 4D054; assembly: GCF_052245755.1. Taxonomy (NCBI): domain Bacteria; kingdom Bacillati; phylum Actinomycetota; class Actinomycetes; order Mycobacteriales; family Mycobacteriaceae; genus Mycobacterium; species Mycobacterium sp. 4D054. The sequence goes on from NZ_JBQQCF010000087.1 coordinate 6,274, forward strand.
GCCGGCCCTGCTGGGACAGCCAATACTCGGGCTTGGCGTCGAGTTCGGCGATGGTGTGGCGGGCGAAGAACTCGGGGGTGACCACGCGCTTGGTGGCTTCCTCGGCGACGGCCTTGGCGCCGTTCTCGCAGAATTCGGCGAACTTGCGCCCACCGGGCTCCTCGGGCCACGCGCAACCGGGGCAGTCGAACCCGTGCCGCTGGTTGAGTCTGATCAGCGCGGCGGCCGTGCGGACGGGGCCCATCTGCTGCAGCGCGCGCTGCATGCTGACCATCACGGCCTTGACGCCGGCGGCCTCGCGTTTGCGCTCGCTGACCTGCACATCCAGCTCGTCGTAGTCGGCGTCGACGTCTTTCGCGGGGGCCATGGTCCCAATCTAGACGCCGGACCACCGGACCTCGGCCGGTGCGGAAGGGTTGTCATTTGGTATTTCACATGCGGTGATAGACGCTGTCTATCGTTCTGCCGTTTGGCGGGTCCCGGAAGGGGAGCGCGGTGCTGTTGCAACACCTGGAGTACCTCCTGGCGCTGGCGGCCGAGCGTCACTTCGGGCGGGCGGCTGCGCGCTGTCATGTGAGTCAGCCGACCCTGTCGGTGGCGATCCGTCGATTGGAACGTGACCTGGGCGTCGTCATCGTCCAGCGCGGACACCGCTTCGAGGGCTTCACCGAAGAAGGACGCCGGGTGGTCAGCTGGGCCCAGCGGATCGTCGCCGAGCGCGACGAAATGCTCGCCGACCTCGAACGGATGCGCGGCCGGTTGACCGTCACGGCGCGGCTCGGGGCGATCCCGACGGCGGTGCCGGCCAGTCCGTTCATCACCGCGGAGTTTTTGGCCCGCAATCCGGCGGCCTCGGTGCGCATCGAGGCATTGTCGTCGCGCGAGATCGCACGCCGGCTCGCCGATTTCGAGATCGACGCCGGATTGACCTATCTCGACGACGAGGCGCCGCCGGGCACGCGGTCGGTCGAGATGTACCGGGAGCGGTATGTGTTGGTGGCCCCGGCCGACGATCCACTGATGGCCGGCGCCGAGGTGAGCTGGGCGGACGCGTCCACACGGCAGCTGTGCGCGTTGACCACCACGATGCGCAACCGTCGCATCCTCGACGCCAACATGGCCGCCGAAGGCGTCCGCTATCGTCCCGCGGTGGAAGCCGACTCGGTCGACGCGCTCTTCGCGCATCTGACGCACTCGCGGCGCGCCACCATCGCCTCGGCCGCGTGGCTGTCGCAGTTGGGGGTGCCGCAGGGATTCGCGGCGCGGCCGATGGTCGTGCACAGCCCCGGTCCAGCGATCGGGCTGGTGGTGCTCGACCGAGAGCCGGCGCCGCTCGTCGCGACGGCCCTCGTCGGGGTGGCGACCGACATCGACCTGGGCTCGCGCCTAACCGGCATGGAGAGGGATGCGATGCGTTCGGGTGGCGGCCCGTAGTCCTGCCGCAGTTCAGGTGTGCCCGGTGGCGCGCCCGCTCGTCGGGGTTGGTGCCATTTGCCGCCGGCGCGTGGGTGACGGTGGCTGTCTAAAGGACCTTGAGCGCGGTCTCGGCGGCTGATCTCAGCGCATCGGCCAACGGCAGTTGCCGAAACGACGCGGACAAGATCTCGACACCCCAGGGACCGTCGAAACCCTTGTCGCGCAGAACCTTCACCAGACCGACGAGGTCGAACGATCCCTCGCCGCACAGCTGCCGGCGTTCAACGGTGTCGTCGAAGAGTGTGCCGACCACCTGCGCGTGGGCGTCGTCGAGTTCCACGCCGAACACCCTCTCGCCGGTGAGCGCGGCGTCCAACTCGGCAAGCGAGGTGCCGGCGCGGAACACATGCCAGGCGTCGACGATCAGACCGACATCGGGATGGTCCGCCGCTCTGACAAGTTCGGCGCCTCTGGGCAGAGACGCGATCAGGGAGAACGGCATCGGTTCGATCGCGATTCGGGTGCCGAGCCGCGCCGCGTCGTCGGCGAGTTGCCGCAGCGGGACGACGAACGGTTCCAGCGCCGCGGCGGCGGGACCGTTCTCCGAGCCGATCTTGATGAATGCCGGGTTGAGGGCATCGGCGGCCTCGAACAGCAGGTCGCGGATCTGATACGTGTGCCCGGGCAGGCCACGACCAACCCACCACCGCTCGATCAGCTCGATCTCCACATGGGAAAGACCATGATCGGCGATCATGTCGCGCAACGCCGCGAAACCGATCGACTCCCGGACCGCGAGGAGGTCATCGGCGATCAGTCCGAAGCCGCTGTACCCGGCATCGGCGATTGCCCGGACGCGTTTGGTGATCGGAATCGGGCTCGTCGCCGGGCTGTGCATCGGCGACGTGTTGCCTGCACTCGTCCATGCGGTCGCCACCAGCTCTGGCACTTCCACCTCTCTGTCACCGTGCCTCTCCGCACCCCGCTCACCCCTGGCGAGGGTGCGTGAAGTTGGGTCTGCGGGCGGCGTGTCGGTCGCAGACACGCACGCTCGCGGACTGTGGGGGTGGTCTTAGTTGGTGGGGAATCCGAGGTTGATGCCGCCGTGGCTGGGGTCGAGCCAGCGGGTGGTGATGGCTTTTTGGCGGGTGAAGAATTGGACGCCGTCGGTGCCGTGGGCGTGGCTGTCGCCGAACAGGGAGGCTTTCCAGCCGCCGAAGCTGTAGTAGGCCATGGGAACGGGGATGGGCACGTTGATGCCGACCATGCCGACCTCGACCTCGTTTTGG
>NZ_JBQQCF010000088.1:0-8868 GCF_052245755.1 Mycobacterium sp. 4D054
GCAAATCACGCGCCGTCAACGACACCCCGACCGAACAGGAGGCCACCCCCGCGGCACTGACCGCCTGAACCATTAACTCGAAGAATCACACGACAGGCGTCGTACACCACGCCCCTGGACTTGACCGCGTCGGCACGCTGTTGCTGCAAGGCTGGACGCTGCCGCTGCTGATCCGACGGCTCGACCTGTCGGTCGACGCCGACCAAACCTACACGCATGCTGAAACCGAGAAGGCCGAGCAGGTGGTGCACCGCGCCGCGGACGCGGTGCTCGCCGAGTTCCGTGCCAATCCGCCCGCCGGGCTCGACCACCGGGTGCTCGCCGAGATCCGCGGCATCGTGGCGCGGCACTCGCAGGACGCCGACGAGATGCCGGACCCGGCAGCCAACACGTTGCGCGCCGAGGTGTTCGCCCAGCTCTACCGCGACGTGCTGGCTGCCCAACGCGCCGCTCTCATCGATGAGCGAGACGCCGGCCACATCGACGAGGAGGCGGTGCGGACCATGCTCGAACGGCTCGACCTGCAGGAGGCCGGGGTGTCGGCGCGGCTGGAGAGCCGGTTCTAGAAGTCGAACCCGCCGAAATCGCCACCGCCCCAGTCGCCACCGCCCCAGTCGCCGCCACCACCGGAGTCCCAGCCACCCCCGCCCCAGTCGCCGCCTCCGGCGTCGCCGCCGTCGAGCTGGCCCTGATCGAGGCCGTCCTGGAACCCGTCGCCGTAGCCGCTCTCGAAGGCCTGCGCGTCGTATCCGACACCCGCCATGCCCGAGAACAGGCTGCTGAACAGCAGCGCCGACCCCAGACCCCAGGCGCCGGCCACCAACGCCGGCTTCCACCACGGCTCGGAGTACCAACCGGCCGGCACCGGTCGCCCAGCGACCCGGCCACCGGGGTAGTAGTTCGGGGTGCGCTGCGAGGGCGTCGGTGACGCCTCGATCTCGCGACCCTCGAACTGCACGCGGCGATCTTCGGTGACGGTGCCCGCGGTGCGCTGCCCGGCCAGGGATTCCAGCTCAGGGCCGGGATCCATCCCCATCGCCGTGCGCGCCGCACGCACGTAGTACAGACCCTCCATCGCGCTCTCCTTGGCCAACTCGGCCTGACGTGCGCTGGAGGCCTGGTCGATCTGCGACGACGCGGCCGTGTACCGCTCTGAGGCATCGGCCAGCGCCTGCTTGGAGGCGTCGTCGGTGCCCGTCAGCGCGAACACCTGCCCGCCGAGGCGCTCGATCACCCGACGGGCGTCGGCCTTCGCGTCGGCCAGCGTCGCGGCGTTCCGCTTCTGGGTCGACTTCGACGTCGCGTAGACGGCCAGCGCGATCGCCGCGACGACCAAGACGATGAGCACGAGCAGTACGCCATTCATGGCTCACAGCGTACCGACAGAATACGAACACTCCAGGTCGCAGACGGCGCGCGGGCAGTGTGCGGCGACGTCGACGCCGGGCCGGTTCGGCGGTGCGCCGAATACACACCGGACCTCACGACCGGCCGGGCGGCATCACCTGCCAGATGGACTGCGACCCGGAATGCGCGACCTCGGTGAAGCGGTCATGGAGTCCGTGCAGCAGCGACCTCACTTTGCTGCTTCCCGCGCTTTCCGGATCGGCGACGCCCTCCGGTGCGGATAACGCCCACGACGACACGAGGGCCCGTCGGGTTGCGGTCAGATCGATACGGTCTGGCCGCGCTCGATTTCGATCACCCGGCCGGCCATCCCCAGCTCGGCCATCGCCGCAGTGAAATCTGTTCGCGGCGAGGCGAATACGCCATAGTCGTCGAAGTGGACCGGTATCACCCGCGGCAGGTCCAGCCGCCTGACCATCTCGGCGCCCTGGCGGCCGTCCATCGTCACCGTCAACCCGAACGGTAACCGGTTCCCGGCTGGGAGTTTGGTGCCGCCGAGATGCAGCACCCCCGCGTCGACGGACTGGAACCGCACCGGGATCTCGTCGAGTTCGTCGATCAGCAGGGTGTCTCCGGACAGGTACAGATGCCGGGTCGTGCCGTCAGTCTCGAAGGTCACCATCGTGCCCATCACCGGCGGCAGCAGGCGATTGATCGGGGTCGGTGCGTGCCGGCCGGGTAGTGAGGTGAACGTAAGCCGCTCAGAACCGTTGGCGATCACCGAGCTGTCCCACGTCGACAATCCCACCGCGTCGCCGAAACCGCGGTGCCGCAGGCGCTTTGCCGCGTCGTGGGTGGTGAAGACGGGTAGGTCATGGTCCAGGTGGCGTTCGGCGACGCGGTCCCAGTGGTCCCCGTGCATGTGTGAGAGAACGACCGCGTCCAGTGCGGGTAGCTGATCGACCTGCAGCGCCGGGGGTTTGAGCCGCTTGGACCACAACCCGTAGCCCAGGTAGGCGTGCTGGCCCTGGTGCAGGAAATTCGGGTCGGTCAGGATCGTGATCGAGCCGCAGCGGATCAGCGTGGTGGCGGTCCCTATGAACGTGACGTCGATGTTCATCACATTCCCGTGTCAGCGAAGCGCGCTCGGTGCGGTGGCCCGGCCGGGACGGCGTGCCCCGTACATACGGACGGCCAGTGGTTCGGACTCCCGGATGAGGATGCTGTCGGCGCCGATGGTGATCCAACCGCGCTCGGCGAAGTGGCAGAGCGCCTTGTTCACCGATTCGCGGGAGGTACCCACCAGATGGGCGAATTGCTGTTGGGTCAGGTCCATCGGCACTCGCATCGCCCCGTCCTCTTGGACGCCGAACCGTTGCGCGAGTCCGAGCAGCTGTTTGGCGACCCGCGCGGTGACGTCGGCGTACACCGCGTCGGTGATGCTGGCGTGGGTCCTGCGCATCCGCCGGGCCAGCAGACGCAGGAACCCGTTGGCGATCTGCGGGTCCGCAAGGATGACGGACAGCGCCGTCCGGCGTCCCAGCGACAGCGCATGAATGTCGGTGACCGCGCTGGCGCACAAACCCCGGGGACCGGGATCGAACACCGACTCCTCGCCGAACACCTCGCCCGGTCCGAGCACGCTGAACGTGCATTCCCGGCCGTCGCGGCCGTCGAGCCCGATCCGGACCCGGCCGTGTCCGAGCAGGAACAACCGGTCGTCGGTGTCACGTTCGCGGAAGATCACGTCTCCGGCGGCCGCGTCGACTCTGAGCACGTCGCCCAAAGCGAGCAGGTCCGCCACCTCCCAGCCGGGGAAAAGTGAGCCCAGGCGGAAATCGGTCTCGACGAGCTTCATCGATCTCCCTCCGGAAGGCGGCGATGGCTGCGCGACGTGCTACCCGCCGGCGCGCGAAATACGCGCCGAAATCGGAACATTTCGCGACGCGGATCGGTGCGGTGTGAAGAGCGAAACACCGGCGGCTGCGGTGCGCGAGCACTAATTCGAAGGACCGCCAATTGAACCTGGCGTGGTGAGGGCGCCGCTCCGTTTCCGACCCGTGGGCACCGTGTGGTGGACGTGCCTTGCGGGTGACCGTGTGTTATGGAAAACGACCGCTTCTTCTCGATCATCGAACGCGAGGCCGGAGTCGACCGAGAGACCGCGCAGACGGTCGCGCGCTCAACGTTGGTGACGCTCGCGCAGCGGGTGACACCCGGCGCACTGCACAAAGTCCAGGTGCAGGCGCCCGAAGGCGTGCGGACGTGGCTGTCGCCCAAAGCGCCCCGCGAGCTGTTCGACGCGGACGAATTCGTGGCCAGGGTGGCCCAGCAAACGGGGACGGATGCCGACACAGCGCGCAGATACGCCCATGCTGCGCTGCTGGCGCTCAGCCGAGCGGTCAGCGCCGACGCCTGGGAAACCCTCATCCGCGAACTGCCCGCAGACTTCGCGCCGCTGCTGGCGGGCACCCGCCGTTCGGCAGTCCCGATGCCGGTCGACGAGTTCTTACAGTGGGTTGCGGACCGGGGCGGGTTCGACCGTGAAACCGCCGCGCGCGCAACGGAGGCCGTCCTCGAGACGCTCGCCGAGCGGATAGCCGGCGGCGAGGTGGACGATCTCACCAAGGAGCTGCCGCCGGAGTTCCGCCCCGTACTGGAGCGCGGGAAGAAGCTCGGCGGCGGACGCGCACACAAGATGCCGCTCGAGGAGTTCGTCCATCGGATCGCCGAACGCGAGGGCGTGCCTGACGACATCGCTCGCGCACACGCGCGCGCAGTGCTCAACACGGTCCGTGACGCCGTGGTGGCCAAGGAGTGGCACGACCTCAGCTCCGAGCTGCCGCGCTCCTATTTGCAGGACCTCGCCGAGCCGTGAACTGGCCGAACCTGGTTCTTGCGGGCGTTGAGGCCGGAGACGATCTTGCGGAAATCTAGACGACTCGTTTGGCCCTATCCGGGACAGCGCGAGCCGCCGAACGATTGTTCGACGGGATCGCCGCTGGTCCTCCGTTGGAGCGGGCGACGGGAATCGAACCCGCGTAGCTAGTTTGGAAGACTAGGGCTCTACCATTGAGCTACGCCCGCGTGTGCTGCACTTCGTGACAGTACCGGCAAATGGTACCGGGCCCGCCTAACTCAAATCCAATTGAGGCATCGGCGCGGCCAGGCCGTAGGATCGCCGGTGGTCTGATGCCGCGTGCAGGCGTGCGCAGCAGCGACCGGGGTGTAGCGCAGCTTGGTAGCGCATCCGCTTTGGGAGCGGAAGGCCGCAGGTTCAAATCCTGTCACCCCGACCAGCAGTGCCCCCCGACAGCACGACCACCCACAGTAGAAGCAATAAGAGGAGTACCAACGTGAAGAGCACCGTCGAGAAGTTGAGCCCCACCCGGGTTCGCATCAACGTGGAGGTGCCCTTCACAGAGCTCGAACCGGACATCGACCGCGCGTTCAAGCAGCTGGCCAAGCAGGTCCGGCTTCCCGGGTTCCGTCCCGGCAAGGCGCCGCGCAAGCTGCTCGAGGCCCGTGTCGGCCGCGGTGCTGTCCTGGAGCAGGTCGTCAACGACGCGCTGCCCGCCCGCTACAGCGAGGCCATCACCGCGGAGTCGCTGCAGCCGATCGGCCAGCCCGAGATCGAGGTGACCAAGCTCGAGGACAACGAGGAGCTGGTGTTCACCGCCGAGGTCGACGTCCGGCCCGAGATCGAACTGCCCGACCTTGAGGCGCTGAAGATCACCGTCGACCCGGTCACTGTCGCCGATGAGGACGTCGACGCCGAGATCGACTCGCTGCAGAAGCGCTTCGGGACCCTGACCGGGGTCGACCGGCCCGCCGAGGACGGCGACTTCGTCTCGATCGACCTGTCGGCGACCGTCGACGGCAAGGACGTTCCCGAGGCCCAGACCGAGGGGCTGTCCCATGAGATCGGCTCCGGGCAGCTGATCGAGGGTCTCGACGAGGCCATCATCGGGCTGAACGTCGACGAGTCCAAGACCTTCACCACCACGCTGGTCGCGGGGGAGCATGCCGGCCAGGAAGCCGAGGTCACCGTCACCCTGCGGTCGGTGAAGGTGCGGGAGCTGCCCGAGGTCGACGACGACTTCGCCCAACTGGCAAGCGAATTCGACACCGTCGACGAGCTGCGCGCCGACCTGAAGGAGAAGGTCAGCCGGATCAAGCGGGTCCAGCAGGCCGAGGCGATCCGCGACAAGGCCATCGAGGTGCTACTCGAGCAGACCGAGATCCCGCTGCCCGAGGCCGTCGTACAGGCCCAGGTCGACGACACGCTGCACAACGCGATCCACGGCCTCGACCATGACGAGGACAAGTTCGCCGAGACCCTCAAGGAGCAGGGCAGCAGCCGCGAGGAGTTCGACGCCGACAACCGGGCCAACGCCGAGAAGGCAATCAAGACCCAGCTGCTGATGGACGCCATCGCCGACAAGCTGGAGATCCAGGTGGGGCAGAACGACCTCACCGAGCGCCTGGTGCTGATGTCGCGCCAGTACGGTCTGGAGCCTCAGCAGCTGCTGCAGATGCTGCAGCAGAACAACCAGCTGCCCGCGATGTTCGCCGACGTGCGCCGCGGGCTGACCGTCGCGGCGGTCGTGCACGGCGCCACCGTCACCGACACCGACGGCACCGAGATCGACACCGCGGAGTTCTTCGGGCCTTCCGGTGAGCAGGCCGAGGCTGCCGGTGCGGATGACACGCAGGACGACGCGGACGCGTCCGGCGAGCCCGCCGCCGCCCCCGAATCCGATGAACAGGCCGACGACTCCAAGTGATGCTGTGAGCGAACGCGTGCCGTCTGGGGACTCCCCGTCGGCGCGGGTTCGTTAGTGTCGTTCGTAAGACCGGTCACCGCGTCGGAAGTAGACAAAGAAAGCAGGTATCCAGTCGTGACTGACATGCGTGGCGCCTCGTCGGGCCTCAACCTTGTCGACTCGGTGTATGAGCGGTTGCTGGCCGAGCGCATCATCTTCCTGGGCTCACAGGTCGACGATGACATCGCCAATCGGCTCTGCGCGCAGATCCTCCTGCTGTCGGCCGAGGATCCGACCAAGGACATCCACCTCTACATCAACTCGCCCGGTGGCTCCATCAGCGCCGGCATGGCGATCTACGACACGATGGTGCTGGCCCCGTGCGACGTGGCCACCTACGCGATGGGTATGGCCGCCTCGATGGGCGAGTTCCTGCTCGCCGCGGGCACCAAGGGCAAGCGCTACGCACTGCCGCACGCCCGCATCCTGATGCACCAGCCGCTCGGCGGGATCACCGGCGGCGCGGCGGACATCGCGATCCAGGCCGAGCAGTTCGCCAGCATCAAGAAAGAGATGTTCCGGCTGAACGCTGAGTTCACCGGGCAGACCATCGAACGCATCGAGGCCGACTCTGATCGCGACCGCTGGTTCACCGCTCAAGAAGCCCTCGAGTATGGATTCGTCGACCACATCATCACCAGCGTGACCATCAACGGCGACGGACCGGGAGCAGGACTCGACAAATGACCGACAACACCCCTTCGTCTATCCACCCCGCCCTGGACCCACGCGTGCAACCGCAGGCCCGCTACATCCTGCCGTCGTTCATCGAGCACTCGAGCTTCGGCGTCAAGGAGTCCAACCCGTACAACAAGCTGTTCGAGGAACGCATCATCTTCCTCGGCGTGCAGGTCGACGACGCCTCGGCCAACGACATCATGGCCCAGCTGCTGGTCCTGGAGTCGCTGGATCCCGACCGCGACATCACCATGTACATCAACTCGCCCGGCGGTTCCTTCACCAGCCTGATGGCGATCTACGACACCATGCAGTACGTGCGTGCCGACATCCAGACGGTGTGCCTGGGCCAGGCCGCGTCCGCGGCGGCGGTGCTGCTGGCCGCCGGCACCCCGGGCAAGCGGATGGCGCTGCCCAACGCGCGGGTGCTGATCCACCAGCCCGCTCTCGGTGGGGTGATCCAGGGCCAGTTCTCCGACCTGGAGATCCAGGCCGCCGAGATCGAGCGGATGCGGACTTTGATGGAGGAGACCCTTTCGCGTCACACCGGCAAGCCCGCCGACGTGATCCGCAAGGACACCGACCGCGACAAGATCCTGACCGCGGAGGCGGCCAAGGATTACGGGATCATCGACACGGTGCTGGAGTACCGCAAGCTGTCGGCCCAGAAGGGCTGAGCGTTCCGCGGGTACTACCTGTTCGCAGCGCGTGGTGCGGGCCTCGAAAGGGGTGGCGCGCTACGCGCTGCGGCGTTTCTGCCCGCGCTGATCAGCGTGTGACGCGCAATGTCCGTGCGGGCGCCGCACGTGTCGTCCTTCTCACCCGTTGCCGTAGATCCTGGTCGGGGTGACAAGCACGGCCGTGCGGCGCTGCTCGCGCATCGTGCGGTCGTAGGTGTCCCAGTCGTCGTGGGTTCCGCCCGCAGCAGTGAAGATGTCCCGCAGCAGCCGCGGAAGGGTGTCGCCGCTACCGAGCCACGGCTGCGGATCGTCCGGGCCGGCCAGTTCGGCCGTGCCCTCGACGGTGGCCCAGTGCCAACCGCGGCGGAACGTGACCGCGATCTGCGGCCGCGACCGCAGGTTCATCAGTTTCACGCGCCCGTAGGTGACGAATCCGAGGACCGGCTCGCCGGTCGCGGGATGCGGCAGCGGTCCGGCGTTGATCAGGGAGGCCTGGATCGTCTGGTCCGCGCGCACCGTCGCCACCACCGCCAGGCCGCTGTCGTCCCGGGCGAGTGCGAACGCGTCCTGAAGCGAGGTCATGCCCGCAGGGTACGTCGGGTCACGGTCTCACCGCGGGGCTGAGCGGTGGGCCCGCAGGCCGTTCACCGGAAAGGCACCGCCGTAACGTCCGCTCGTGTCAGGCTGATTATCAACGCAGACGTAAACGCATCGTGCGACCGCGTCCTGATCCAAGGAGTGCCCATGTCGGAGCGAATCAAGTCGGGCGCGGCGGTGGTCGCGTTCGTGGCGGCGGCCGCGGGGCTGCTGATCCAGACCGCGACGGCCGTGGTCGCACAGGCCCAGGAACCGGTGTGCCCGGCCGGGACCTACTGGGACGCCGCCACCGCGACTTGCATCGCGGTCAACGTGTACGTCAACCCGCCGAACCCGGTGATCGGCCCCGCGGGTCCGATCGGGGTTGGCGGCGTGGTCGGTCCGGTGGGTCCCGGTCCGGTCGGGCCGGGACCGGTGGGCCCGGGTCCGCTGGGGCCCGGACCCCGCTGACACCTAGGAGTCTGCTGAATTAGTGGGTTGATGGGGCGGGGCGTCTCAAGCGCTCGTCGGCGCGTGTGTGAAGTCACAGGCAGGCCGACAGATTCGGGATTGCCCCGCCGTTTGGGGCGTGGCAATCCGATGTTCGCGCCGCAAGGCCGCCGGGATGTCTGGGCTTAGCCTCGATCCACCGATGAATCGCCTGTTCGGAGGGTGTTGATGTAAGGAAAGTGCCCTTTGAGCTGGGATGATTGGAGTTACCACACTTCGATCAGCCCACGTTCAGAAAGGCACTTCCGGTG
>NZ_JBQQCF010000089.1:0-8454 GCF_052245755.1 Mycobacterium sp. 4D054
ACCTACGGAGTGCCTTCCCGCTTTGTGAACATGGACCCTAGACAAGTCACATTTTCTCAAACAGGACAGGCACTTCCGTGCATTACAGGTCGTGTCAACAGCCTATTTCACGAAACGTCGAGGTTAGTCGGCTTAGGTACGCTCCCGGTTCGAAAATTAAGGCGCCACAGATCAATTCAAATATCGCCAAACGTGACACAGGGCTGCGGAAAGATGTTTCGCTGAATCCGTGAGCACGGCGACAACGCCGGACATCGGCGCACGGCGGGGACTCAATCTGGCGCTGGCCACCTGGGTTTCCGCGATCAACTTCTGGGCCTGGAACATGATCGGTCCACTGTCCACCACCTAGGCCGGCGACATGTCGCTCAGCAGCAGCCAGGCCTCGATCCTGGTCGCGACCCCGATCCTCGTCGGCGCGCTCGGCCGGATCGTGGTCGGGCCGCTGACCGACCGCTTCGGCGGCCGGGTGATGTTCATCGCGGTGACGTTGGCCTCGATCCTCCCGGTGCTGGCGGTCGGCATCGCCGGGACGTCGGGCTCCTACCCGCTGCTGGTGGTCTTCGGGTTCTTCCTCGGCGTCGCCGGCACCGTCTTCGCGGTCGGCATCCCGTTCGCCAACCACTGGTACGAACCTTCCCGCCGCGGATTCGCCACCGGTGTGTTCGGCATGGGCATGGTGGGCACCGCATTGTCGGCGTTCTTCACCCCGCGCTTCGTCAACTGGTTCGGGCTGTTCACCACGCACCTGGTCATCGCGATCGCGTTGGCCGCGACCGCGGGGCTGTGCCTGGTGGCCATGCGCGACTCGCCGGGCTTCACGCCCAACCACGACGCGGTGGTGCCGAAACTCAAAGCCGCGGCGAAGCTGCCGGTGACATGGGAGATGTCATTCCTCTACGCCGTCGTCTTCGGCGGATTCGTCGCCTTCAGCAACTACCTGCCGACCTACATCAAGACCATCTACGACTTCTCGGCCGTCGACGCCGGTGCGCGCACCGCAGGGTTTGCCCTCGCAGCGGTGCTGGCCCGTCCGGTCGGCGGTGCGCTGGCCGATCGCTTCGCCCCCAAGTACGTGGTGCTGGGCTCGTTCACCGGGACGGCGGTGACTGCGCTGGTGGCGATCTTCCAGCCGCCGCCGGACTTCTGGTCGGCGATCACGTTCATCACGTTGGCACTGTTCCTGGGCATCGGCACCGGTGGCGTCTTCGCCTGGGTCGCGCGCCGCGCGCCCTCCCAGTCGGTGGGTTCGGTCACCGGCATTGTCGCCGCGGCCGGCGGGCTCGGCGGCTACTTCCCGCCCCTGGTCATGGGGGCGACCTACGACAGCGTCGAGAACGACTACACCATCGGCCTGTCGCTGCTGGTGGCGACCGCGCTGATCGCATTCACCTACACCGCGCTGCGCTTGCACGCTCACCAACCACGCGTCGAGGGGGCCGCCCGGTGACCACCACACCTCGGACCGGCGGCGTCGTCGAGGAGCTGCTCGAACGCAGCGGCCGGTTCTTCACCCCTGGGGAGTTCTCGGACGATCTGCGCACCGTCACCCGCCGCGGCGGCCGCGACGGCGACGTGTTCTACCGAGATCGCTGGAGCCACGACAAGGTGGTGCGCTCCACCCACGGTGTGAACTGCACCGGGTCGTGCTCGTGGAAGGTGTACGTCAAGGACGGCATCATCACCTGGGAAACCCAGGAGACCGACTATCCGTCGGTGGGCCCCGACCGGCCCGAGTACGAGCCGCGCGGATGCCCCCGGGGCGCCGCGTTCTCCTGGTACACCTACTCGCCGACCCGGGTCCGGTATCCGTACGCGCGCGGTGTGCTGGTCGAGATGTACCGGGAAGCCAAAGCACGGCTGGGGGATCCGGTGCTCGCGTGGGCCGACATCCAGGCCGATCCGCAGCGCCGTCGGCGTTACCAGCAGGCGCGCGGTCGAGGTGGCCTGGTACGGGTGAGCTGGGCCGAGGCCACCGAGATGATCGCCGCCGCCCACGTGCACACCATCAAGACCTACGGCCCCGACCGCATCGCCGGGTTCTCGCCGATCCCGGCCATGTCGATGGTCAGCCACGCCGCGGGGGCGCGTTTCGTCAGCCTGCTGGGTGGCGCGATGACCTCGTTCTACGACTGGTATGCGGATCTGCCGGTGGCCTCCCCTCAGGTGTTCGGCGACCAGACCGACGTCCCGGAGTCCGGCGACTGGTGGGACGCGGCGTATCTGATGATGTGGGGCTCCAACGTGCCGGTGACCCGCACCCCGGACGCCCACTGGATGGCGGAGGTGCGCTACCGCGGCACCAAGGTGGTCAGCGTCAGCCCCGACTACGCCGACAACACCAAGTTCGCCGACGAGTGGATGCCCTGCGCGGCCGGCACCGATGGGGCGTTGGCGATGGCGATGGGGCACGTGATCCTCACCGAAAACTTTGTCCGGCAACGTGTTCCGTTCTTCGTTGACTATGTCCGCACCTACACCGACCTGCCGTTCCTGGTCAAACTCGAGGAACGCGAAGGTGTGCTGGTGCCCGGCAAGATGCTGACCGCCGCCGATCTGGGGGAGGGGGCCGCACAGGAGAACGCCGCGTTCAAGCCGGTGCTGCTCGACGGCGCGAGAAACGACGTCGCGGTGCCGCCCGGCTCCCTGGGCTTCCGCTACGGCGAGGCCGGCGAGGGCAGGTGGAACCTCGATCTCGGTGACCTGGTCCCGGCGCTGACCGTGGCCGACGATTCCGGCGGCGGTGAGACCGCGGTGATCACGTTGCCGAGGTTCGACACCGTGGGCGGTCAGGGTGCCACGCTGAGGCGCGGGGTGCCGGTGCGCCGGGTCGGAGACCACCGGGTGTGCACGGTATTCGACCTGATGCTCGCGCAGTACGGCGTGGCCCGGCCCGGCCTGCCCGGGGAGTGGCCGGCCGGCTACGACGACGCAGAGGCTCCGTACACCCCGGCATGGCAGGAGTCGATCACGGGAGTGTCTGCCGCACAGGCGATCCGGGTGGCGCGCGAATTCGCCCGCAACGCCGAGGAGTCGGGTGGCCGCTCGATGATCATCATGGGCGCCGGGATCTGCCAGTGGTTTCACGGGGACACCACCTACCGCGCCGTGCTCGCGCTGCTGCTGCTGACCGGCTCGATGGGCCGCAACGGCGGCGGGTGGGCGCACTATGTCGGCCAGGAGAAGTGCCGGCCGGTGACTGGCTGGGCGACGATGGCCATGGCCACCGACTGGTCCCGCCCTCCGCGCCAGATGCCGGGTACGTCGTACTGGTACGCCCACACCGACCAGTGGCGCTACGACGGCTACCGGGCCGACGCGCTGGCCAGCCCGACCGCACGGGGCCGGTTCGCGGGCAAACACACCATGGACGTGGTGGCCGCCGCGACGGCGATGGGCTGGATGCCGTTCTACCCTCAGTTCGACCGGTCCAGCCTTGACGTCGCCGACGACGCCGAGGCGGCTGGACGTGATATCCCGCAGTACGTGTGTGAGGAGCTGGCGGCGGGGCGGCTCAAGCTGGCGGTCACCGACCCCGACGATCCGTCGAACTGGCCGCGGGTCCTCGATGTCTGGCGAGCCAATCTGCTGGGCTCGTCGAGCAAGGGCAATGAGTACTTCCTGCGCCATCTGCTCGGCACCACCTCGAATCTGCAGGCCACCCCGACAGAGGAGGCGCTGCGGCCTGGGGACGTCGCGTGGTCGCCGGAGATTCCGGAGGGCAAGCTCGACCTGCTGATGTCGATCGACTTCCGGATGACATCGACGACGCTGCTCTCCGATGTGGTGCTCCCCGCGGCCACCTGGTACGAGAAGGCCGATCTGTCCTCGACCGACATGCACCCTTATGTCCACGCGTTCAGCCCGGCGATCGACCCGCCGTGGGAAACCCGGTCGGATTTCGACGCGTTCGGCGCCATCGCGCGCAGTTTCTCGGCGCTGGCGCGCACCCACCTGGGCACCCGCACCGATGTGGTGCTCGGCGCGCTACAGCACGACACGCCCGGCGCGATGGCATATCCGGGCGGCACACAGCGGGATTGGCGGGAGACCGGCGACGTGCCGGTGCCCGGCAGGACCATCGGCCCACTCACCGTGGTGGAGCGTGACTACCCGGCGGTCGCCGACAAGTGGGCGACGCTCGGCCCGCTGGTGGACCGGCTCGGGGTGACGACGAAAGGGGTGACCACCTGGCCGGTGCAGGAAGTCGCCGAACTGTCGAAGAAGTTCGGGGTGCTGGGATCGGGGCCGGCCGCGGGCCGTCCGGCGATCACCACCGCCGAACGGATGGCCGATGTCATCCTCGCGCTGTCGGGAACCTCCAACGGGCGGCTGGCCGTCGAGGGCTTCCGGGAGCTGGAGCGGCGCACCGGAACTGCGCTGGTGCACCTAGCCGAGGGCAGCGAAGAGCGCCGCATCACCTACGCCGACACCCAGTCCCGGCCGGTGCCGGTGATCACCAGTCCGGAGTGGTCGGGCAGCGAGACGGGCGGGCGAAGATATGCGCCGTTCACGGTGAACATCGAACAGCTCAAGCCGTTCCACACCCTGACCGGGCGGATGCACTTCTATCTGGACCACGACTGGGTGGAGGAACTCGGCGAGCAGCTGCCGGCGTACCGGCCGCCGCTGGACATGGCCCGACTGTTCGGCGAGGGTGCCGTCGGTGAGCGGGACGGCATCGGGCTGACAGTGCGTTACCTGACCCCGCACTCCAAGTGGTCGATCCACTCGGAGTATCAGGACAACCTGTTCATGCTGTCGTTGTCACGCGGTGGGCCGACGATGTGGATGAGTCCGGTCGACGCCGCCAAAATCGCTGTGCGCGACAACGACTGGGTGGAGGCCGTCAACCGCAACGGCGTGGTGGTGTGCCGGGCGATCGTCAGCCACCGGATGCCCGAGGGGGTGGTGTTCGTCTATCACGCCCAGGAACGCACGATCGACGTGCCGCTGACCGAGACCACCGGCAAACGGGGCGGCATTCACAATTCTCTGACCAGGCTGCTGGTCAAGCCCAGTCACCTCGCCGGGGGGTACGCCCAGACGGCGTTCGCGTTCAACTATCTGGGCCCCACCGGAAACCAGCGCGACGAGGTCACCGTCGTGCGCCGGCGCTCGCAGGAGGTGTTCTACCAGTGAAACCGATGGCCCAGATGGCGATGGTGATGAACCTGGACAAGTGCATCGGGTGCCACACCTGTTCGGTGACCTGCAAGCAGGCGTGGACCAACCGGCCCGGCACCGAGTACGTGTGGTTCAACAACGTCGAGACCCGGCCCGGGCAAGGCTATCCGCGCACTTACGAGGACCAGGACAGGTGGCGCGGCGGTTGGGTGCGGGACCGGCGGGGCCGGTTGCGACTGCGTGGAGGCGGACGATTTTCCAAGCTGTTGCACATCTTCTCGAACCCCAAGCTGCCCTCGATCGACGACTACTACGAGCCGTGGACCTACGACTACGAGAATTTGACGAACTCGCCTCTGGGCGAACATATTCCGGTCGCACCGCCGCGCAGCCTGATCAGCGGCGAGCCGATGAAGGTCGAGTGGTCGGCCAATTGGGACGACAACCTGGGCGGCTCCACCGAACTGCTCTCCGGCGACCCGGTGCTGCGTCAGGTCAGCGAGCAGGTCCGGCTTGAGCTCGAGCAGACGTTCATGTTCTATCTGCCGCGGATCTGCGAACACTGCCTGAACCCGTCCTGCGTGGCGTCGTGCCCGTCGGGCGCGATGTACAAGCGCAGCGAGGACGGCATCGTGCTGGTCGATCAGGACAGCTGCCGCGGATGGCGGATGTGTGTGTCCGGATGCCCGTACAAGAAGGTGTATTTCAACCACAAGACGGGCAAGGCCGAGAAGTGCACGCTGTGCTATCCGCGCATCGAGGTGGGACTGCCGACGGTGTGCTCGGAGACGTGCGTGGGCCGGTTGCGCTATCTGGGACTGGTGCTCTACGACGTCGACCGGGTGCTGGAGGTGGCCTCGACGCCCGAGGACACCGACCTGTACCACGCGCACAAGTCGATCCTGCTGGACCCCAGCGATCCCGAAGTGATCGCCGCGGCCCGCGCCGAGGGGATTTCCGACGAGTGGATCGAGGCCGCGCAGCGTTCGCCGATCTACGCGCTGATCCACACCTATCAGGTGGCGTTGCCGCTGCACCCGGAGTACCGGACCGTGCCGATGGTCTGGTATATCCCGCCGCTGTCGCCGGTGGTGGACGCGGTCAGCCGTAGCGGCCACGACGGCGAGGAGGTCGGGAATCTGTTCGGCGCACTGGAGGCGCTGCGCATCCCGATCGAGTATCTGGCTGGGTTGTTCACCGCGGGCGACACCGCGGTGGTCGAGGGTGTGCTGCGCCGTCTGGCGGCGATGCGGTCCTACATGCGCGACGTCAACCTCGGTCGCGACACGCAGCCGCACATCCCGGAGTCTGTCGGGATGACCGAGGAGCAGATGTACAACATGTACCGACTGCTGGCCCTTGCGAAATACGATGAGCGCTACGTGATCCCGACGGCGTACGCCACCGAAGGACTTCCCGGGATCGAGGAGCCGGGCTGCTCGCTGTCGTTCGAAGGCGGCCCGGGCATGTACGAGTCCGGACCCTTCGGCGAGGCCAGTGGTGTGCCGGTGCCCGTCGCGGTGGAGACCTTCCACGCGCTGCGACACCGGCAGACCAGCGAGCACATGGCGGCCAACGAGTCCCGTCCGTCGCGGGTCAACCTGTTGAACTGGGACGGCCGCGGCGCGCCGCCGGGGATGTTCCCGCAGAACGGGGACCGGGGATGAGGCTGCGCAGACGCCGGCCGCTCGCCGACCGGCTGGTGTGGCAGTGCGCCTCGCTGGTGTTGAGCTATCCCGACCCGCGGCAGCTGGAGACCGCGGCAGAACTGCTGTGTTACATCGACGGTGCTGCGGGAGAACATCTTTCGCGCACGGTCGACGCGGTGCGCGAAGTAGACCCGATGGATGCGGCACAGCGGTACGTGGCGACCTTCGACATGCGCCGCCGCGCCACGCTTTACTTGACGTACTGGACCGCGGGGGACACCCGTAATCGCGGTCGCGCGATGCTGGATTTCGCCGACGTCTACCGGCGTTCCGGGGTCGAGATGCCGACTGGTGAGGCGCCCGACCACCTTCCGGTGGTACTCGAGTTCGCCGCCACCGTCGACCCCGACGCCGGCCGGCGCTTGTTGTGCGAGCACCGGGTGGCTCTGGAGGTGCTACATCAGGCGTTGGCGGAGAAGGACTCCCCGTATGCCCCCGCGATCGCGGCGGTGCTCTCGACGCTGCCGCCGGCCACCGACGGCGAAGTGCGCCGTGCGCAGCGGCTGGCCGCGGACGGTCCTCCTGCCGAGGCCGTAGGACTGCAACCGTTCACGCTGACCGTCCCGCCGCGCCGGGTCGACGCCGGCGTCGAGGCAGAAAGGGTGCGGTGACATGTCCGGTTGGGAGATCTTCTGGGACGTCATCCCCTACGTGACGCTGGCGATCGTCATCATCGGCACCTGGTGGCGGTACCGCTACGACAAGTTCGGCTGGACCACCCGGTCCTCGCAGCTCTACGAGAGCCGGCTGCTGCGCATCGCCAGCCCGATGTTCCACTTCGGCATCCTGGTGGTGATCGTCGGCCACGTCATCGGCCTGGTGATCCCCGAATCCTGGACCGACGCCGTCGGATTGAGCAACCATGCCTATCACATCCAAGCGCTGGTACTCGGCGCCATCGCGGGAGTGTGCACGCTGGTCGGTATCGCGCTGCTGGTGTACCGGCGGCGCACCCGCGGCCCGGTGTTCATGGCGACGACGGTCAACGACAAGGTGATGTATCTGGTCCTGGTGCTCGCCATCGTCGCCGGGTTGGCCTGCACGCTGATCGGGGCGACACCGGTGGGCGCAGAGCACGACTACCGGCAGACGGTGTCGCCGTGGTTCCGTTCGATCTGGGTGCTGCAGCCGCGCGGTGACCTGATGGTGCAGGCGCCGTTGTGGTTTCACATCCACGTGCTGATCGGTCTGACGCTGTTCTGCCTGTGGCCGTTCACCCGGTTGGTGCACGCGTTCAGTGCCCCCGTCGGGTACCTGTTCCGTCCGTACATCGTCTACCGCAGCCGCGACGTGGCCCGGCAGGGTGAACTGATCGGATCGGCCCCCCACCGCCGCGGCTGGTGACCCGCTCAGGGTTGGTGACCCGCCGGGGCTGGTGTTCCGCCGAAATCGCATTCCACGTGCGTCAAGCCTGAGAGTAGGCGCACCACAGGCAATCTCGGCGACGGTCCGGCGGGGTTCTCATGCGGTCCAGTAGACCTGGCCGTCGGCGCCTAGTGTCCTGAGTCATTAATTGCGATCTAGTTGTTAGACTGGGTTGTGCCGACACCTCATGCCGCGAAGATTGTCTTGACCACTGACGAGCGGGCCGAGTTGGAGGGGTGGGCGCGGCGACGAT
>NZ_JBQQCF010000090.1:0-8439 GCF_052245755.1 Mycobacterium sp. 4D054
GGTACAGCGGCAAGGTATCCAGCACCTGCCGCACACAGCGCTCCCTGACGTTCGGGTCGATCTTCTTCGGCATGGTTTGCATCCTTCCAACTCAGAAAGATGCGGCATCAAACCTGGGGCGCTTCAGGATGGCGCCGCGCCGCCGATGATGCGGTTCGTACGCGCGCTGATCGTCGTCTTGTTGACGATGCTTTCGCGGTGCTCGTGGTCAATGCCGTTGTCGTCACACCACTTCTGTGGGAACACGTGATGGATGTCGACGGCGAGGTCGACGTATTGCACCTTGTCGAAGGTCTTGTCCTCCATCCAATCCCGAGCACCTCTGGCGAGGATGAGCGCCGCAATACCCTTATAGGCCGCCGCGTTTCGTCTACGCAGCGAGTGCAGACGGGATTCGGTGAAGCTGGCGTCCTGGATGGTGCGCGGTGTCGGTGCGGACTCGTCGATCGCCCAAGCGGGGACAGCTTCGATGTCGCGGGCGAAGCGTGTTTCACTTGCCGACCCGTAGAGTTCGCCGAGGACTCCGCACCAGAACCAGCGGACCAGACGCTCGCTGACGCTGATCAGATCCGCGTCCTTGCCCAGCGCCACCTTGATGGCCGCCAGTGGAACGAGTTGCTTGGGGTACGGTACGTCGCGCGGAGCGAAGATGTGGCGGTCCGCCAGGAACGTCGCGGCCCAAACGAATGCCTCCCGCAGCGGGTCACGCCACTTTAGGTAGTCGGTCAACGTCAGCCTCAGCACGTCCTCACGCTTGGCCGAGATCGCCGGTGGCCGGTCGGAGGTGTCGGCGAGATGTCGCTGCCGGGTGGTGAGCATTGTGACGGCCTGCAGGAAGTCGGTGTTTTCGACGGCGGCCAACACTGGGTAGGACGCCCACTTAAGCTGGGTCTCCTTCCAGTCGTCGTTCAAGCGGAAGTCTTCCCCGGCCGACTCAAAGTAGTGCGCATCGCCGGCGAAGACGGCGGTTAGCAACTCGAATACATTGAGCGGCAGACCGCCGATATTGACTTTCTCGAAGACAGTCGCCACGGCCGCCTTGTCGGTGTTCTCATCGAGGATGATCGCCGGGATGTCATAGGTAGCAGCGGGTTTGATGAATTCTTCGTGGAACTTCTTGCCAAGTTCGCGGTCCTGTAGTTCGAGGATCCAGCTCATGTAGTCCCCGTAGAGCAGGTGCAGCGGAAAGTAGCCATGTTCGCGCTGCTTGTCGTGGTCGCTCAGGTCGAGGACGACGTCCTTGCCGAAGTTGGTGCGGATGACACCATCGGCGGGAATCGAGATGATGGCTTCGTCGACACGATTGGGGTCACTCAGTGCCGTCTGCATGTGGACGAGGTAGCGTCGGTCGAGCAGCTTTCCTCGGCTGTCCTTCGTCGCAACGACGCCGTTACCGCTGAGCGCCTGGGTGAGCGAGGTGAGACGCTGCTGTCCGTCCAGTAGTAGAAACTTCGCTTGGACACCCGCTGCCAGATCGACGCCTTCGATTGCGCGAGGCTTGAATCGCACTTGAGAATTGCCGGTTTTCAGGAGCATCACTGCGCCTAAGGGGTGTCCGCGCAGCACCGTGACCAGGAGTTGACGGATGCGTTCATCTTCCCACTTGTAGCCGCGCTGGAAGTCCGGCAATTGGATCTCGCCAGACCGAGTCCACGCCAGGTACTCACCCAACTCATGCATCGGCGTCAGGAATCCCACGTCAGTCCTCCTCGGTGAAGTCGAACGCACTCTGCGAGCTCGCCGCCGACGCGTCAGACCGTGCAACATCGACAATCTCCGGCCAGCTGGTGACGAGACTGTTGAAGCTCAGCGCGTCTTTGGTCCAGCCGCTTGCCTCCGCGACCCGGAACAGCAGGTGCGCAAGCTCCTTGACCAGATCAGCGTCGACGGCACCGTCGGGACGACGCATTGCTGATCGCAGGAACTCACCAGCGGGCGTAATGCCTTCGCCCTCCAGGATCCCGATCAGGTGGTGCATGGCCTCCCAGTTGCTGGTCTGTTGGTCGGTCAGAATGTTGTAGTCCGCGCTCAGATCTGACGGTTTGGTTAGTTGGACCTTTCCGGCCCGACTGGTCAGAATGCCGCCGCGGTCCATCGCGTCCACGGTGGTGTTGCGGGCGTTGGCGAGATTGTTGGCGTCACCGAACGTTCCTGTGTTGTAACCGTGTTGGCGATACCAGGCAATCGCGAACCGCGTCGTCGAGTCGAAGTCGCCTTCCTGCTCGTTGAGCACTTGATCGAGGATCTGGTTGATCCGAGCTAAGGCAGAACGCACCGACATCTTCGACCCGTCAGGCTCCAGCACCGTCGAATAGCGGGAGAACACAGCCATGCCCGGCCCAATGGCGGCTTGCGGTAGGTCAACCGGTGCGATCGCGCCGTGCTGAAGCTCCTTGAGCGCTTGCGGGAGTTCAGCTTTGAGGGCCTCTACGAACTCGCGTCGGTCGGTGCTCGGGGCTGAGAGTGGACGCGGCCGCAACGCTAAAACAATCGATGAAGCAAGGGCGTTGGTCCCGGAACCGATCATCCGGTTGCCTAGTTCACTACGCACGGGCCACGTGGCAGTGACCGCCCACCCCGACCGGATCATTCCTTCGAGGAGTGTTTCCCAGCCCGTAGATGATTCCCCGACAGCGGTGGCTTCTGATTGCTTAAAGGCGTAGTAGACGGTGATCGGCAGGTCGGTAAAGGCAGACTCGCGCGCTTTAAAAAAGACCTTGCGAAAGCCATCCTCGAAGAACTGATGTGCGCCGCTCCTGCCGCCGTGACGATATGGATTGGCCACGAGTTCCTCGGTTTTGGGAACCAACATTGTGCTGAGCAGTTGGGGGTGAATGGAACGCAGCGATCGGCGCAGCCAGATATAGAAGAAGTCGGATAGATCTGAATAACCGATGTTGTCGTAGTACGGCGGATCGGTTGATACGAGATAACCGCTGTATCCGCGCTCCGCTGCTGAGGCCTGGCCGACGACTCCAGGAACACCACCGGACGACTTATCTAGCACACGGCTAATCCATAGAAGATCTTCCTCGAAATCTCCGCCTGAGCCGCCCCAGGGGTTCGACTCGGCATAATCCCAACTCATGGGAAGTGCTTGGCGCGCGAATACGCTTCGCACCGCCTCCATCTTCGTGCTGGAGTCCCACGAGCATATGGTGCTCGCCTTATTGGTCATACGGCTGATCGCGAAGCCGAGATATGTCGCAACGGCATCGGCGTATGCCGCAGCACCTGTGCCGCCGGCTTCGAGACGAACGCCTTCGGGCGTGCCGGCGGCGAGGGCGTCGGACAGCACTCGTTCACGGACCTCCGCGACGAGGTCGCTGAATGTGGTGAGCGCGGTGAGTTGCCGCGCCGTAAATAGGTCAGCGAACGTCGTCATGCCGTAATTCGGTGTCTTGAAGTCTCGTGGATTGTCCGCGAGGTCACCACTTGGCACACTGTCAGGGCGCTTGACCGAAGCGGCCGATTCATGCTCGACTGTGGGATCCAGGTAGATGCGCGCGCGATTGCCTTCGGCGACAGTTGCCATGAGCTGAGCATCCAAACGTCCGGCCCGTCCCTCGGTGCGGATGTACTTCAATTCCACGGCCGATCCACATCCGATGCACGTAGCGCCGGTGCGGCCCACAGTGCCGTCGTTGGCTGCGGTAGGAGCGCGCTTGGGGTCATGTCCGATCGTAAAGCGAACGGTGCTGTCGACTACGGACGGCACCACGTAGGCTTCCTTCCCCTTCTTCTTGCCGAGCGACCAGGAGCGCACGAGCGGCATCGCGATGCCGCAGGCGGGGTTGGGGCAGGTGACTGTGCGCGCCCAGATCCAGGCGATTACGGTCGCCTGCGAGCCGTCTGACAAGGTGGCCTTGGGGTAGAGGTGTCCGATGCGTTTTTCGGCTTCGTGTCGCATCCATTGGCCGTAGCGGCGGACGTCCTCGGCCATTCCGGTCGCAGCCGGCCACGGATGGGAGAGTTGGTCCTTGGCGACGTCGGGGGACACCGGCGCCCTCCCGGCGAACTTCGGCGGAATCTCAATCAACGCCTTGTTGATTAGTACCGCAACAGGATTCAGGTCGGATGCGTGCGCCTCCAACCCGAGGCGCTGTGCCTCCAGCGGGATGGTTCCACCGCCGGCGAAGGGGTCGAGGATCGGCGGTGGATTGCCGCCGGTGGATTTGAGGATCTCGGAGTGGGCTTCAGCGAACAGCTTCTCGTCGCGAATATTCTCCCAGACGACGAGCCGCTCGATAAGTTTGTGTAGCCGTTCGCGCTCCTTGCGTTGCAACTCCTCAGTCGGGAACTCCTCGAGATTCGACGACGGGTCGTCGACGAGCTGCGCGAACAGCACCGCACGGGCAGCAGCGAGGGGGCGTCGGGCCCACCACAGGTGCAGCGTGGAGGGATGACCGTGCCGAATCGACTTCTCACGGGCCGACTCTCGGTTGATCACCTCGAGAGGAAGTGCCACCTCGATCAACTTGCGCTTCTGAACCACATCGACCCTTCTGCCCAGCTCTCGGGCATGACCACGCGGCGCCGCGGCGCCACTGCCTGCTGAAACCCATCGACAGTGCGCGACGACACCTGGCTCATCCCGCAGGCTCGACCTATCGCATATGCGAGTATTCGGCCGTGGCGACGGTGGAGACGGCGTTCAGGCGGGCGCGAGAGCATTCCGTGCAGCACATGGCGGCTTGTGAGCGAGCATTTCTGCCGTGGGGTGAAACGGCTGTCACCGAGATCGTGATCTCCCGCGCCGCTACGGCCGTCAGCGTGGTTCCGTTCACTCAGCCCGCAGAAGCCACCAGCGGCGCCGACTGGATCTGGTGGTGGGTGGACGCCGACTCCGCCTACGGGATGCTCGTGCAGGCAAAGCGTCTGACGGTGCACGAAAGCAATTGGCGATTCGATTTCGGATACCGCACCACCGCGGGCGGTCAGGAGTCGATCCTGAGGGCGACAGCGGCGAGTCTGAACCTGGTGCCGGTGTACGCGCTCTACCTCGGTACAGGCGGCTACCGAAACTGGGAGCCGTGCCCCGACGATCACCGAGTGATGCGCTGCACATCGTGCGTGAAACGCTCTATTTCCCTGATGCCGGCTCTGCTGGCCGACCCGGCGATCGTCAACGATTCGGTGACCACGTACGAACGCTCGGTTGCGCTTGAAGAGCTGTGGAAGCCGAGTTCGACACGAACGCTGCTCATCCCCACGCTGGTGGAGGATATGGACCCTGAGCTCATCAACTTTCTGCTGACCCCTCAGTCGGGAGTCCGGCAAGTGGCAAAGTCGATGATCGACCAACTTCTCAGGGCGCGTGCGGGGCAGTTCACTGCGGTTTCGCCGTCCGCTCCGAGCATCGTGCGCAGTGGCGGTCATGACCGCCTTGGACCCGTCTTCCCAGACTTGCCCTCTGATAGTGGCCACTGGGGAGTTCCCTACTTCCAGCACGCGCTCGAACCTCTGCGCCACGCTCCGCCCGACTACGTGCTCGAAATCCAGTCGGGGGAGTTCGACGCCGACGAAGTGGCGTCGAACATGCCCGACGATGTGACAGGAGTCATTGTTGTGCGGCTGCCTCAAAATGGCTGAGTCCCCTTCGCCCACATTTTCGCCCAATCACCGCGGATGCCGGTCGAGGCGAAATCACCCAGATCCGTTGATGCGAACGGGTTGTCGAGGTAGCGCACTTCATCATGGTCCGGGCCTCGCGGATCAACCCTGACCAAGGCAAGCCGGTAGCGTGGGGCCGCGTTCTTGCCGACCATCACCTCGTTGTGCGTGACAAAGAAGTCCGCGGCACCCTCCAGTCGGGCCTTGACTTCGATGCGGTAGGTGCCGCCACTCACGTCCGAGGACAGGATGTCGAATCCCTTGTTGTTGAAGGCCTGTTCGATCGGTCTACGGCCAAGCGCTCGTTCCGTCACCATCACCAGATCGACACCGCGCCGCTCGACCTCCTTGGTCTCCTTGGCATGGATCGGCGCTGACGCCGGAAGTTCGCCATCAACCATAGCTACGGGTAAGACAAGCGCGGCAGTGACGATTCTGGGTGGCTTGATCGACATGAGCGACTGCTTGTCGAGCAGTTCAAGCCGGTTTCGTAGGCGAGCGTCGAGTTCCACCGCCTTGCGGTTGAGGCTCTCGGCCGACTCCTTCGGCTTTTCGCCGGTCTGCTCCTTCTCCGCGGCCACCGCAGCATCGAGGAGCATCCGATCCCGTTCGCCTTCAAGGCGTTTCACGACTAGATCGCGGCACTTGGCGAGTTCGGCGGCACGCCGTGGTTGTACTTCGGCCAGATACTCGGGAAGTTGGGTCGTGATGATCCAGCTGTTCGCGCGGTCTTCGGCGTCGGCCAACCAGGGGAGCTGGCGAGCCGTAGCGACGGCTGGTGTGTCGGGTGCGGCGACGCAATCGAGATAGGGGGCCGGCCCTGCGGGCGTCACGGTGCCGAGGCTGTCGACATAGGCGTAGCCAAATCGTCGGGACACCGCAGCGCCAGTGGCGTCGGCGACCTCTTCGACAACGCCGACGAGCAGGTGAGGCTCCTCCAGCGTCGCTGATACCAGCACGGTGCCGCTGTTTAGTGTGCCGCCAAAGTGTCGTATCGCTTCGTCCATCACTGCGTCGTGCAGCGGGTGTCCCGGTGCGAGCAGGTCGGCGCGTGCCAGCTCTTCGGAGTGCACATGTTCAAGGTCGAAGGCGACGCGGTCATACTTGGTGGCGATCGGCTGGTACTTGCTGGCCCTGAGTTGTGCCGGCACGTTGGCGATTTCGTAGCGACCGCGTTCACGTTTGGCGATACGGCCACCGAGTCGAGTGAATGCCGCCTTGAACGCGAGTTCGATGTAGTGCGGCTGGAGTCGGCGGGCGCGGGCCTCGTCCATGGCGGCGCGAAGCTTGGCGAGGTCAGCGTCGGCGAGGTGGTCTGAGGCGAGTGCTCGTTCGTCGAGCAGTTCCTTGAGCCCGTCGGATACTTTGTGGTCGATGACTTCGTGCATCTTGGCGCGAACTTCGGGAAGTTCGCCATACCGGATCGCGTCCAGAAGCAGTTCTCGCAGGGGAGTCTCCGAGAATGCTTCCCCGAGGACGTCGAAGACTTTGCCGCCATAGGCTTTTCGCTGTTCTTCGATCTTGGCAAGCAGCCGGACAAAGACGTCACCTTCGCGGGTGTTGCTGGCGACGATGTTCCAGAGGCGGCAGACTTCCTCCTGGCCGATGCGGTGGATACGGCCGAAGCGCTGCTCGATCCGGTTGGGGTTCCACGGCAGGTCGTAGTTGACCATGAGGTGGGCAGCTTGCAGGTTGAGGCCTTCGCCGGCGGCATCGGTGGCCAGCAGGATCTGGCAGTCCCTGTTCTTGGTGAATTCCTCGGTGATCGTTCGGCGCTCTCTGCGGCGCACTCCGCCGTGGATCGCCTGCACGGCGTTGGGCTTGCCGATTAGCGTCCGGATGCGACCGGCCAGGTAGTCGAGGGTGTCGCGGTGCTCAGTGAAGATGATCAGCTTGCGCGGCCAGCCGTTCGCGTCGACGGTCAGCGCCTCGTCCTGCAGGATGCGGCTCAACTCGGTCCACTTGCGGTCGGTGCCCGAATCGCGAACCAGCTTGGCGACCGTCGTCAGCTCGGCTAGTTCGAGCAGTTCGGCATCAAGTTCCTCGACTGTCTGCGCAGCGGTGGCGGCGTCGAGCAGCTCCTCTTCGAGCTCCTCGATCTGCTCGGAGCTGTAGTCGTCAGCGTCGAGTCCTTCGACGTCGACGGTCGGCTCCCTGTCGGTGTAGGTGCCGTTGAGAATTTCGAGCTTCTTGCGCTCGAGCCGTTCGGTACGGCGCACGAGGCTCTTGTAGATGGCCTCGGGGCTCGATGCCAGGCGGCGCTGCAACACGGTCAGTGCGAAGCCGACCGTGTTCTTGCGTTTGCCGCCCACCCGGTCGGCACGATTCATGCCCTCGCGGACGTAGGCGGTGACCTGCTCGTAAAGCGAGTACTCCAGTTCGGTGAGTTCGTAGGGCACGGTCTCGGCGCGGCGCTCGGGAAAGAGCTTCTTCCCGTCAAAGGTCAGCAGGTCTTCTTTGACCATGCGGCGCATGATGCCGTCAGTGTTGGCGGTCTTGGTGTTCTTACCTTCGAAGCGATCGCGGTCCAGCAGGGTAAGGAAGAGCTGGAAGTCTTCTTCCTTGCCAGAGTGTGGAGTGGCAGTCATCAGCAACAGGTGCCGGGTGATGCGGCCGAGCATCTCACCGAGCAGGAAGCGCTTTGTCTTTTCCAGCTTGCCCCCGAAATAGTGGGCACCCATTCGGTGGGCTTCGTCGACTTTACTGATCGGACTCACGGAACCGGGCCGCGGATCGTGCGGGAATGCATCGCGCACATGTAAGCCACACGACGCGGGTACGGCGTAACTACCCGATTAGATCGGACCGCTGGCTTGCTAGGGTATT
>NZ_JBQQCF010000091.1:0-7917 GCF_052245755.1 Mycobacterium sp. 4D054
GCCTGATGCACCGCCTCGGACGCATTCCGCCGGCCGAAGCCGAAGCCCGCTACTATTCCCAACTCGTGACCGGTAGACCGGCCGGATCACAGAAACCTGAGGGTGCATGAAACCCGGGACGGTTCACGTAGATCATCTGGGCCACATGGGGTGGCAGCCGCAACTCGACCCGGACCCGCTCCCGCACCCTGGTGGGTGGTCTGTCCATTGCCCGCCTCCGCTCGATTGCCGGTAGAGCACCGGCACGGCCTGAAGTTAAACCGGTACTTGCGATAATCGCGGTAGCCAGCATCTGCGCGTGTCTGGGCATCCGGCGCATCCTGAACTCAAAGCGGCACCCGCCAATTTCCCTCTGCAGGAAAGGTTTCCACCAAAGGTAATGTCGGCAGCAGGCTGACGTGCAGCGGAGTCGAAAGATGCCGGTTACGAAATGCAACACTGCTCGCCGCAGCAGAAGCGGGACCCGAAGATATCAGATCCCAGCACCGCCGACATAATGTGTTGTACATCACACTGTGGCCAGTAGGGTGGCGTGCCAACGGTTTTCCGCGGAGAACCGCCCTGGCCTAGGCGCGTCGCCCCTCAGTCCCCGTTAGCGTCGCACAATCATCACCGCTGCTGATCGACCGTCATCCACAGCAGCACGTCAAGGATCCGCAGATTCGACACCGCAGCAGGCACATTCGGGACAGCGCTGCGGATCTGAGGCAACCAGGTCCATATCGCGCGATCGTCGGCGGCGAGGACCGCTTGGAACTGTCGCCAGTAGTCAGAGGTGTCCAGTCCGGTGGCCTGCTCGACGAAGCTGTCCCAGATGGGTATAAGCCGTGGACGTTTGGCTGCGATGAGCTTGCTGGTCCGGGTTCTGCCCATTCCGTCGTTGCCTCGGCGGAGCAATTGCCACAGCAGGCTGGCAGGCCCACCGGGCACAAGGTCGTTGGGGTCGATGGTGATGATGTCGACGTCCACCGGGATTTGGTGCAGCAGAGCGGTGATCTCGTTGGCGTCGCGGCTCAGGAGGCGGATCGCCGCTTGGGCAGGGATGTTCACGCTGAGCATCGAGGCGGCGGCGAAGTCCGCTGGTCCAATCGAATTGGGATCGCTGGGTCCGAGGTGCGCACGAAGTTCGGCAGGTCGCAGGTCCACGACGCTCAGACGGCGTCGAGCCGCGTAACGGTGGCCGAAATATCCTCGACCACGCAGCCGAGTTGCAGATAGCTGACTGGGCGCCGCGCGGTCGCCGGCCACAGCTGCAGCCCCAGTTCGCCGTCGTAATGGCGTGGATGTTCCGGCTCCTCGATGCAGTACAACGCCAATCCGATCGCTTCGTAGAAGCGTGCGGCCGCATCGACGTCGCTGACGAACAGCGTCAGTTCACGAAGATCAACGGCCACGGGCGACGCTGAGCCACTCGATCCGATATCACCGGGGTTTCACTTTAGGGTTCACCCTGTCTGCCGATCGCGGTCAAGCGCAGCTGCCAATCGCTGGTCCAGGAAATCTTGGGCTGCTGATCCGCGTACATGGTTGGCGATCGCAGCCACCTCGCCCACTAATGCCAGCGCCACCGCTTTCCACCGTCCAGCAGTGTCTATCTCGTCGACGACGGCGACGAAGTTGTCCACAGCACCGCAATGAAATGCCGACACCAACCGTCGTGCGGCGCTCCAGTCATCCCGCATCGGCGCCTCGTTTCCCCAGTGACCGCATCGGGCACCGTGCCGGCCAGGACCGACAGATCTCCGAGCTCAGCTTTGGCGCGGTTGCTGCCTTGCGAGATATGCCGTGACTGCTGCACTACGACGATGGTCGGCCGGAACTACCCTGCCTGCCAGCTTGGCCGAGGCTTTCGTGGCTCGGCGGCCAGCGTTCCGAAGGGCCCCGTCCGACACGACCACCTTTTTCGGTGTTCGTTGTGCCACAACACACCTCTGTGAATCAGTAGGGAAAGTTGACGGTACCGCTGGCAAACAAGTCTGACGAAGGGGTTTTGCCCACATGTCGGTCGGGCCTGCGCAGTCGCCGCGGCGGGAGCCACAAGCCTCACGTCGCGTCGTTCGCGTCACCGCTGGAGGGGTGGGGGGTATGCCCGAGCTGGTTGGCGCACGTGGTGCAGAGGGTTTTGACCCGGACGTGACGGCTCTGGTGCAGTGTGCCGAGTTGGCCACATCGTTCGCAGACGGTGGCGGAGGCGCCTTCGGCGTCGTCGGTGATGGCGTCCATGGCGTCGAGTAGCTGAGAATCGGGATCGTCGCCGCTCGCCTGGCACTAGTAACGCAGGGTGCCGAACTTCTCCTTGATCTGGTGCACCCAATATTGGGGGTCGAGCCGGGCCAGCTCTGCGTCGATGGTGATCACGAGGGGGTGCCAGCCGGCGTCGACCCACAGCGGGCGACCCCACCCGTCTGGGATACGCCGCGGGCGCTACCCGCGCGTCCTCCGCTGCATCCCCACCGGCTGCCGCTTTCGGCCTCAGTCTGCGTATGACTGAGTGAGGTCGTGCAGTTGAGGTTCGTCCAACGCAGACAGCAGGCGGTTGATTGCGTCGCGCACTTCAGCGGTGAGTTGTCCGGTGCGGTCGCGTGTAACGGCGTCGGTGTACTGCCAGGACCGAGTGACCTGAATGCTCGGACGGACATCGAACTTCTCCATGGGCAGTCGGTCGGACCACTCGTCGAGGCTGCCCATCTCGGCGTCGGCTGCGTATCCGCGCTGGATGAGCCATCCACGGAACAGACTGTCGTTGAGTTCTTTTCGCGGTCGTCGGCCGGCTCGGCCGTCGGAGAAGTCGTCAACCCATTGGCGCACATAGGTGGAGCCAGGCAGCCGCCGCGTGGGATACCAGCGCTGCGGACCGCTGGAGCGCCAGAAGGCGAGGTGAAAGTTGCCTTGGACATGCCAGCCAGGCTCCTCGGTCAGCGCAATCAGCGCTTCGGCGCGATCGGGATGGGCATATACGCGCTTGTACTGGGGAGCGAGCTCGGCCGGCCAGGCGCTGAGCACGACGTTATCGCCTTCGATGTAGAGACTGACCCGATCGAAGGCCACGACCTGATCCTGTGGAAACTTCACACCCGCATGCCCGCCGACATCGCGAACCTCGGCAGTGAACCCGGTCGCCGTCTCAAGGATCGTGCGGAGACGGCGCAGTTGGCGGCCTGAATGGTCGCCGCAGCGTTCTAGATCGGTGTAGGGCAATAGGTCCCCAAAATTCATCTCGGCGTTATCGAAAAAATCATTGAGGACCGCAGCCTCTGCCGGACCCAGCACACCGAGCTCGACAAGGTTCCACCACCGGTCGAGCAAGTCCTGCCACCGCACCGGAACCCATCGTTTCGCTTGATGACCAAGTTGTTTCGTGTTGATCTCCAGAGCCTGCTGCTCGCTGGCGCTGGCGTACAGCTTGCTCTCGATGACGACCACCAATGCGGTGCCGTACTGGATCACGCCGTCATAACGAGCACGTCGTTCCGAAGCCACGTTGAGTTCGTCGGTTCCGGCGACGAGGTCTTCGTGCGGACCGAGGAAGACACTGACCAACTCGTCAACCGTGGGGTCTTCCACTTCGATGTCAAGCGCAACGAGCGATTCGGTCTGCATATCGAATCGAGGGCGCGGGAGCGCCGAAAGCCTCGGACAGTCGGCCAAGCCGAGAAACGCCTCTTGGCATAGGGGGACCAGCCGCATCACGATCAATGCGGCCCTGGTGAGTTGATCCTCATGTTTGGGATCACGATCGTAGGGCCGGAAAATGCTCAGGTGCTGGTCCACCGCCTGACAGTAAACGCTGCGTGAGATGACCCCCGGGACGACCGCCACATATTGACTCGCAGCCCACCTCGCACCACCTCGAATGGGCCCTCGGCAACGCCGAAGCGGCGAGCCCGCCCCGTTTGCCCAGCCGCATCCGGCAGAGTGCGGCGGATGTTTCGAGTTCACCGAGGGTGGCTGTTACCGAACGATGCCAAACTAGTTGTCGGACAACGCAATCGATTCGGGCTCGCCGGCGATCCGTCTTACAGTCTCCTGCTGCGCTTCGGTCAGCATGTCCTCGGTATAGCCATCGATCACAAGAGCCCACCACACCGTTCTCACGTTCGGACATCGAGGGCAACATCGGGGGCTGACGACGCCGAACTTGCCCATGCGCGGTGGGTAGTCCCATCCGAGTTCAAACGCAACGCTCGGGGTCAGGATCTCCTCAACCCCGCATACTTCGCAGATATGCCGCCACTGCGGTTCGGTGTCCGTCACGCGCGCCAGTCTCGCCTGCAGCGGTGACAGGTGTGCGAGGCGGACGAGGAGCGCCTCGACACCGCGCCCCAAGGGGTAGACCAGGCTCGATCGGACCGCCTGGGCCATTGACCGCGTTGGCGGCCTCAAGCCGTTCGCGGCGGCACCCCGGCGTCAGGAAGTGCGCCGCCGAGGTCACGGTGATCGTCACCGAGCTCACCGTGACAAACAACTTTTCCGCGCCGGGCAAGCGCGACCAGTTCACCCCCCGGCTACTATCCCCAGATCACCGTAAGCTGCACTTGCCCGGAGAGGACGCCGGCGAGGCTTACGCCAGCGGGTCCAGGCGCTGTTTCAGCACCTCGACAAGCACATGGGCGCTCACGTCGCCGACGACAGTCTCTGGCGCACCACCATGCCCACCAGGGCTTCGATCTCAACGCGTCGGCACCGATCATGCGCACTCAGAACCTGCAGCACCTCGGCGCCATGATCGCCGGCTGGGCCAAGCAGCCGCCAGCCGGGCCCTGAACATACGATTACCTGTTGTGACCGGCGAGGACATCGACGTACGGCTGCCGCGCCCGCTCTATATTCGGGAGCACCATTGGGCAGCTGTCAATGCAGAGGCTGACCGACTGCAACGTTCGCTGCAATCCAACGATGGCTCCCAGGCACTCGCGGACATCAAGTGTGTGGTGGAAAGCATCGCCCGCATCGTACTCGACGTCAACGGCACACCCGCGGACCCCAACGCTAGCTTCAGTTCTATTGTTGCGCAGGCAAACTCAACCCTCAAAGGGCAGCCCGGCGACGAGTTGGCGAATCAGACGGTGTTCGGCAACATGGCAACGCAGGCGGGCAAGATCGCCCAGAACCTCGGCGACATCCGCAATCAGTTCGGCGGCGGGCACGGTCGTGCCCGTACCCCCGTCCTTACCGACGAGATGGTGCGGTTGGCGCTCGACGGGGGCCTGCTGTGGGCGCGGTGGGCGCTACGGCGCCTCGGATACTTCACCGAGGGCCGGCCGGACTCCCTGATCGACGACCTGAACGGCAGTCCCCGAGCGATCTTCAGGTCCGGTGAGCTTGAGCGCCGACTCGTCTCTGCGAATCTGCCCACGTTGAGCGCCCAACACCAACGCGCGATCGGGGTCGCGGTCGGTCAGCGCGCAGCAAGTGGCACCTTCGTCGTGCACTGGGACGGGGTGGAGCCATGCCTGAATTCCGACGATCTGGCCATCTGGCCCCGCGACTACCGCCTCGGTGTCGCCTACGGACTCTGGTTCGACGCCGAAGGCAACGTCACATTCACGCCCGTCTCCGCCCGTGAGGCGTTGGCCATCCTCGACCCCGTGGGGGACTGCTCTGCCGACTTGGCGGATTGGGTCCAGAGAATCGCCGCGACTCGACAAGGCTGGACCCTTCCTGCGTGGGATGCCGCGGCGTTCGAAACCGCCGAGTCCATCCGCGGAAAAAATCGCAGCGACCTGCGCAGGAAAGCGACGTGCTCGACAAGCTCGCCGACCTGGTGTGCCCGTATCCGTTCTGAAGCAAGAGCCATCTCGACACATCGGCACTTTAGAAGTAGTTTAGATGTATGGATGTGGTGTCTTTTTCCGAGCTGCAGCTGCGCGGTAAGGCCACGGTCGAAGCGTGGCTGCAGAAGTCGGTCAACCGCGCTCTGGTGGTGCGGCGTCGGGATGCCGAAGATCTGGTGTTAACCACCGCATCGAGAGCGCGGCAAGCTCGTGAGGCATCGTCGGTGACCTCACGGTTGTTTGTTGCGTTGATGCAGCACGATCCGCACGTGCGGGATTTGGTGACCGACGTCGTGCCCCAGGTGTTTCCATGGGTGGCGTTTCTGTCTCGTGAGGAAGTGCGCGAGTTCGTCGTGGATTTGGTCTCGACGATGAAGGCGGCGGACTCCATCGACAACCCGGCGCCGGTTGCCCAGGTGATCGATGCCTGGCGCCATACCGCCGAGGTATTGGCCGATCCCGAGTTGGCTGCCGTCCTGTCGGGATCCAGCGACGGCGACTTCGGTGCAGTGCCTGAGCCGGGGGCCCGGGGGTAGGTGGCGGCCAAACGCGGAGATCGCGTCGCGCCGCCTGCAGGCAGCGGCGAATGGGAATTGCGGTTTGCCACCAGTGAGGCGGCAAAAGGTTGGGATGCGCTCTGCCAGCAAGCTGCTGCCAATACGGCGATAGCGTGGGGTGAACTGCGGAGGAGGCCCCAGCAATTGGCGCCGACCAGCAGGCATCATCGTTTGAAGGGCCGACTGGCCAGTGCTGCACACCGCGGGGTCGACATGGAGCAATGGCAGTACGAGGTCACCGGGGCCGGTCGTATCTGGTACTTAGTCGATACCGAGAACGGCACCTTGTGGTTACGTCATGCCGGTCCTGGCCACCCGAAGGACACCGAGTGAGCGCAGCCCAGCCGCTGTCGGCGGCGGTACGCGCCGAGGTGCTCACCGTGTGTCGGACCGCGTTCTACTACCGCGACGATCTGAAATCATTGATGCTGACCGCGGGTGTCCCGGCGGCGGTGTACAACCGCTACGACCACCCCGAGATTTCGAAGGTCAAGATCGCCCGCAGTGTGCTCGACGAACTGCACGAACTCGGCTCGGCGGGCTGGGCAGTGCAACGCAAAATCGTGGTGCAGCTCTGCGGAATGACGCGCCCAGCCAACGGCGTCGAGGACACCGCAGCCGGCAAAGCCGCCTTGGCGACCCTCAAGCAGGTGGTGTCTCACGAGGGCATCATCGTCGATTCCGAACAAGCGGCCATCAACGAACGCCGTGCCCGGGAAAGTAAGCGGCAGAAGCAAATCGGGGAACAGCAGCAGGAAATGCAGCGGTTGTTCAGTCGGTTCGCGACGCTTTCTGCACAGCAGCCACGCACCATCGGCGAACGTCAAACCCGCGGCTACGAACTGGAATCGCTGTTAGCGGATCTATTCCGGGCCAATGATCTGGACTACACCGGTTCGATTCGCCAGCCTGTTGCCCGTCGCTGTGGATGAGGATATGGGCATCATCGAGTTTGGTGACGAGTGGCCGATGGGAACGGCCCCGCTCGGTGTGGTGAGCGGGGCCGTGGTCGTCGTCGTGACGGGGTCGTCGTCGTGGTGACGTGGTGTTCGTCGCGGTGAAGCGACTTGGGTTCAGTCGGTTGCTGTTTCGCTGATGGCGATGCGTGCGGCTTTCTCTCCGACGATGGAGTGACCGGCGGCGAACGCGGCGGTCAGGGCGTGCAGGGCGAGGTTGTTGACCGCGCGGGGGTGCCCGCGCGAGGCATTGTGGATCAAGGTGATCGCGTCGTCGGCGAATAGGACGTCGGAGCGGCCGGCGATTTTGGTGTGGTGGTTGATGTAGTCGGCGGTGTCGTCTGGTGTCATGCCGGGCAGGGTGTAGCGCACTGCGATGCGCTGGTCCAGGGCGGCCAGGACTCCGAGACGTAGCCGGTGGCGCAGGGTGGGTTGGCCGACGAGTACGACGGCGAATGGGGATCCGGAGTCCATGTCGTGGTTGGTCAGCAGCCGGATCGCTTCTAGCCCGGATTTTGCGTGGTAATTGGTGTGGGTTCGGTGTGATGCCGAGTTGTGTTGTTGGGTAGTGGTTTTCGTGTGGTGGCGTAGAGGTGCTGTCCCGTGTCGCCGGGTGGGGCGGGCTTTCCT
>NZ_JBQQCF010000092.1:0-7588 GCF_052245755.1 Mycobacterium sp. 4D054
ACCGGAAGTGCCTTTCTGAACGTGGGCTGATCGAAGTGTGGTAACTCCAATCATCCCAGCTCAAAGGGCACTTTCCTTACATCAACACCCTCCGAACAGGCGATTCATCGGTGGATCGAGGCTAAAGCCGGCGGCGTGTGCGGCATCGGTGATGGTTCCACCATCACGGGCCACCGCCATCGCACGAATGAGTCGACTCCACCGCACGTAGGCGGGAAACGACATACCGACCTCCTGCGCCATCAGCCGTCCGAGTCGGTCGGCGGACAGGTGCACCGCCTTGGCTACGTCGGTCAGCTTGACCGGGCCGCTGAGCATGTCGGGCAGCATGCCGACCACCGCTTCGACGCTGGGGTGCAGCGCGCCACTCGCCTGCTCCTTCGGCCCGACCAGTCGCGCAATCACGTCATCCGCAGCTGAGGAAAGAGGTTGTCTCGCATCGATGTTGAGGATGCCGGCACCGAGGCGCACCCATTCGTGGACATCAGGGCGGATAGTGCTGCCGAAGAGACGCGTCACTTGCCGGCCGACGACGCTCGTAGGTTCCAGGTACACCATCACTCCAGAGCCTGTGCCGGTGTCGATAGAGTGCGCAGCGCCCGCGGCGATCACCGCCGCAGACGCGGACAGCCTTTGGCCATCGGCGTCGGACAGGGATACCGCACCATCAGTGAGAGTCACAATCTGAAGGGCTGCGTGCGCGTGCTTGTGGGCCGAGCCGATCCGTCCCCGGAAAACGAGCCGCCCCGGCTCGATCAGCGCCTCGCCAGCCCACGTCACGTCCTTGAGTATGCCGTGTGCCGCCATCGCTAGGTTCAGATGCGCAATCCCGAGCGTCTCGGTATCGCCTACCGTGCGACTTCCTCGGGTGATACGGTCGCATCGTCGTTCATGGCACCGAATTTGCATGCGCCACTTGCCCGGAACGGTTCCGCCAGCTGCGCGAGATATCCCGCCGGGTAGTTGGGTTTTGCCGCCATGCCGAGATCATCCGAGCGAAAACGGCGGTCAGGATCGAAGGAGAACGTGCGCAAAGCGTGATCCCATGTCAACGTGAATAGTCCGAAGTTGACATCACCAATACCAGCCCACTTGAGGTGGTGGAAACGGTGGCCTTCGTTGAGTGCCAGCACTTTACGTAGAGGTCCGACGCGGTAATCGGCGTTGGAGTGCTGAAGCAGAAGCTGTACCGCGATCGCCACCGTGAGTACCTCTGCAACGGGTTTCGTCAACCCAAGGATCAGCAGGGGTGTGATGCCTGCCGCCAGTTCAAGTGCTCCGTGCAGCGGGTGCTTCATGAGGCCATTGAAGCCGTAGAAACGCTTGACACTGTGGTGGACAGCATGGAAGCGCCACAGCCACCCGACTCTGTGACTTGCCAGATGTACCAAAGTGACTCCAAGGTCGGTGACAAAGATTGCGATGACAACCTGAACAACAAACGGCAACGACGAAGGCCACCATGCACTGAATGGATTAAGCATCGCCAGGACGGGAACGACGAGCACAGTCAACAGCAACGACGTTTCGTTGATCAGAGCATGTGCGACATCGCGCCGACTGTCACCGATCGGCTCGTTCCAAACATCGCTGTAGGGCAACACCCGCTCAGCCGCGAACGACAAGCCGATCGCAATCAGAATGAGCCCCGCCATGCAGACCTCTGCCCACGCGGCGTGCGCCAACGCGATGGCTGCGCCGTTGACGCCTATCAACATGATCGGCGCATAGCCGTATCGGACGATCGTTGTAACCATGATTACAGCGTCGGCGCAGAAAGATGTCCACCGCTTGAACAGATCCGTTCAATCGCGAAGAGCTGGCGTTCAATGCTAATTAGACAACGAAGTAACGACAGCCAGCTGCTATAAGCCGTGCGGCGTCCCGCCACCTACCGGGGCGTGTTGTTATGCACGATAACGTTACGGTTTGGCGCCACGCTGACGCGCCTATAACGATATGAGAGTTAGCCTGATGCCCAAGCGCAGTCACCGGGAGCACACGACAGCGGGGATCGACTGCAAGGTGTTCGATCTTGTGCAATCCCTTGCAGAAGCGTGCTTATGCGGCAATGCGAGTATTTCATTGGGGTACCTTCGACGGCGAGACGCGGACGGCGACTGTCCAATACATAGGGTTCAGTGAAGATGTCCTCTTTCACGGGCGGCTGCATCGCCGAGGGGTGAGCATCACGGGGGATCGGCAAAGCTACAAATACATGACGGGCTTGCCGGTCCAGGCCTGCTCGGACCGATGCATTCCAGAACACCACCCGGCGGTTGGCACCATAGAGAAGCGTCGTGGATAACGACTGATATCCATGACGGTCTGCCATGCTGGGTCGGTGCCTAGATCCGCTGCACCGGAATCCCCCGAAGTCGTCCCTCCTGGGTGGTTTGCTGACTTTCTCGCTGATCGTGCCATCCGCAAACCCTCGCCCCACACCTCCAAGGCCTATCGCCAGGACTTCGAGGCGATCGCCGTGTTGATAGCGGGGTCTGCCAATGCCGTCTCAGAACTCGCGATCCGCGAACTGACGAAGGAAAGACTGCGTTCGGCGTTCGCTGCCTACGCCGACACCCACTCGGCGGCGTCGATCC
Source organism: Mycobacterium sp. 4D054 (assembly GCF_052245755.1). Taxonomy (NCBI): domain Bacteria; kingdom Bacillati; phylum Actinomycetota; class Actinomycetes; order Mycobacteriales; family Mycobacteriaceae; genus Mycobacterium; species Mycobacterium sp. 4D054. Next base: position 2,601 of record NZ_JBQQCF010000092.1, read on the forward strand.
GACGCTGCTGGTCGACGTGGAACACCCTGTGCACGTTCCTCTTCACCGCCGAGCTGCTCGACGCCAATCCCATGCCGCTCATCGGCCGCCCCAAAGTCCCGAAGTCCCTCCCCAAGAGCTACCCCACCAGCGTCGTCACCGACTTGGTCGCAGCGATCGACGCCGATCACGGATCCACACGTGTCAGCGACTGGCCCGAACGCGACCACGCCATCGTCTTCACCTCACTGCTGGCCGGGCTCAGAGCCGACGAACTCCTCAACGCCAACGTCGGCGACATTCGCCGCACCGATGACGGCGCCGTCCTGCACGTCCGAGGCAAGGGCAATAAGGACCGCCGGCTCCCCATCGGCCCAGAGCTGCTCGACGTCCTCGACGACTACCTTCACACGCGGGCAAACCGGTTCCCTCAAGTCCGCCGACAAAGATCCGGCACCACGGCGCCCAGCAGCTTCTCCCCGACCGCTCCACTCTTCGTCGGCGCCGACGGCGACCGCATCACCCGGGGAACGCTGCAATACCGAATCTTGCGGGCGTTCAAGAAGGCCGGCATCAACGGCGAACGAGCCTCCGGCGCACTGGTTCACGGGTTGCGCCACACCTTCGCCACCGAACTCGCCAACGCCAACGTCAGCGTCTACACCCTGATGAAGCTCATGGGCCACGAATCCATGGTCACCTCACAACGTTACGTCGACGGTGCCGGCACCGAGACCCGCTCCGCAGCTGAGCTGAACCCCCTCTACGCGCTGCTGAGCGGCAGAGAACCACACTCCTCCTGACGTACGGGCCTCTCGACCCCCACGCAGGACTAAGTGCCAGATAAGCTACCTTATGTTAAGCGACACTTAACGATAGCGATTAGCGGCGCTTGACATGGCTGCATGTGCGGATCATGCTGGGTGCATGGCACCCAGTTCTCGCCTGGTGGAACTGATCGACTGGTACAAGCAATCGCACCCGGCGATCTCTGACGCCGAGATTGCGCGGCGAACTGGAATGACTCCAGCCAACCTTTCACAGTGGCGATCCAACGGATTGCGCGGATTACCTGCCCGATCCAGGCTCGACGCGTTGGCATCAACGATCGGCCGGCCTTATCGCGAAGTGCTGGACGCAGCCCTGGCCGATACCGGATACGCGGACGTCCGCGCTCGCGATGTCGACGACGCTCGCACCTACGATGAGGTTCTCAACGATGCCGTGCGCGCCCTCACCGAAGGGGCGCGCCTGACGAACCGGCCTGTCCGGGAAAGGTCGGACGGCTCATGGGAACCCGATCCCCACGCCGACCCCTTGGCGATCGACTGGGCCGCGTTTGTGACCGACGCCTTGGCGGGCGCGGCTGCCAACATCGGCGGCATCGATGCAATCCTGGCTGGGCGCCCGGGCTCATGGGAGGCCGCTGTGGTGGGTGACGCGCTCCGTGCCGCAGTCGGACACGACGAGTGGGACCTGTTGCGCCATCGCACCGAGCCGGTCACCGTGGTGATTCACCCCGAACGGCTTCTTTTCGACAACGACGGCTCAGAATGGTTCAGCGAAGTCGACACCGCAGAAGCGGAGATGCAGCGTCGGGAAACGGCGATCACCGGGCCCGGGATCATCTATACCTACGGCCGCGAGCTTGACCCGCGAACTCTGCAACGCGCCTCAGATGAAGGCATTGAGATCAGAGAGGGTCAGCCCCCGCCACTGCCAACGGTTCAAGAGATCGACGGGTGGCAGGCTGCCGAGCGTGAAAACCCCACTCCTTCAACTCCTGAAGAACAAGCTGAAGAAGCGTCCTTGGCCGCGCTGGAAAGCCTGCGGGACACGGTGGAGGCGCAGCGCCGTGCTGAGTTGATCGCGTACGGAGAGCGGGTCGCGGCCGCCGTGCGGACTGAACTGGCGGCCCTGGAGCTGCCCGTCCCAGTGTCGGTGACCATCGACGTCGACACTCCCTGGGATAAGGCGCCAGACTCCCCCGCGCTGGGCTGGACGACAAGCCGGATCGACACCGCAGTCGCCGCAGCAGTTGCGGCTACCTCTCTGCCTGACGAGCTGCCCGGCACCTTGCTCGAACGTGCGGAAGCGGCCCATCGGCGCAGAATCGAGCACAACGATGACTGACCCCGACCTGGCCAAACTCTCGGAGGCCTCAGAGGTGTGCGGCATCCCCACCGACATCCTCAAGATGATGGCCGCGGACGGCCTACTCCCCCAGGTCGTCCGGGGCAAAGCAGGCCACATCTACTTTCCGCGTCGACAAATCCCAGATTGGGGCGAGTGCGTTCGGCTCCTCAGGGAGCAACGCGACCGACACCTTCGCCGTGCCGCGTCGGCGCTACGGCGCCTGGACACCGAGCTGGAAGCCGTCCGCAACGACATCGCTGAGGCACGCGAGTACCCGCAACAGACGCTGGGCATTGACTTGATGAGCTTTGGACACTGGCCATATGACCGAATGGCGTCGTCGCTGCGTGGCCAGCCGCTCATCACCGGCGTGCTGGAGCAGTTCACCAGTGAGCGAATGTCCATCACGCGCTACCACGACGCCTACCTCGACGCATTGGCCTCGCAGGGGCGCCAGCCTCAAGAAGACGCACCCTGACCAGGGATCAAACTCAGGTAGGCGTCGGCTTCGCTGCGGCGCCGGCTGTGGGAGCCGGGGTTCCGTCAGGGCCAACTTCGTAACCGGCTGGAGGCGAAAGCGGCAGCGGGACAACAACACCCCCGGCTTCCGCCGCGTATCGGGTGGCCTCGTCACGCTCGTCCTCGGTGTACACCCGCACAAGGGCGGGGTGGCCGGGTACCCGCACCAACATCGTGAAATCGGCGACGGCCAACGCTCCCGTCCGCTTGCGGGGGGTTTGTCGCACCTGGAGGTTGCCGCCGTCGTCGCTCATCGCGTCATTGTCGCCCCGCCCACCGACAGACCTGTGTTGTCGCCGCCGCGTCGGGGTTCCCTTTCCGGTCGGCGCACCCGCGACCCAAGGTGTTGGGTCGCCGGCCCGGCGGGAGCAGACTCAGGCGATGATCTTGTGGAGCGCCGTCGCCACCGTGCAGGCGGTGACGATGGCGGTGACGATGCCCGCCGCGAGGTAACCGACCCCCGCAGCGGCGACGGCGAGCAGGGCGATCACCACCCAGCGCAGGGGCAGGGGTTCGGCCGGGTGATCGCGGTCCCGGGAAGACCGCGAGGACGGTACCGTTGACATTGCGTTGTTCCTCCAGATTCTCGTGGGGCGACGCACTGCGGCCTTCGGGGATTCCGCCCCCGGAGGCCGCCTCGTCGGTTCCGGTCCGCCACCCGAAAGTGACGTTCCGCAAGCCTCTGACGTGCGCTGACAACCGTTCTACGCGGTTTTCATGGCGCCCGTGCTAGGGTGTTTAAAACGGCTTAACCCGCCGCAAGAACCGTGTCAATGGCCGATGATCCGTATTTTTAGGCGGGTTAAGACGTTGCGGATGATACATTGCGGTCAAGACGTTTTGTGACGCAAATCACTTTGGAAGGTCGGAAATGACCCATTTTCTCTTCGAGCCGAGCATCGCCCGGCCGCCGAATGCGCGTGAGTGCGCGGTTCTCAAGGCACGGCTCAAGAGGCTGGCCGAGATGGAGCAGTCCGTCGCGGACGCGAGCTATCACCTGCAGACACTTGCAGCCGCGGGCGCGGCACCGGCAGGAGATGTTCGGATTCGGCACGGCTTCGTACGGCTGTTCGTCCCGGATGCTGCGGTAGACACCACAACGCGCAACGCGACCAGGCGGGACCACCGACCACCGAGTACCCGATTGATGTCCCCGCGCGGTCGCTCACTGTCGTTCTTCCTGATCGCACTATTTGAGGCCCAGACGCGTTTGGCTGCAGGCCAGCAGGCCACGCGCAACGAGCTGCCCCTGAAGGCGGATAATGATCAACCAGGGTGGACGGACTACATCGCCACCGACGCCCAGGACGCCACCGAGGGTCGCATCTTCGTCGACGTGCCCACCAAAAAAGCCCGGCAGCTCCAGTCGAGTCTCATGCGACTCCACAAGGAGAAGCTCGTCAGTGTCCCGCCGGCCAATGGCCGTCACCGCCGCTATGAGGACTTCGTGCTCAAACGCGAAGACGCCCGCCCCGTTGGCGACAACGGCGTCTATTCGGTTCCCGAGCAGGAAAGCGACTACTTCACCGTTCAGGCGTCGCTGTTCACCAAAGGCTGGATTCACGTCCTCGAGGACAGTGAGCTGGTCCTGCTGCTCATCGCTGCGCGCATGCGCAACCAGCACGGTGGCGCACCGCAACCGCTGGCCTCGGGCCCGCGCAAGCTGCACTATGGCTTGAGCCGAGACTCCTTCGAAGCCGGCCACCGCGTGCTCGACTATCTCGGCATCCTCGACGTCATATCGGACTACCAGCGATCGGCAGACGGAAAAGTCGAGAAGTTCAGCGATCGTGGCGCACAACCCCACCTTCTGCGGTTCAACCCCGAGGCGCTCGATCGACCCGCATTGCCTGCCATCATCGACACCCTCACCGAGCAGGTCGCCAAGTCCGAAGCCTCTTAAGCCGGTTGAGGCCGCCCCCAACTAGTCCGGGACCACAAACGCGCTATTCGCGCTAGCGTGACAACCCCGATAGCCAGTACGCTAGGTAGCATGACCGTGGAAAAGGTTTCCAGCACCGACGCCAAGAACCGGCTCAACGCGCTGCTCGCCGACGTCGAACGCACCGGCAAGACAGTGATCATCACCAACCACGGCCGCGATGTCGCACGTCTGGTACCCGCGAACCCACGCCCCAGGCAGTTCGGCCAGATGCCGAACCTGACCATTCCGAAGGATTTCGACGACCCACTGCCGGATACCGAGCTGGCACGCTGGGAGGGCGACTGTTGACCGTCCCTCTGTGTGACGACCACGGCGGGGGTGATCGTCATTGAAGTTGTCGAAATCCCGGGTCGGGGACGGCGGTCGTCTGCATCATCAGCGTGCCCACGAACGGACCCCGCGCTGGTCT
>NZ_JBQQCF010000093.1:0-7442 GCF_052245755.1 Mycobacterium sp. 4D054
AAATCACGCGCCGTCAACGACACCCCGACCGAACAGGAGGCCACCCCCGCGGCACTGACCGCCTGAACCATTAACTCGAAGAATCACACGACAGGCGTCGTACACCACGCCCCTGGACTTGACCGCGGCCCTTCCCGTTCTTCGGGGAGCCCACGACGAACTTGTTGTCGACGAGCGCCACCGACCGACGAACCGAGATGGACTTCTTATCTAGATCTAGATCTCGCCAGCGCAGCTCGGCCGCCTCCCCGAACCGCAGGCCGCACGTCCCGAGCACGTACACCAGCGCCCGATGCTCCCCCGCAGCACCGGCCAGCGAGTGCAACTGCTCCAGCGTCAGGAACCGCTGCTCGACAGTCCCCACCGAAGGCAGCTCCACGCCGTCGACAGGGTTCATCACCAGACGGTTCTCCCGCACCGCCAACGCCAACACCTGGCGCAGCACCCCCACCGTTTTGTGCACCGAGGCCGGCGCGTGGCTCGTGCTGAGGTCCGCCACCCACTCCCGCACCAACTGCCGACTGATATCACCCAACGGAACCTCGGCATGGTCGGCGATGAAAGTGTCCAGCACAACCTGGTACCGGGCACGAGTCGACGGCTTCAACTTGTGCTTGGACTCCAGCCACTCCCGCGAGAATTCCCCCAACTTCACCCGCCCCGCGGCGGGGGCGACGTAGGAGCCCTTCCGCTTATCAACCTCGAGTTGCTCCGCCCACGCCGTCGCGTCCCGCTTTGTCTGGAAGCCGCGCTTGGTCGTCTGCCGGTGATCCGGGGTCCGGTATCGAACCCTGTACCGCGTTGACCCGGAGGATGTTTCGTACTTCTCAATCGTTGCCATCGTCGGACTCCAACTGCACCTGGGCCCGCCTGGCCGCAAGCCAAGCACTCTGGGTCTTCTTGTCCTGTTCCATTTGCGTCCGCAGTCGCCAAGCCGGCCATGCAGCAGCCTGAAATACGAGCGGTATCCGCTCATCGCCAGGTAAGGGGTTGTTGCCGCGGAGCCAGAACCACAGCGGCGTTGCGCTCAGCGGGTCCTCGCACCCGGTGACGGCCACCTCGTCGCTACCATCCTCCGTATCCGGCATCAACAGCGTCACAGGCGAAACCTCAAGTGCCACAGCAAGAGCCACTAAATCATCGGCATCTACTCGCCGAGTCTTCCCCACGATCTTTCGTAGTCCGAGGGGTGGAATAGGCCGCCCAATCTGGGACAGCCGCTCGGACAATGCAGCAAAGGTCAGGTTCTGCCGAGTTCTCAGCCGCTCGACATTCTCTGCGACTGCCTCTCCGGTCGGTCCAAGGGGATTCTTCGTCAACGCCTTCGGCGGATCTGGGGTTGGGCTCACACCGACACGATAAGGGATCTTTTGGATCGCTTGCGCGATTCACTTGACCGCGTGATGTGACGTGATGCATTATTACCCCGAGAGAGATCGTTACGATCTCTTCATAGATCGAAAGGAAACACAAGGTGGCTCATCTGCTGGACACGCTGCCCCCAGTGGCGACACCCACACAGGTTGCCCAGGTGGTTCAGACGAGCGTTGACGCGCTCGCCCAGGACCGGTACAGGCGCCGAGGAATCCCATACGTCAAAATCGGCGGTCGCGTCAGATACCTGCGCGAAGACGTGCTCGCATACCTGGCTGCCAATCGCGTCGGCGGTAGCGCCGCCTGATGCGCACCTACCCGCAGTTCGAAGACCTCGGGCTGATCGACGACGACCGGACCGAAGACCTCCGGCCCGGAAAGAGCGAAGCCCCGGAAGTTGCAGCTTCCGAGGCTTCAGAACCAACCCTCACCAGAAAGTAGGTAACCCCATGATGACACACCACACCCTCTGCACGCGATGCACGGTCCCAACCGCCGGAACTGAGCTGTGCACCTTTTGCTCGACCTACATGCCACCGACACGCCGCCCAGAGGTCACAGACCACCTCGACGCGGCCGTGGCGCGAATCGACAGCATCCGCGCCGACATCAACGCCGTCATCCGCGAACTGCCCGAGGACGTCCCGATGTTCGCCCTCGTCGACATCGTCAACGCTCTGTGGAATCTGAGAAACGCCTCGGTGCTACTCGACAAAGCCAACGACGCACTGGAGGCCGACGCCCAGGTGGTGCAGCGATGAACCCATCGAATTTCCATACAGTCTGGTGCGATCACCGGGAATACGGCGATACTCACGACGACATCCTCCCGTACTGCCTTCGCCAACTTCACGGCGTGGAACTCGTCAATACCGATGCCGAGAAGTTCGCTCCGCACCTGTGGGTGTACTCCACCAGCGCCGCTCATCCCGATGCCCTGACATCTGGTGTGCGAGTGGAGAACGAACAGAAGTACGACGGGGTCGAGCTGACCGTCGAGCGGTACGACGGAACTGACTGGACCGAGCAGAAGCTCCGCCTCACGTCCGATGCGGCACGGTCGTTGGCAGCCACGCTCATCCGTGCCGCCGACATCCAGCAGGGATTGACTCGGTGACGGCGATTCCCGCCAGGGAGGCCCGCCCCATTGCCGGGGCGGGTTCTTCCGCATCCCAAGAAGTCTCGTGGTGGGCAGTCCATCAGTTCTTAAGCGCCGTTGTCGAACAGGTCAAGAACGCCACCCTGCCGTGGGCAGGTACACCGGCCTGGCGAGAACTCGACGACGCAGACCCTCGAAAACTGCTGTCACTGGCTATCGCTGGAGAACACCACGTGCTCCGCGTCGAGATCGGGCAGGAACAGCGCGCCCAGGCCGCCGAGGACGTGTGGGGCGGTGCCGACTGGTCCGAGGCTGCACGACAACTTCCCCGACGTCAGAAAATCGACCGACTCCGGGAGGCATCGTGACAGAGATCGATTGGGGAATGCGTCAGGCGAGCATTGAATGGGCGTCGGACATCCGGCCACGTAAGCAGGTCTGGCTGTGGGAGAACAAGATCCCCGTTGCCACGCCGTCCGCCCTCGCCGGTCGCGGCGGCACCGGAAAGACTACCTACGCCTGCCACCTGATCGCGCGGCTGTCACGCGGACAGCTCCCCGGCCAGTTCCACGGCCAGCCGCGACGGTCGCTGATCTGGTCGGGTGAAGACTCATGGGAGACAGTTTTGGTTCCCCGGCTGATCGCCGCCGGCGCGGACCTCAACATGGTTGGCCGTCTCGCCATCGCCTCCTACGCGGACGGCTCCACATGTGAAGTCACGCCGAAGTTGCCCCTCGACACGAGGGTCATTGCCGACGGTGTGAAAGCCGGCGAGGCCGCCCTGGTCCTCCTCGACCCCATCGCCTCAACGATGAGCGGCGACCTCCACCGAGAGGCCGACGTCCGTATCGCGGTAGATGCACTGGCGCGGGTCGCCGACGAGACCGGCGCGGTGATGATGTTCGTCCGCCACTTCGGCAAAGGGGGTGGCAACGCCTCCGACAAGATGAGCGGCTCGCACGCCTTCCGTGACGCGGTGCGCTCGCTGTTCCTGTTCGCCGAGGACGGCGATCGTGTTGTGGTCACCCAGGACAAAGGGAACTACGCGCCACGCGGCGAAGAATCCTTCGCGTTCCGGCTGGAGAGCATCACGGTCCCCACCGACGACGGACCAGCCGAGGTTGCCCGTGTCGTCGAACTCGGATCGTCGGAGGTCTCGGTGGGCGACGTCATCAACCGCGCCCATCAAGACGACGACGCCGGAGAGCGGACCGCCGCCGAGCACTGGCTCCAGGACTACCTGACAGAGAACGGAGCAACGCCGTCCAAGGTCGTCAAAGCCGAGGCCCGCAAGGAAGGCATCAGCGAAGCGACACTCAAGCGAGCAAAGAAGAAGCTCGGCGTCCTCGACCACTCCGAAGGCTTCCCCCGGACCTCGACATGGGATCTACCCAATCGGCTCACCACTGAGCCGACTGCCCTAGGACATGAGCCGACTGAGCCGACTGAGCCAACTGGACTCGACCAGCGCAAACGCGATGAGCCAACTGAGACCATTTTGCAGTTGGCTCACGCACCTGAGAGTGAGCCAACTGGTGAGCCCACCGCACCCGAGCCCAACCCGACCGCACCGACACCGTTGACGACACGTCGGCAGGAACTCCAGGCCCGTCGCACCATCCGCGTCAGGGGCAAAGAGGCTCCCCGCTGCTACATCTGTGGCAAGGCTGTCATGGCCGGACAAGGTGACGCCCACCTGACGTGCCTCAGCAAACAGCAGGAACCGGCATGAGCCGCCGCGTCGTATTCCTGCCGGGCCGACTACTTCACCAACCCACCAAAGGAGAACCCCATGAACGAACTCGACCAAGCCCGAGCTGTTGTCGACGAGACCGTGATACGCGCCCAACGCGGCGAAGGACTCGACATCCTCGCCCTGGCCGACAACTGGCACGGCAGCCAACTGGCCCTGCTGTCCGCCGCGGTCCTCGCCGCCATCGGCCGAGAAGACCCCGACCCCAATCCAGCACCCCGCGATGGACTTCGCGCCGCGCAGTTCCTCGCCGGATGGGCCACCTCAGATCCCGCCGTCTTCTCGCCCGCGGTTGAAGCCGCCACCAAAGACGGGCGCATGCAACACCTCCTGGCCGCAGTTGCCGAACACGCCGTGCTCGCCCTCGGTCTCCGCGACGATCCCCACCAGCTGGCCGAACTACGCCGCTCGATCGCCCTATGGACCCAGCAAGACACCAAGGAGAACTGACATGACCGAACCCGTCACCGACACCGGCCCCGCTGACGCAGGCAACACCGAGGCGTCAGACGTCGAAGCCCCTACGGAAAACTCCGACACCGTCAAAGAGGCCAAGAAGTACCGGCAACGCGCCCAAGCCGCCGAGGCTGAACGCGACACCCTCAAGACCCGCCTCGAATCCCTGCAACGCAACGAGATCGAACGCCTCGCCGCCGAACACCTCAAAGACGGCACCGACCTGTGGCGCGACGGCGCGCAACTGGCCGACCTCCTCGACGACGACGGCAACATCGACCCCACCAAAATCGCCGACCTCACCCAAACCCTGGTGACCGCACACCCGCACTGGCGCAAGCTCGCCCCCGCAGCACCCCCGGCTTCCATCGTCACAGCCACCGACAAGATCCTGCCCGGCGAAAAACAAGCCACCTGGTCAGACCTTCTTAAAGGCCGAAACAACAAGTAGAATCATGCGTATCGGCGCGACCAAGCCGGGTGCTCAATCCCGCCGATACGCACGCCCCTGGTGGGCAACCTTGAACAGCAGTGCGCTGCAAGGACTCCCAATCACTCACTGACACGCCTTCGCGTGCACTCCCACCAGGAGAAGCAACATGTCTCTACTCACCAGCAATGCCGGCGGAATCCTCCGCCCCGAAGAAGTCGGCGCGCTCATCGTCCAGCCCGTCGCCAAAGCCAGCGTCGCCATGCAAGTCAGCACCATCGTCGAAACCAACTCCAAGGACTTCCGCATCCCCATCGTCACCGACGATGTCAGCGCATCCTGGACCGCTGAAGGCGCCGACATCACCGCCACCGACGCCGAAGTCGACGAACTCCTCGTCACCCCGAACAAGATCGCCGCCCTGTCCAAGGTGAGCCGGGAACTGGCCGCAGATTCCAGCCCCGCCGCCCAGAACGTCGTCGGGCAGTCCATCGCCCGCGACATCGCACGCCGCCTCGACTCCGCCTACTTCGGTGACACCGTCGCCAACGGACCCAACGGGATCTCCTCGCTCAACGACATCCAGTTCGTCGACGCCGACACCATCACCAACGTCGACCCCTTCTCCGAAGCCATCTCCAAGGCCGAGAACGAAGGCGCACAGATCACCGCGTTCATCGCCAACGCCGCCACCGTGCTGGCCCTGTCCAAGCTCAAGAAGCTGACGACCGGATCGAACGAGCCACTACTGCAGCCGAACCCCACACTGCCCACCCGCCGGCAGATCCTCGGTGTGCCGCTCTACTCCGTCCCCAACACCGTCGTCCCCGCCAACACCGTGTGGGCCGTCGACATGAGCCGCGTATTCGTCGTCGTCCGACAAGACGTCGAACTCTCCGTCGACGAATCGTTCTACTTCGGGTCCGACTCACTGGCCGTGCGCGCCGTGATGCGAGTCGCGTTCGGGTTCCCCCACGAACGCGCCGTCATCAAGATCGCCCCCGAGCCGGGCACCTAAGAACCGTTCGGCGCTCGTCCCGTTCCTACGAGCGCCGAACAACCGGGCCGGGTCGAGCACCGAGCTTTAGGGTGCTGAGTGTGCTCCCCGGCCCGGCCCCAACACCGCAGGCCACCAACAGAACCGAGCAGCACATGCCCCGCCGAAACAGACGCGAACCCGAGCCCAACCCCTTCCGAATCACCGGCATCGGCCACTTCCCAATCGACAGGCCCGACCGGGGGGTGGGGAAGGCTCCCCGGGGGTCTGGACCCCGCCCGGTAGGCACTGCGGATTTTGGTGGCTGCATTGCAGACGAAGGTAAAAAATGGTGAATCCGCAGGTCGCTGAGTCGTCTGGTGCTGCTCTGGTAGCCCGTATCCGGGCTGAGATGGCCGAGGAAGGGTTGGAGCCGGATGCGCGGGAGACGGAGCTGCTGGATCTGGCGGCTGACCTCGTGGACCGGGTGGTGGAACTCGAAGCCGCCATCGCGGCGGACGGGTTGACCGCCAAGTCGAAGGGCGGGGTGGTGCGGCTGCACCCGGCGGTGGTTGAGGCACGCCAGACCAGGACGGCGTTGGCGCGGGTGCTCGCTGGTGTCCAGATGCGTGACGACGCGAAGAACCCGGCGAAGCAGAAGGCGGCCGAGACGCGCTGGCGGTCGCACAACATCGCGAAGAGGGGCATCGGTGGCTAGGCGGATTCGCCCGGAGACGGCGGTTCAGGTTGTCGGGGTGCGGGGTGTGCAGGTGGCGAAGTTTCGGGCCGATCTGGAGAAGCTGCCCACGGTCACCGATATCTATGATTTCGGGCTGCAGCGGGCGCTTCTGGAGATGAAGATCGCCGCGCTGCAGGCGGGTGAGGCCGTCGAGGTCCAGGCGGTCGAGCTGGCCGACGAGCTGCTGTCGAAGGCCGGGCTGCGATCCCGTTTTGACCGAACGGGCATGCGGCTCTTCCGCATCGAGGATGACCGGCTCGTGCCCGCCGATGACAGCGCTGGGTGCGCAGGAGATGCGAGCGGTTCTATGCTTCCCCTTTGATGGAAGATCCGCAGCGTCGTGGTGCCGTTGTCTACTGGCTTCGGAATGTGGGCGATCCCTGGATTGGATCTGAGCGCCCGCCCGCACCGGGTAGTTCCCTCGCCGCTGATGATGCGGTCGAGCCGCGTGTCTCGGAGTTGGCGCGGTTCGGTATTGCGACGGCGGTCGATTGTTGACCGTCCCTCTGTGTGACGACCACGGCGGGGGTGATCGTCATTGAAGTTGTCGAAATCCCGGGTCGGGGACGGCGGTCGTCTGCATCATCAGCGTGCCCACGAACGGACCCCGCGCTG
>NZ_JBQQCF010000094.1:0-7361 GCF_052245755.1 Mycobacterium sp. 4D054
ATTACAACGCCAATCGGCCCCACTCCGCCCATGGCGACCGCACCCCAGCCGAGTTTGCCCTACAGTGGGCCGCGACCCATCAACCGAAAGTCGCATAACGACTGGACCACCAAACGGGTCCCTCTCAGCACGGCATCGGCTGCGGTTGACGAAGCGGGCATCTTGGCTCCTACATATCGATGGCAGCGGGATTGCCTCGCCCGCGCGCAGGCAAACCGCGCCGGACCGCCCGGTGAGCACCTCGCGGTGATCGAGGGACCCGTCCCCAGTGCGGGCGGCGGACCGCTAGGGTCACCTCTGAACGTCGGGGGCCGGCTGGGTGGGCCCCTGAGGTGGGATGCCCCCATAGCCCAATTGGCAGAGGCAGCGGACTTAAAATCCGCCAAGTGTCGGTTCGAGTCCGACTGGGGGCACCGTAGTTCTTGCAGGTATGGGCCGATTGCGGCTCGAACATTCGAGCGGTCGCTGTCGTTGGCAGCTCCCTGCGTCAGCACCGCGTCAGCGAGGAACTTCGACCAATATCTAGACTCCGAGAATGCGCGTTCCTCGCCGAATCGCAGAGTTCAACAAGCGAGTCACCAATCCGGCGGCTCGCACGATCACACCGTGGCTTCCGAACCTCGGGACGCTCGAGCACGTCGGGCGGAAGTCGGGTAAGCGGTATCGCACGCCCCTTCTGGTATCAAGACCCATGATGGCTACGCCATCCTCATCGGCTACGGCCTACAGACGGACTGGTTGAAGAACGTGCTGGCCGGCGGACCGACGGTGCTGCGCAAGCGTGGACGGACGGTCGCGCTCGTCAACCCACGGGTGGTGAGCAAGGCCGAGGCCGCGGCCCACGTCATACCGCGTTCTCGGCTGCTCTACCGAGCGTTTCCCTACAACGAGGCAGCCGTTCTGCTGACGAATGCGGGCTCTGCGGGCTGAACTCTGTACTGCACCGGACTTAGAGCCGGTCGAGCCGTCGCGGTAGTCCTTCTCTGGGTCGCGGGACGTACGGGCGCACCGCGCGCCGACCTGGAACGCGAGCTGAACCGGCGCCCGAAGGTGAGCGGCCCAGGCGCCGCGCGAGGTCACGGCCGTACGAGCTGCGATCCGAACCGCCGCGCCAGGACATGGCGTGGGGCGGTCATGATCGCCTGCTGGTCGTTCTTGTCGATCTTGATGTTTGCGACCGACCGAAACACCGTGCGAACACCGGGGTACCCGAAGGATGGGCCACTCGTTACCTCCGCTCCAAAGCTGCAGGTCGGCCCCGCAAGCCAACACAAAACGTGGGCACTGTCGTCGGCGACACCGAACCGGACCGCAGGCGGAATCAAGGTCGGGAGCCTCCAGCATTTCCAGGATGCGTCAGTCGCACGACGCTAAGAGCCTTGGCAGGGCCGGACGAACACGGGTGACTCATTCCGGCACGCCAGGTCGACGCCGGAGACCTGCGGTGGCTGCGAGCATTGAATGTATGGCGGCCAAACTGAACGAGACGGCGTACGCGCACGCGCGCAACCTGATCGCGGCGGGCAGGTACGTCATCGATGACCGCGACGCGTGGAGCGAGCACCAACCCTCGGCCCGGCAGGAAAACGACTACATCGAGCGGCACGGGATCCCCGAGTACGCAAAGTGGCACCTCGGGATCGACGACGAGATGGACGAGAACCGGAAGGGCCGCTACAAATTTCCGTACGGCGACCTTCACAACGTCCACCGTTGCGGGCTGCTGGCGGCGGAATCTCGTGCCGGACAACGTAAGTATCACGACATCGAACTCGCGGTGGCTCACTTACACGGCATGCTTGAAGCGTTACAAAGTTCGGCTGTACCGGATCGCCAATGATCCTCATCGACCTATGACTCCCGGCCGGGCACGGCTAGCGACTGTCCGATAAGTTGTGATGCAGGCCTTGAGGTTCATCCCGAAGCGATGGCCGACCGTGCGTGCCTTCGGGACTAACCCGCTGGTCCGCGTCAGCGACCGGATTGAAGCGATTGTGGTGGTTTCAGCAGTGGCGATCTCGCTACTTGCCGCTCCGATCGCCGGCGCTATCGGCACCACCGTTCACGACGCCCGCAGCAGGGTCTACGCCGAACAAGCACACTCGCGTCAACCTATCAAGGCGATCGTCGCTACAACCACGGACAGCGCCGAAGTCGTCCGTCCTTACGCGCCCAACATCATTCAAGCCCGCTGGTTTGCGGAGGGCGTCGAGCACGCCGACACCTTCAGCTCGAAACGTGCAGTCACAGTTGGCGATGAGATCGATATCTGGGTCGACGACACAGGAGAGCGGGTCGCGCCGCCAATGCCAGCCTCTCAGGCCGCGGTTGACGCGGTCTGGGTCGGAATACTGTTCTGGCTGGCCGTGGTGGGCGCAGCGGCGGCGCTGGTCGCCGTAGTGCGTTGGCGGGTTGACTGCCGTCACGAAACTGATTGGGAGCGTGAGATCAGGGGCCTAGCCGACAGACGGTGGGCGGACTGAGAATGCCTGGCGATCACCGGTGGGAGCGGGTTCCGGCGCCCGCGGCCTGGCCCCTATCCCATCGGCCAGTGGCATCGGAGTCGGAAGGGAGTACGAAACGATGACTCAAACAGGGACGCAAACACGGCGACGGATGTTCCGCGATCGCCGCGAGGCCGGCCGCGTGCTGGCCCGGTTGTTGCATGCGTACCGCGGTAAGCCCGACGTCGTGGTGCTTGGGCTTCCGCGGGGTGGCATCCCCGTCGCTTGGGAGGTGGCCGCGGCGCTCGGCGCCCCGCTGGACGCGTTCGTCGTTCGCAAGCTCGGGGTTCCCGGACGCGAGGAATTCGCGCTGGGAGCAATGGCATTCGGGGGTCGCGTTGTGGTCAACGACGACGTACTACGGGGCTTGAGCATCACGCCGGACCAACTGCGCGAAGTTGCCGAACGCGAGGGGCGGGAGTTGGTCCGACGCGAGGCGTCCTACCGCGGTGGCCGGCCGCCGGCGGACGTGACGGGCAAGACGGTGATTCTCGTCGACGACGGACTGGCCACCGGAGCCAGCATGCTGGCCGCGGTGCAGGCGCTTCGGGAGAGGGAACCCGCGCAAATCGCTATCGCGGTACCGGCGGCTCCGGAATCCACGTGGCGGGAGTTCGCTGGACTCGTCGACGACGTCGTCTGCGCGTCAATGCCCCACCCGTTCCTCGCGGTCGGCGAATCCTATTGGGAGTTCAGCCAAGTCAGCGACGAGGAGGTGCGCGCACTGCTCGGGACCCCGACGACTCCCGCTCCGCCGACGGCCGTGGGCGACAGCCCTCCGGCTCAGGTCCGCCGCATCGCCGTCGACGCGCCCGACGGAATTCCGCCACTTCAGGTGCTCGATGAGTTTATCGGCGACGCCCGGGTGGTACTTATCGGCGAGAGTTCTCATGGCACGCACGAGTTCTACCAAGCGCGCGCCCAGATCACGAAATGGCTGATCGACCACAAGGGGTTCCTCGGGGTGGCCGCGGAAGCGGACTGGCCCGATGCGTACCGGGTGAATCGCTTCGTGCGCGGCATCGGTGAGGACGAGGCCGCCGAGGAGGCGCTGCGGGGATTCCAGCGCTTTCCGGCCTGGATGTGGCGCAACACCGTCGTTCGCGACTTCGCCGATTGGTTGCGTGACCGCAATGGGCGGGTGGAGGCGCAGCGGCAGGCGGGTTTCTACGGTTTGGACCTCTACAGCCTGCATCGGTCGATGCAGGATGTGATCACCTACCTGGAGAAGGTGGACCCGGAGGCGGCGGCCCGTGCCCGCCAACGCTATTCGTGCTTCGACCATGCGTCAGCAGACGACGACGGAAAGGCGTACGGATTCGCTGCGGCGTTCGGTGCGGGCCAGACGTGCGAGCAGCAGGCCGTCGAGCAATTGATCGACTTTCAGCGGAATTCGGTGGTCTACGCGCGGCGCGACGGGTTGCTCGCCGAGGACGAAGCGTTCTACGCCGAGCGTAACGCGCACGTCGTTCGCAACGCCGAGACCTACTACCGCGCGATGTTCAGCGGGCGGGTCAGCTCCTGGAACCTGCGCGACCAGCACATGGCCGACACCCTGAGCGCCCTGCTTGATCACCTGGATCACGACGATGCTGGGGAATCCCGAATCGTGGTGTGGGCGCACAATTCTCACGTAGGCGATGCCCGGGCAACCGAGGTCTACTCGGACGGCCAAACCACACTCGGCGCATTGGCGCGGGAGCTCTACCCCGGCACAACGCGCCTGATCGGTTTCAGCACCTACACCGGAACGGTGACTGCGGCCAGCGAATGGGGCGGGATCGCCGAACGCAAGACTGTCCGGCCCGGCTTGCCCAACAGCGTCGAGGAACTGTTCCACGACACCGAAAAGGACGCGTGCTACGTGAAGATGCGTACCGACGGCCGGCCATCGGCCGACCCGCTGGATGATATCTGGCTTGGGCGTGCGATCGGCGTGATCTACCTACCCGCGACAGAACGGCAGAGCCACTACTTCCACGTGCGGCCGGCCGACCAGTTCGACGCGATGATTCACATCGACAACACGCGCGCTTTGGAGCCCCTCGAGCTGACCAGTGAGTGGATCGCCGGCGAGCTGCCCGAGACGTATCCATCGGGCCTCTAGCCCTGTGCACCTCGGCGGGGCGGTACACCCCCGTCAACCGGACCGCGGACACCGATGGCCCGCCGCCTCCCGAAGTGCCACACTGGGATTCGTGGACGGTCCCCACGACCTGGGCGGCCGAATGGACTTCGGCGCCGTCCTCGTCGACCCCCGCGAGCCGGTCTTTCGAGCCCGCTGGGAGGCCGCCGCGATGGTGCTGGTCTCCGCGGCGGCGGCGCGGGCCCCGAACTACACGTTGTCCTCTTTCCGGTACGCCGTGGAGCGCATGGACCCGGTGCACTACCTCGGCTCCCCGTACTACGAGCACTGGCTCACCGCCGCGGCGACGACCGCGGTGGAGACGGGGCTGCTCAGCCCCGAGCAGCTGGAGAAGCGGGCGGGTGGCCCCTTCCCGCTCGCCCACCCGCCCCGGGTGCACGGGGTCGAGAACCCGGGAACCGGTGCGGCGCGGTTCACCGCCGGTGACAGCGTCCGGGTCCGGCAGTGGCATCCACTGGGCCACACCCGCTGCCCCGGGTACCTGCGGGGGCACGTCGGCACGGTGCTGCGGCGCCACGGCGCGGTGAGCCTCCCCGACGTGGAGGTCCACGCCACGCGGCGGCTGCGGGAGACCGTCTACACGGTCCGCTTCGACGCCGGTGAGGTCTGGGGCGACCGGCAGACCGGCGTCCGGCTGAACGCCGACCTCTGGGACAGCTATCTGGAGCCGCCGTAGCAACCGGCGACATACCGCGACCACCTGGGAGGCACCCATGACCACCGGCCACCACCACGGCACGCCACCGGCGCCGATCGAACGCCGCGCGGCCGCGCTGGAGGAGCTGCTCGCCGAGCAGGGGCTGGTCAGCCCCGAGTACATCGACGCGATGCAGCAGGCGTACGAGGCCCAGCTCGGCCCAATGCACGGCGCCCGCGTGGTCGCGCGGGCCTGGGTGGACCCGGCCTACCGGGAGCGCCTGCTCGAGAACGGCACGCGGGCGGTGCACGAGCTCGGCATCCAGGGGCCCGAGATCGAGCACCTCACCGTCGTGGCGAACGGCCCCGAGGTGCACCACGTCGTCGTGTGCACGCTGTGCTCGTGCTACCCGTGGGCGGTGCTCGGGCTGCCGCCGAACTGGTACAAGACCCGCCGTATCGCGCCCGCATGGTGCGCGAGCCGCGGACCCTGCTCGCCGAGATGGGCTGCCTGCTCCACGAGTCCGTGGAGATCCAGGTGTGGGACAGCTCCGCCGAGACCCGGTATCTGGTGCTGCCGGAGCAGCCCCCCGGCACCGAGGGCCTGTCCGAGGCAGAGCTGGCCGCGCTGGTGACCCGGGACTCGATGGTTGGGGTGGCGGTCCTGTGAGGCTCGACGTGGACGGGCCGGCGGCCCCGCCGGGCCGCAACGGCGAGCCGGTCTTCGACGCGCCCTGGCAGGGCCGGGTCTTCGGCCTGGCCGCGGGGGTGGTGGAGCGCAGCTTCGACGGCGATTGGGCCCCGTTCCGCCGCTGCCTCGTGGCCGCGATCGCCGACCGGCCCGAGCGGGCGTATTGGGACAGCTGGACCGCTGCGCTGGAGGAGCTGGTGGTCGGCGCCGGCCTGGTGGCCCGGGACGCGGTGGCCCGGCGGATCGCGGACTGAGCGGCAGCCGATGCGGGTGGTGATCTGCGGCGGCGGCGTGATCGGAGCCTGCACGGCGTACTTCCTGACCCGCGCCGGGGTCGAGGTGACCGTCGTCGAGCAGACCGGCGTCGCCTGCGCGGCGTCCGGCCGCTCAGGGGCGTTCCTCGCCCGGGACTGGAACGCCGGCACCCCGCTGGACGCGCTCACCCGCCGCAGCTTCGAGCTGCACGTCCGGCTCCGGGACGAGGTCGACGCCGATTGGGCGTTCCACGGCGTGACCGCGTACGCGGGGTACGTCCCGGCGGGGCAGGCCAGGCCGGGCCGCGGCCCCGATCACCCTGGACTGGCTCAGCGATGCCGTGGTCGTCGCCGGCCGGCTGGGCACGCCCGAGGACACCGCGGTGATCCATCCGGCCCTGTTCACCGAGGCCGTCCTGGGCGCGGCGCGCCGCCGGGGCGCCCAGCTGCGGGTCGGCCGGGTCACCGGGGTCATCCGCGACGGCTCGCGGGCCACCGGTGCCGAGGTCGACGGCGCCCCCGTTCCCGCCGACGCCGTCGTCGTCGCGATGGGGCCGTGGACGGCCCATGCAGCAGCGTGGCTGCCGCTGCCCGCCGTCGTCCCCGATCGGGGCCACAGCCTCGTCTTCGACACGGGCACGGCGGTACCACCGGACGCCCTCTTCCTGGAGTACCAGGACGAGACCGGCGGTGTGCTGACGCCCGAGGTGTTCCCCCGTGCGGACGGCACGACCTACGTCACCGCGTTCTCCGAGCGGGCTCCGCTGCCGACCGACCCCGCCGAGGTCACCCCGGACCCGGTGGCGATCAGCCGGCTCGAGGCGGTGTGCGCCCGGCTGTCACCGGCCTTCGACCGGAACCGCATCCTGGTCCGGCAGGCCTGCCACCGGCCGGTCACCCAGGACGGGCTGCCGCTGATCGGCCGGGTGCCCGGCGTCGACGGTGCCTACGTGGCCACCGGGCACAGCGTCTGGGGCATGCTGGAGTCACCGGCGACCGGCGAGGCCTTAGCCTCGATCCACCGATGAATCGCCTGTTCGGAGGGTGTTGATGTAAGGAAAGTGCCCTTTGAGCTGGGATGATTGGAGTTACCACACTTCGATCAGCCCACGTTCAGAAAGGCACTTCCG
>NZ_JBQQCF010000095.1:0-6591 GCF_052245755.1 Mycobacterium sp. 4D054
TGGCTCTACATCCTCTGGCACTGCTGGCACGACGAAGTCGCCTACGATCCCACCCAACACAGGGCCCTCCAAAAGCTGATCAACCAGGATCAACCCAGGGCGGCTTGACACAGGGCAACTCATGCGTGAGGATCCCATCCGTCGGTCCACTCTGCGTGCGACAACCAGTGTGCCGCCCGCTCGGCACGCTCTCGCAGGGACTCCACCGACTCGGTGCCGCCGACGATGTTGACGTGCCCGATCTTGCGGCCGGGCCGCTCCTCCTTGCCGTAGAGATGCACCTTCGCGTCGGGCATCCGCGCGAACAGGTGGTGCACGCGCTCGTCCATCGACATCGCCGGTGTCTGCGGAGCTCCCAGCACGTTGCCCATCACAGTCGGCGCCAGCGCCGCGGTGTCGCCCAGCGGGTAGTCGAGCACCGCGCGCAGATGCTGCTCGAACTGCGAGGTGCGCGCGCCGTCCATGGTCCAGTGTCCGGAGTTGTGCGGCCGCATCGCGAGCTCGTTGACCATCAGCTCCCCGGACACGGTCTCGAACAACTCGACGGCCAGCACCCCGACGACCCCGAGCGCCGACGCTATCGACAACGCCAATTCCGAAGCGGCAGAGCCCAATTCCTCGGAGAGTCCGGGCGCCGGGGCCAACACGGTCACACAGATGCCGTCGCGCTGCACGGTCTCGACCACCGGCCACGCCGCGCCCTGCCCGAACGGTGAGCGGGCCACCAACGCGGCCAGCTCGCGGCGCATCTGCACCCGCTCCTCGATCATCACCGGGACGCCGTCGGCCAGATACTGCGCGACGACCTCCCGAACCTCGCTCACCGACGCCGGCATGATCACCCCGCGCCCGTCGTATCCGCCGCGCACGGTCTTGATGACGATGGGCCCGCCCACCTCGTCGGCGAACGCCACCGCGTCCTCGACCGAGGACACCGCGGAGAAGCGCGGCACCGGGGCGCCGAGCTCGGAGAGCCGCCGGCGCATCAGCAGCTTGTCCTGCGCGTGCACCAGCGCCGACGGCGGCGGCAGCACGTTCACCCCGTCGGCCACCAACTTCTCCAGCAGGTCCGGGGGCACGTGTTCGTGGTCGAACGTGAACGCGGTGGCCCCCTCGGCGACGCGCTGCAGCGCGGCGAGGTCGGTGTGCGAGCCGAGGACGACGTCGGGGGTGACCTGGGCCGCGGATTCATCGCTGCGGACCGCCAGCACACGCAGCGTCTGACCGAGCGCGATTGCGGCCTGGGCCGTCATCCGGGCGAGTTGGCCGCCGCCGATCATTGCTACGACGGGTGGAGAAGCGGAAGTTCGTGACACGGCGTATATGTTGTCATGACCGGCGCCACAGCATTGACCTGCGGTTACGCCGCGATGCGGCATCTGGGCAGCCGCTTACGTAAACTGGCTCCTTGTGTCCTTTGCCGATGCGACGATCCGCCGCCTTCCGGGGCCGATCCGTCCCTACGCCGAACGGCACCACGAGCTGATCAAGTTTGCCATCGTCGGTGCGACCACGTTCGTCATCGATTCGGCGATCTTCTTCACGCTGAAGTTGACGATCCTGGAGCCCAAGCCGGTGACGGCGAAGATCATCGCCGGCATCGTCGCGGTGATCGCTTCTTACATCCTGAACCGCGAATGGAGTTTCCGCGACCGGGGCGGCCGGGAGCGTCATCACGAGGCGCTGCTGTTCTTCGGGGTCAGCGGCGTGGGCGTGCTGTTGAGCATGGCCCCGCTGTGGATCTCCAGCTACGTGTTCATGCTGCGCGCGCCGATGGTGTCGCTGATGACGGAGAACATCGCCGACTTCGTGTCGGCCTACATCATCGGCAACCTGCTGCAGATGGCGTTCCGGTTCTGGGCGTTCCGCCGCTACGTGTTCCCCGACGAGTTCGCCCGCAACCCGGAGAAGGCGCTGGAGTCCACGCTGACCGGCGGCGGCCTGGCCGAGGCGCTCGAAGATGAGTACGAGCTGCGCCACCCCGAGCATCCCGACACCGCCGGCAACGTCACCCCGATGCGGCCCAGCCGTCGCCGCTGGATGCAGCGTCAGGTGGATCCGTCCGAGCCCCGGGTGTCGAAGACCTCGTAGTCCGGCGCGGCCGGGACGACAATTCAGACATAGCCTCAACTTGTGCCGGGTCAACACCACCGCTCCCAAGCGCTGCCGTGGGCCCTGGTCCCGGGTGGCGCGGTCGGCGCGCTGATCAGATATGCCGCCGCGGACACTTGGCCGCAACCGCATCAGCTGCTGGTGTCGACGACGCTCACGGTCGGGGTGGCGTTCACCGTCGCGACCTTCGTGGTGGCCCGCGGTGCGACCGGGCCGGTGCCGAGTTTCGTGCTGGGTGTGTGCGCCGGCGCGGCCAGTCTGAGCGCCTACGCGGTGCTGACGGTCAGCCAGCCGGCGCTGTTGTCGATCGCGTTTCTGACCCTGACCCCGGCCGCCGCGCTCGGCGGACTGCTGCTGGGCCTGCTGGCTACGCGGGCGGTGACGCGGTGACGTGGGTGCTGGTCGCGCTCGGCGGCGCCGCGGGCACCGCGTTGGCGCTGGTCGGGCGGCGCAGGCCGCTGGCGGTGACGGCGGTGGTGTGCGCGTTGCTGGGGGCGTTCGGCGTCCAAGAGCGGTCCGAGGCGTTGACCGCGCTGGTCGGTGTCGGGGTGCTCGGCTCGGCGGCGAGCATGGTCATGGTGAGCCTGGCGCGGCCGCTGTGGCTGGGCGGGGACGCGATCGCGGCGACGGCGTGGCGGGTCACCCGACGGTTGGCGGTGCACTGCGCGGTCGGGGCGACGTTCGCGTTGGCCGGGTACCTGGCGCTGCGGGCCGGCACGACGTTGTACGTGAAGTTGCGTTAACAGCCGATCAGTTCGGCTTTCACCCATCCGCCGTACTGGTAGAGGTAGGTGTACTGCCACTGCGCCACCGAGAACGGATACTCGCGGGGCACGTCGCGCATGATCACGCTGCGCGTCGGCGTGGTGAAGCACTGGTCGAAGATGCGTCGGGCGCGCGGCAGGTGGTAGCGCCAGCTGACGACGACGATCTTGTGCCAGCCGTAGGCGTCGGCGAGGTCGCGGGCCATGCGCGCTTCGCCGCGGGTGGTGGCCGGCGCGGGCTTGCGGCAGATCACTTGGATGTCGGTGCGCGGCGCGCAGGCTTTGCGCATCACCTTGTCTTTGGCGTGGTACGGGTTCGACAGCAGCACGGTCGGCGCATAGCCCTGCTCGGCCAGTCGCAGCCCGTAGGCCTCGCGGCCGTCGTGTTCCCCGCCGAGCACCACGATCGCGTCGGCGCGCGCCAGCGGATCGCGTGGTGCATGCGCGAACAGCAACGTGCCGCTGGCGCCGTTGAAGACCAGCAGCAGCACCAGCGCGGCCGTCGCTGCGGGAATCAGCAGGTGCCGACGCCGGATCACGCGCACCACCCCCGAAGATCAGCTGACCCCACCATCTCCGGACATTGTGCCGAACTCTTCGCCGGCCGGCGTGGGCTGCGGCGACCGGCCTGTCGGTTTTCAGCCGCGGGCGGCCATAGAGGGGGGTACGGCCGCCCGCGGTTGTCCTGGGTGGGTGATCGCGCAAATCAAGCGCCTGGGTCCGCTCACCGCACACCTCGATCGCTCATGCCGGCATTTGTCGACACCGTGGGCACGGGACGCCGGCGAAGCACCGCGCACCCTCGAGACCGGCTGCCTGACAAGTGCATACCTCAGCTGTATCGACAATCCCATGAACACGCCCGGCTAGTCGCCTCCGCGTGCTGCCGACCAGACTTCCCGGCACACCGTGCATGCAGCTTACGCGCGAACGGACGTCGGAAACCGGCCGACGGCGGCCGGTGCCGCCGTCGGGGTCCTGGTCGCGGCGCTGTTGCTACGCATGCTGTCTGACGGCGTCAGCGTGCTGGCGTTCACGGCGTGGATGAGCCCCTTCGGGTTGATGGGGCGTGTCGCACCGTATGCCGACAACGATCCGGTGCCGTTGGTGGCGCTCGCCGCCTACGCCGTGGCGGTGACCGCCGCTGCGGTGGCAGCCGCCCACCGCCGTGACCTCGGCGCCGGATGGATCGGCCCCCGCAGCCGTCGGGCGCCGCGAATGTGGCTGCTCAGTTCGGTTTTGGCGTTCACCGGTCGCCGGGCCGTGCGACCGGTGGTCGGCTGGGCGGTCGGAATCGGCCTCTACTTCCTCATCTTGGGTGCGCTGATCGCGTCGATCCTCGACTTCTTCGACCAGAATCCCCGGTTCGCCGAGTTGGCGTCCGCGGCCGGTTTCGCCGGCTTGCACACCGCCTCCGGCTTCGCCGCGGCGTTGTTCGGTCTGCTCGCGATACCCACCGGCCTGTATGCGGCGACCCGGTTGGCCGCGTGGGTGGCCGACGAGCGTGCACAACGCTGGACTCCGGTGTTGGCCGGACCAGTCTCCCGAACGTCGGTCCTCGGCTGCGAGATCCTGGTGACCGCGGTCGGCGTGGTGACGCTGCATCTGGTCGCCGCGGTGGCGATGAGCATCGGAGCGACGTTGACCGGAGCGCGGTTGGGCCTACTCGACGCCGTCGCCGGTACGTTGAACACCGTGCCGGTGGCCTGGCTGGCGCTCGGCGCTGCGGTGTTGGCGGTCGGCTGGGCGCCGGGTGCGGTGACTGCGGTCGGTGCGGTGCCCGTGGTCGGCGGATTCCTGCTCAACGTCATCGCCGACAGCATCGGCGCCCCGTCCTGGGTGTCGACCCTCTCACCGTTCGTCCACGTCGCCGCCACCCCGGCCCAAGCACCCGACTGGTGGTTTCTCGCAACATTTGTGGCGATCGCCGGGTTGATGACTCTGGCCGGTGTCGCCGGACTTCAACGCCGGGACATCGCCGCCTGATCGGCGTCAGAGGTTCCTCGCCACGAGCCCGCTTGATACCACCAGAGCCCGACGGTCGGCGGATCCACCGCGCGGTGTCGGTCAAACGTCTGACTCGTCGCAGAATCGACGGGCAACCGGACGTGAAGGTGCGAAGCTAGCTAACAAAACGAACTGAGGGGGAATCGTGGGGGCATCGGCGGGGGTTTCCGGTTCTGCGAGGCGGCGCAAGACTCGCGGACGTCATCGCGCGAAGCGCAATGGCCAGCACATATCCACATGGCTGGGCGCTGGTGCTGTCACGCTGGGAGTGGGTGCGGCACTGGCCGCGGCCCCCGGTGTTGCGCAGGCTGATACCGGCTCGGAGTCGGCAAGCAACGCCTCTGCATCGTCGGCGAATGACTCGCAGTCATCCTCACGGGCTGCGGACGCCTCTCAGCGCGAGGCTGCCGACACCAGGCAGCGGACACTGCATCCGGCGCGAACCGATGACTCCGCCGACTCGGACGCAGAATCCGACACCGACTTCTCCGAGCGTGGCAGCGAGGAGAACGGCGTCGAGTCGAAAGCTACTCGCGTCGAAGACAACTCGGCCACCCAGGACAGTGACGACGACGGGGACGAAGCGGACCTGGATCCGGTCACCGGCATGGCCGGCACCGACATCAGCAGCGTCGACGAAGGGGCCCACCGTTCGACTCTCTCCTCGCAGCCGCTGCAAGCACCACCGGCTGCGATCGAGTTCACGACGGCGGCCGTGGGCACCGCAGTAGCCGACGATGCGTCATCCACAGGCGACGCCCCGCTCAATGCGCTCGTCCCCGTCTCCGTGCTGTCTTCCGCGCTTCCTCCCAACCCGTCCGCCAAAGCCGACAGGGCGGCACCCACCGCGGAAACGCCGGCGAGCCCGCCGGATCAGTCCGCGCCCGATCACTTCGTGATGGCGGCCGCAGTGCCACCGTTCGAGGCCCCGAAAGTCGCCATCGTCGACAGCTACCAACTCACCGGTACGGCCGGCGGCACGACGACAAGTCCCGGCGGCCGATACGTGTACGTCGCAACAGGCAACGCCATTGACATCGTCGACACTCAAACCGACAAGGTCATCCGGGTTTCGGTTCCTGACGAGGTCGACGACGTCGCGGCGGCCGGCAACTACATCGTGACGGTGAACTACCGGGCGAACCGGCCGAACGGGATGAGCGGCACCATGACCGTCATCGACGCCGGCACGCGGAAGGTTCTGAGGACCTTCCCGGTGTCGGTGGGCAATTATCTGGCCAATGTCACTCTGAGCTCCGACGGCCGCACGGCATACGTCTTCTCGCACAACGGGAAGATGGGTGTCGTCGATACGCGCACGGGCACCCTGAAGCGGACGGTCGACGTGGGCGCGTACCTGCATGACGCCACCGCTGTGGAGGTACACGGGAACCGGGCCTACATCGCGCGGGACGATTCCCCCACCGGCAAGTCGCTTTCGGTGGTGAATCTGTCCACCGGTGCGGTTACCGAGGTGCCGCTGCCCGGGTCGTCGCGCGCAGTGGCCATCAGCCGCGACGGCAAGACGGTGTACGTCGCGACGAGTAGCTCAGCTCTTGGCACCGATGCGGCGATAGCCATTGAGAGGGACCCGTTTGGTGGTCCAGTCGTTATGCGACTTTCGGTTGATGGGTCGCGGCCCACTGTAGGGCAAACTCGGCTGGGGTGCGGTCGCCATGGGCGGAGTGGGGCCGATTGGCGTTGTAAT
>NZ_JBQQCF010000096.1:0-6487 GCF_052245755.1 Mycobacterium sp. 4D054
ACGCTAACGACCAGCGAACCTCTTGTATCAGATGAAATGAGAAAGCTGACCCGTCGGATTCTCACCCGAACTGATACACCGCAGTTCAGGACGCCGTCCATACATCAGGTCAGATGAGAACGGACATCAACGAGGAGTTTCCCTATTCTCTTCTGTTTCCTGCTCCGAATGCGAGCGGGAACGGGATCTGGAGTCGGCACCCGTTGATCCCGCTGTCGCCCACACGATTCTGGAACTCCAGCATTGTCGCGGCACGGGCGCAGATTCCAGGTGTGCGATCCGACGTCGCCGTGGCCAGTATCCACGTCACCTCGCCGATGGCGTCGTTCGGCAGCTGGCGGAACGGCATCGTCGCCACCAAGTCGCGGCTGAAAGGTCTGGCCGACGCAGTCGAGTCCGGAGCGGTAATCGCATCAGGGGATTTCAACAGCACGCCGGACATGCGACAGTTCCGCGACCTCCTCGCCAACGGATACCGGGACGGTGTCGTTCAGTCAGGCGCCGGCTACGCGCCCACCTTCCCCTCGAAGGGCGCGATCCCGCCGTTGATCACGATTGACCACGTGCTGACGCGGCACGCAAACGTGAACTCCCTCCGCAGTGTCTCGCTGCCGGGTAGTGACCATCGTGCACTTCTAGCCACCGTCGGAATTTCACCCGCGAATGCCCGATCCTGAGAAAAAGCCAAAAAAGCGCATCACCAGCAAACATGCTACGGCTCTCCCGGGGGAGCCCGAATTTGAGCCGGAAAAGCCGCCGAAGACACCGGGCCCGAGCGGGATAACCAAGCGCCGAGAAGCCCTGGTAATCGGCTGTTTTCAGCGTCGCAACACAGGTTCCTGAAAGAAAGCGCGTTCCGGTTGACAGGGGTTCCGGAGTCTGACATATTCTCAGCTAACTCAACCGGAGTGAAATGAGGGGGACATGGCTACTGTGGCCGCGAAATTGTCTAACGTAAGCACCAAGTTCCAGGTGGCCACGGCGGCCACGGCGGTGGCCGCGGCAGCTGCTCTGACGCCGGCTGTCGCCGCGAACGCGGACATTGCGCTGCCCGCGCCCACGGCGCCGGCGATGACGGAGCTGGCCAACATCGCGGCCGCGCCTGCGCTGGGTGCCGCTTCGATTGCCCAGCAGGGTGGTTGGGTCTGGTTCGGTCCTGCGCGGCCGGACGCCCCGCCGAAAACCACGATCCTCGAGTTCAACACCGCGGCGTTGATTCCGGGCTTCGTCAAGCGGTGGTTCGGCTGGCTGGGTCAGCTCAACTTCGATGCCTGCATCTTCGGCATCACCGTCTCCATCGGGCCCTACTTCTCGGTCAAGGGTTCGATTAGCCGGGGCTGCTGATCCTCGTACATGCGGTTAGTCAGATGGGACTGCCAGTGATGGCAGTCCCATTCTGCATGTTCAGGCCAAGTGACGAGAGTCCACCGACCACGGGAATCCTTCTGAGTGAATAAGTTCTCCCGCCGTCCGTCCGGCGATGGGCCGGACGGCGATGACGACCTGTCAACTGACGAAGACGAGCGCCGGCCGCACTGGCTGCGGGATCGCCACGGTGCGGTATGGACCGCTCTGGCACTGCTTATCGTCGTTATTGCCTTTGGCGCCTGGTTGGGCGTGCGCTCTTTCGA
This sequence comes from Mycobacterium sp. 4D054, assembly GCF_052245755.1. NCBI lineage: Bacteria > Bacillati > Actinomycetota > Actinomycetes > Mycobacteriales > Mycobacteriaceae > Mycobacterium > Mycobacterium sp. 4D054. The sequence goes on from NZ_JBQQCF010000096.1 coordinate 1,632, forward strand.
TGCCAAAGACAGTCTGGAACAGGCACGTTCGAGTGCTCAGCAGGCCAAAGATGCATTGCTGCAGGGCAATACCGCCGAAGCGTCCCGGTTCGCCGACGATGCGCAAGCGCACGCACAGAGTGCGAGAGACGCCACGCATTCCGTTCCGTGGAATGTCATGTCCGTGATTCCCTGGCTGGGTAGCCCGTTCGAGTCGGGTCAGCAGATCTCGGACGTGGTTCTCGGTCTCGCTGCTGACGTGCTGAAGCCATCGACCGACGTAGGGGTTTCGATTTCGCCAGACAAGTTGTATGCCAACGGTCGAGTCGATGTGCAATCGTTGCGTGCCGAAGAACCTCAGTTGGCCAAGCTTTCAGAGGACGCCGCTCGGCTCGACTCCGAGGCGGCCGGCATCTCGGATCCGGGCTATCTGTCGCTGCTTCGCGATGCCCGTTCTCAGTTGCAGGAGCAGACGTCCGAGCTCGCTGGCCTGCTGGAGAACACCGCGTTGGCTGCTCGTCTCGTGCCGTCAATGATGGGGGCAGACGGTCCGCGCAATTACTTCATGGGCTTCCAGACCAACGCCGAAGCGCGAGGAACCGGCGGGCTCTTAGGCGGTTTCGGAGTCCTGCGGTTCGACAATGGCAAGCCCACAGTCGATGACCTCGGAAAGAACACGGAGCTAACCGACGCCGTCGCCACGGTGGACCTGGGCCCAGAATTCAACCAGCAGTACGGGTTCACCAATCCAAACACGGATTACCGGAACAGCAACTTGAGTCCGCACTTCCCAAATGCTGCCCAGATCTGGAAGTCGATGTGGGCGCAGAAGACCGGGATGAACGTTGACGGCGTCATCGCGATTGATCCGATCGCGCTTAGCTATATTCTCAGCGCTGTTGGGGCGGTGAAAATGCCGGACGGTGAGGTCATCACGAAAGACAACGTTGTCGAATTGACGGAGTCTACTGCCTACGTTCGTTTTCCCGCGGACCAGGTTGCGCGAAAGAACTATCTCCAAGACATTGCGAACCTCGTGGTCCAGAAAGTCACCGGACCCGTTGAATCTCCACGCAAGTTGCTAGACGCGTTGGGCAAGGCGGTAAGTGAACGCCGAATAGCGGTCTGGAGCGCCTCGCCCGCAGAGCAGTCGCTACTCGAAGAAACCCCACTGGCACATATTGTTCCGGATGACCCTGCGCCCTACGCCAACGTTGTCATCAACAACCTCGGCGGCAACAAGATGGACTACTACCTCGAGCGCAGTCTCGAATACGTCGCCGACGGGTGTGACGGACAGACGAGAATGTCGACTGTCACGGTCCGGATGAAGAACACGGCGCCCGCCGATGCACCGCTCCCCGAATACGTTGCCGGCACAGAGGGTCTTATTAGTAACGTCCCGTTTGAGGTGCCGAAAGGCACGATGGTTTCATCGGTGCGACTTCTTGCCACGACCAATGCGTCAGTGGCCAGTGTGCTCGCCAATGGTGAACGTGTGCCGTTTACCCAGAGTGCGGAACGCGGCCATCCGTCATTCGAAGTTCAAGTTCTGATCCCCCCGGGCCAATCTGGAGAGCTCGTCTTCCGACTGTCTGAACCGACGGCATCGGGCGCAGCTCGGGTGCCGGTGCAACCTCTGGTAGACGACCCCTCTCCCGTGGTAACGGTGCCTGAGTGTACGAAATAAGCCATGTAGAGCGACGTTGGTTGGCACATCTCCGTCGAACTTTGGTTCGCATGCGAGTGTCGTACGCGGCTTGATTGAGAGGATGTGTCAATGAGTTTGCAAGATGCTGTCCGGATACTCCGAACCCGGTGGGTCACAGTAGTCTTATCAGTGATTGTCGGGCTCCTTGGTGCAGTATTAGTGAGCCTATTAACGACACCGCTCTATCAGGCATCGACGAGACTTTATGTCTCATCTTCGGCAGGGTCTTCGGTGGCCGAAATGTACCAAGGGAACCGTCTTTCCCAGGAGCGCGTGGCTTCCTATACGCAGTTGTTGATGGGTCAGACGCTCGCTCAGCGCACGATAGATAAACTCAAGCTATCTAAGAGTGCGTCGGCATTGCAGCATAATATAAAAGCAAGTGCGAAAGTCGACACCGTACTTATAGTTGTTGAAGTGCTCGATGAGTCGCCGGTTCAAGCACGCGATATTGCAAATACATTATCGGACGAGTTCGTCTCCATGGTTAGGGAGCTCGAAACACCAGAAAATGGAGCAGTGCCCGATGCTCGGGTCGTTGTTGAACAGCGTGCCTCAATTCCGGATGCGCCAGTGGTACCGAGCATTCCCAGGAACATCCTGATCGGTTTGTTGGCCGGTCTGGTGTTCGGTATCGGACTGGCGCTACTGAGAGAAATTCTCGACAACACCGTGAAGACCAGCAAGACGCTCGAAGAAGTTGCCGGAGTCAGTATGGTCGGCAGCGTACCTCTCGACCGGGAACGCAGAAGGCAAACCGCAATTTCGTTCGAAAATGACAATTCTGCAATTGCAGAGGCTTTTCGGAAGCTTCGGACAAATCTACAGTTCCTTTCGGTTGATCGCCCGCCGCGTGTGATTCTGTTGACGAGTTCCGTTCCTTCCGAGGGAAAATCCACGACGTCAGTAAATATTGCGCTTGCTCTGGCTGAAGCCGAACACAATGTCGTCCTGGTTGACGGTGATATGCGCAGGCCCACCGTTGCGAAGTATTTGGACCTCGTAGGCACAGTCGGCTTCAGTACCGTTCTCAGTGGTCGAGCCACCCTGTCTGAGGCGCTGCAGAAGACGCGGTATCCGGGATTAACCGTGCTCACCTCGGGTGCTGTGCCGCCGAACCCTAGCGAACTGCTTGGTTCACAATCCGCAAGGACCTTGCTTAGTGAGTTGAAGGCGCAGTTTGACTACGTAGTCGTCGATTCTGCGCCACTTCTAGCAGTCACAGATGCGGCGATTCTTGCGGCCGGAGCAGATGGAGTACTGGTGGTGGTGCGACACGGCAGTACTCGTCGTGACCAGCTAGCGCACGCAATAGCAAATCTGGGCAGCGTGGGCGCGCACACGCTTGGCGCCGTGATGACCATGGTTCCCAGCCGAGGGAGTGGTTCGTACAGCTACGAATACTCGTACTACGGCGCGTCTGCCGAACCGGCTTCTAACCGCAAATCCAAAACCGTGAGTCATAGCAGCAAAAGCCGGCGCGGAGTTTCCGACTGACATGTTGATGTCGTCGGGCGCATTCGACGGTCCCGTGGCATCCGGCATATGCCGCTGGCGCCAAGTGGTCTCGCCCGCGCGGAGATCGGCCGACGATTCTGGTCGCGACTATTTGTTCGGCGTCTGTCGGGAAGGCGAGGCCGACCTTATGATGCACTTGGGCCGAGAAGCTCTGACGTGAGAGCTGACGAACGTTCCGCGACGGTGATTCGCGTCCATCGACAAATTGCCGAGATCCAGGTTAGTAGCGCTGCGCGGTTCATTGATCACCTCGTCAAGCTTGTCTATTTTTATCCGATACTTTGGATTGCGGGCCTCGGCGGTACGTTCTTTCTGATAACTGCTTCGGTTGGAGTCCTGTACCTATTGCGAGCCCGCCAATGCACCGAAAGCAGAATAGCAATTGCAATCGCTATTCTTGCGGCGGGATCGGTCCCAATTGGATTCTGGTACTTCGGATTCGACGTAGTGCGAGGCCTTTCCGTTCTCGGAAACATTGCTGTGTGGATCACATTAGCTGCAGGCCTTTCTGCAGCAAGGCTCACGGCAGTCCGACCAAAGCTCAGTTACGCATTAGTCACGGTGGCAGCGATACAGGGTGCTCTGACATTTGTGTCGGTCGCTATATACCCAGCCAAGCTGCCGGTACCACTACTTCGCGATTATTCCGAATTTATGCCTAGTGGGCTTGGGGCGTTTGCAGAGAATAGTCTGGTCTATGCGGGATGGTTAGGCTCTGCTACGCACCGTTCAGCCGGTATGATGGCGAACGGGACCTGGGCTGGTGCGTTTGCGGCATTGGCTATTATTATAGCGATTGCTGAGTTCTCTCGGCGGAGGCACCGGGCACTTTTAATCCTCGCTATCTTACTCGCAAGTGTATCGGTGTACTATTCGTTGAGCCGAAGTACCTGGATGTTATTGGCCGTCGCGCTTCTTGCGGGTCAACTTTTCAAAATCCGAAGGCGCAGTCGGAGGACTTTTGCAGCTGTATTAACGATGGTGCTGCCGTTGATTATCGTGACACTAGTCAGTGGACGTTCGACCATCGTCGAGCTACTCGCTGAAGTGAATGATCAACGCGCGGGATCGGCGGAATCTAGGTTAGCGATCTACGAACGCACATTGCAGTACGTGTGGGATACCGGAGTCTTTTTCCTTGGCTTCGGCCTAAAGCCGCGTGAATCCGACCTAGTTGCTCCTGTGGCCAGTCATTCGACGTATATAGGGTTGTTGTTTCGCGCAGGAATTATATGTTTAGCGCTGCTTCTTGTCCTTCTATTTCGCCTTTTTTCCGAATCCGTGAAAGCCAATAATTCTGCCGGAATCGCTTTGTGGCTGTTTATTGCTTGCTGGATCGCCGTAGCGGATGTCGACGCCGGCCATATGGCGCCCATTTTTCTCATCTTTTGTTTGAAACCTGACACAAGCGAAGCTGTAGGTCCGGTTAGAACTTTGGCGACCTAGCTGTATATGTAGTGGCCTTGTACCGGCCGATCAACACTGGCCGAGTCGGGGGTGGCCTGACATCGCGCGCAAATTTGTCGTCTGCCAGGAGGATGGGACCAGTGTGAGCTGATTTTGCCAGGGTGATGGGACCACCTGGATTGCCAGTTATGGGACCACCGGCGCGTCGCGTCGGTGGTCCCTTCATCTGTTCGTTTGATCG
>NZ_JBQQCF010000097.1:0-6408 GCF_052245755.1 Mycobacterium sp. 4D054
ACCGATGCGGCACGCAGAATGTTTCGGGGGGGAAATTAGAATGGGTACTTCGGGCTCGTACGGAATGGTCACGTCATCGTTTGCCGTTAGGTCTGGAGCCGATCCTGACTTTTACGATCAACGTACCAATTATGCAGCTCTAGACGAGTCATGGAACAGCGACTGGGAGTGGCGGCGACAGCGCCAAGACCATGATCGACTTGGCGTGAAGCTCGAGGAAGAGCATCGCGGTTACTACGCGGATCTCATCACTAAGACTGCGCGCGAAATGGCGAAGAGGTCGAGCAAAGACCTACTCGACGTTCTTGCTACAGACTACGGATTCGCTTGGGTTGATATAGCGCAGATGCTAGGCGTGAGCGTGCCCGCTTTGAGAAAGTGGCGCACAAATGGAAATGCAACACCTACGAATCATCGGAGACTGTCGGAACTTGCCGCGTTCGTGCATTCCCTTGTGACTGTGGGAGCCATTGAGTCTCCTGCGAACTGGTTGCTGTTGCCGCCGCTCAAGGAATTTACACTTACTCCCAAGGAAATTTATACTAGCGAGTCCGCGCCGTTTATTCTGGACTATGCGTGCGGAAATATAAGCGCAGAGACGATGTTTGATGAAGTGGAAAAGGGTTGGCGGCAGACTCATCGGTCCAACTACGAGACGCGCCAGTTCGATGACGGTTCAAGCGGTATTGTGAGGCGTGCCTGAAGCGATGGCTGAATCGCTCGAACCGTTGCCAGCGGTTGACTCGTTATACGATTATCGCTCTGGCTTCGAAGAAGTTCCTAACTGGTTGCCATACAACCAGGGTGACGTATTTGATGAAGTTGACGTCCCTGGCATCGTGAATCACTCTGGCGCTGTGATGCTGTTCATGCACCCGTGCACAATGCGCGATGCCAGGGGCATTCGTGAATTCGTCACGGTAGTCTCTGTGCGAGAACAGAGTGCGAAAAAAATCTTGGACTCGTCTTTTTGGGAAAGGCACTACAAGGCTATGCCGCTGCCCGATTTGAAGGGCGACGGGCACTCGACGCATTACGGCGACTTGATGACCGTCAACACTATCGCGTCTAGTGCGATACCTCGTAGCAAGAGAATCGCCCAGTTGTCCTTGGTCGGACGTTTACATTTCCTGCATCGAACGATTTTTCACCTGACGCGGTTTGCGCCATCAACCAGTGAGTTAGAGCGCGCTACGCGAGCGGTAGAGCGCGAGTTGCAGCAACAAGCGGACTGGCTGGAGTCGGCCAGCGGGGGAGTCGCTCTAACGAGTGAAAAAATAGATTCCATCGAGCACAGCTTTCAGAACTACCTGGACGTTGCCTGGGTCGCGCGTGCCGGAGAGCCGCAGCCACTCGCGAGAACCCTTCGAGAGGGACTGCACGCCGCAGACTCAAGTCAGGCAGTCCGTCGGATTCAGAGAGATATCGCGGAGGGTCTCCCAAAGCAGTCCGAGTCGTCGGGCGGATAGGCGCACTGCTGGATCAGAACCGGCGTTGATACGGGCAAGGCGCACGCGTGAGGGTCGTGCACTTCAGGGTTTGAATCCGCTAGACTCACCGTTGAATCACGTTGCAGGGCATATCAATTTGCTGATCTGTGCAGGCCCGGGACGATCTCGTTGAGACTTAAAGACAGCGGTTGCTCGAGCTGAGCATAGGTGCAAGAGCGGGGGTCGCGGTCTAGGCGCCACCGGTTGAACTGTGCGGTATGTCGGAATCGTTGGCCTTCCATGTGGTCGTAACGGACCTCGACCACTCGCTCCGGCCGTAATGGCACGAAGGAGAGGTCTTTGCCGGCGTTCCATCGGGACCCTTCATTCTTGCGGGGTGTGCGGTCACCGGCCTCGTGGGCTGCCCAGTTCCAAGGGTGGTCTTCGAAGCTAGTGACGAGAGGCTGCAACTCGGCGAACAGGTGCTGCCGCTTGGCCATCGGGAACGCGCCGATGACGCCAACCGAGGCAAGGATGCCGTCGTCGGTATAAAGCCCAAGCAGCAGCGAGCCGATCGCTTCGTCGCTGGACTTGTGAACCCGGTAGCCGGCGACGACGCAGTCGGCGGTCCGCTGGTGCTTGATCTTGAACATGACCCGCTTGTCGGGCTGGTAGGTCACCGTCAACGGTTTAGCGACCACCCCGTCGAGGCCGGCCCCCTCGAACTCCTCGAACCACCGTCGGGCGGTCGTGGGATCGGTGGTCGCTGGTGTGACGTGAACCGAGGGCCCGGAGTCGGCCAACGTCGCGACGAGTGCTGCGCGTCGCTCGGTGAACGGTCTCATGGTGTAGTCCTCATCGCCTAGGGCGAGTAGATCGAACGCTACGAAGGACGCGGGGGTCTGTTGGGCGAGCATCCGCACTCGCGAATCGGCCGGGTGGATGCGTTGTTGCAGCGCCTCGAAGTCCAGGCTGTGGTCTGTGGCGATGATGATCTCGCCATCAATGACGCAGCGTTGCGGTAGTTCGGTTTTGATCGCTGTGACCAGTTCGGGGAAGTACCGGGTCAAAGGCCGCTCGTTACGGCTGCCCAGCTCAACCTCGTCGCCGTCGCGGAAGCAGATTGACCGGAAGCCATCCCACTTCGGTTCATAGGAGGCATCGGGAGGGATTGTCGGGACCGACTTGGCCAACATCGGCGAGACCGGCGGCATGACGGGGAGCTTCATAGTCTCATTGTCGCTTCTGCTCGGCGAACGGGTTGCTGCCGCTTGAAAGTAGTTGCTGCGCCTGGGATTGTCGGGTGCGCAGATGCTTGATGCTCTCTTCGAGGGCGGCAACCTCGCCCAGCCATGCGCGGTCCTTGGCTTCGACGAGACGCTGTTCGGCGTTCTCGGTCATCTCGTTGATGCGGCCCAGCTGGGCGGGGTCGACGCGCAGGAACCGGCATCGCGTGCAAGCGTGCTCGTGCACGCAGGGTGTGCCGTACGGGCGGTGGCACTCGCCGAGGGCTACGCGCCGCAGCAGGAAGTGCTCTTCGAAATCGGCCCACTCGTCGTCGTCGGCGACCTTGGCCTCCTCGAAAGGTCGCAGTTGGCGGCGCCGCTCGATGAACGCCTGGTGGGCGGTGACGATGTGCTCGGGAAAAACCGCGGTGTAGCCGCGGGTGGTGTCGAGGTTGAGATGGCCGAGCAGAGCAGCTGCGATGTGCAGCGGCAGGCCGTTGTTGACCGCGTCGGTGGCGAATAACCGGCGGAAGTCGTGCGGGGTGAAGTGCACCGGTTGACCGGCATCGGTGAGTCCAGCGGTGGTGGCGAGGTGGATCAGAATTTGGCGCACGTAGTGCCGACCCAGCACTTCGTGACGGGTGCCCAGGGGGCGCGCGAAGAGGTGCGGGAACGGTTCGCTGTGCACCTTGTCATTGGTGTCATATGCAATCGACAGCGGCACATGATCCTTGCCGGCCTTGGCGCGGCGCAGCACCTCAAGCAGCACCGAGACCAGTTCCGGAGTCATTGGGATCAGCCGCTCGCAGTCGGTCTTAGACGGAACGATGTGGAGCAACGGCACCAGAGTGGCGGTGGTGGAGGCGGTGTAGTGCCGCAGCGACAGCTGAGTCAGTTCGAGCAGTTCTTCGATGCGAATGCCGGTGTGACGCAACGTCTCCACGACCGCCCACCCCCAGAATCCCTCCTCTTCCAGGGCGGTTACGTCGATGCGCTGGGCGCGGCCCCGGATCCAGGTCGGGCGTTGCTGTCCGGGAGCGAGGTGCACCCAGATCCGCGCCCGGGCGTCGCCGTCGCGTCGCAGCGGTGGACAGTGCCGCAGAAACGTGGAGCCGTCGACGACGAACTCCTGGTCGTGCGTGCAAGCCAGGGCACGCTGCAGAAGCGTTGCGGTGCGGTCCTTATGCGCTGTAGCCGCAGCCAGGAGTGCAGGCAGCAGTGGGGTTAGCATGCGGGTGCGATCCTGCATGGAGGCCTTCTGGCGGCGTTTCTGCTTGGCCGCCGCGCGACTGAGCGCCCGCGGTACCGGGCACGGCGCGACCCAAACACCCCAGCGGACCGGGTCGTCGTGCGACCATTCGGCCAGATCGCGATACATCCCGCGGATAGCGAACAGGATCGAGTGCACTTCGCGGCGAGGGCGGCCGTCGAGGGTCATCGCCAACCGTTCCCGCCACGCCGTCACCACCTCGGCCGAGATCGCCAGGTCCTTTTGGTCCGGGTTGATCTGCAGGATCTCCCACCAGAACAATCGGGCCAGGCGATAGGCAAGTCCCTCCAGCGAGCTGTAGTCCATGTTGGGCTGTAGCTCCTCGAGGTAGCCCACGAGGAGGTCGCGCACCCCCGAAGAGGGGATGCCGTATCGATCGACCAGCGTCGCGGCGCTGTGTTGGCGTGTGTTGCCTCGCGCCGACCACGTCGCCCGCAGCGTCGGTGCCTCCTCGGCCAAAGGGCCCAGGGCGACCAGCAGCTCCCAGATGAGGTGTTCGCGGCGCTGTCGTCCCGAGGTGCGCACCACGTCGGCGTAGAACAGCAGATCGTCGCCGCACAGTTGCCCGATCTTCTTCCCGGTGCGAATCATCACCCGCGCCAACGCCTTTTCGGCGTCGGCCTGGTATTTAGGCACCGCGTCCCGGTAGGCGGGCAGCGCACGCAACCGTTCCAAGTCCGGCCCGCCGTTGCTGTTGAGGAACCTGCCGAGGGTCACCCGCTGCTTGGAATCCAGCAGCCAACTGTAGGACGGCCGAAGTGCGCGTACCCGCAGTAATGCATTGAGGGCCTTGAGCGTGGGTGACCAGTGGTCGTAGTGCGGCAATGCATCATGCTCGAACCAGGTGCGCGGAGCGGCGTCGTAACCGCTGGCCAGCCACCGCTCCTCCCACGTGTGTCCCGGATACTGGGCCAGGATGCCCAGCAAGGCCCGCGTACCCCGAATCATCGGCTGAAGTTGCTGGGGTGGCAGCGTCCGGTGGTGCTCGGCCACGACATCGCACAACTCTGTGATGGTCAGTGACTGCATTGCAGCACCGCGGGCGTCCTCTGGCAGCGGTGGGGGCGCGTGGTTGGCGTCGTAGCCCCACAGGGGCCGAGCCAGGCCGGCGGGGCCGAACCGGCTGTCGGCTGGGATCGCTTGCAGATGCGGTGAATCAGGCCGTGACAGCAGCTGGACCTGTGGGCTCATCGCCCGCCGCGTCGCGGCGGCCTGCCGGCGTTGCGGTGACCGGGTGTCCTCAGCGCTCAATTCGACAGCCCTAACAGTTCTCGGACCGCCGCGGCGTCGTAGGCAGGTTCGATCGTCGATGCTTCGATCTTCGGTCGGGCGTAATGCTCAAGGACCTTGCCGATCAGATCTTCCAGGCGAGGCTGGGTGTAGATCTGAGTGGTCGTCACGCTGGCATGCCGCAGGACGGTCTGCACATCGACCAGCGTGAACGCAGGGTCAGCGAGCATCCGCGCGGCGGCAGTGTGGCGGAAGTCGTGCAACGACCAGTTCGCACCCAAGCTAGCGTTGGCGCGGCGCAGCACCGCGCGCATTGCGTGATAGTTCAGCGGCGCCGGCTGAGAGCGTCGGGTCCACCACACCGGACCACCCGGCTCGATCCGCGGGTATTCAGCCAAATACAGCGCCAGCCACACGAATGAATCCACTGAGGCCGGAACGGTTTCCCGCATGCGGCTGCCCTTGCTGGTGACCGTGATGGTGTAGCGGCCAGCATCCAGATCGCCGTGACGCAAGCCCAACAACTCCGATGCCCGCACGCCCGAGGACAAATAAAAGCTCACAAGCGCTCGATCGCGGTGGCTGCGCAGCGCGTTGAACAGCGCTGCGGCAGCGTCATCGGGGATCGCTCGCCACACCGGCCGTGGGGTCTTCTGCCGGTAGTTGGCGCGCCGAAAGATAGCGAAGTCTTCCATCGGGTTGTGGTGCGCGTGAGGTCGTCCACCTTGCCTAGCGCGTTGTGCAGGAACGGGATTCACCAGCGGACCCAGATCGGCAGCACATGCGTGTTCATAAAAACCGAACAAGACTGACAGCTGATGGTTGATGGTGCGCGGGGCGTACTTGCCGGACAACTCCGCCTTGCCGGTCACTGCGTTCACTGACCCCGGTGGCGGCCCATCCGGTCGTCGGCGAAGACGTTGCGGATTGGGCGCCGCCCGCAAGTGCTCGACGAACGCGCGGACGTCTACGCGCTCTGCTCGCTCCCAACTGATCAGGCGGTCATGCAGGAATCGGAACCACCGCAGAAGGTCGAACGCGTAACTTCGAACTGTGAGTGGACTGCAATCAGACGCCGCCAGTTCGCGAAGGTATGACGTCGCCCCGGTGTGCTCGGTGTCGGGGAAGATCACCCGCCACGGCAACTCGCTCGGCGCAGACTCCACCCGACCCACCTCGCCCATAGCCGGATCCTCCGCCCGCCGCAGCCACTCCATCGGAAGGCTCGCCGAAGTTCAGTCAACTAGACGCG
>NZ_JBQQCF010000098.1:0-6239 GCF_052245755.1 Mycobacterium sp. 4D054
TCAAACGAACAGATGAAGGGACCACCGACGCGACGCGCCGGTGGTCCCATAACTGGCAATCCAGGTGGTCCCATCACCCTGGCAAAATCAGCTCACACTGGTCCCATCCTCCTGGCAGACGACACTCTGCCGCCGTTATCGCCTACACGTTCGCACAATCGACCCGGTCCAGATCCCGAAACGGCTGTTGCCGAGTTTGCGCAACGTGTACGTCCAGTCGGGACGATCCGCATCAGAGATGCGTCGACGTACGGCTTCGATATCCAGAGGCATTCCGATTTCGCGGTGGGCTTTATCAGCCACCGACGGTTCGCAGCACCGGCTTCGGGGAAGCCGAGAGTCGCGTCGTCCTAGACTGGCCGCGTGGCGAAACTGCAGTTGGTTCAGGAGCCGGCGGCCGATGCTCTGCTGGAAGACAATCCGTTCGCGTTGCTGGTTGGAATGCTCCTCGACCAGCAGATCCCGATGGAGGTCGCGTTCGGCGGTCCGAAGAAGATCGCCGACCGGATGGGCGGATTCGACGCGCAGTCGATCGCCGACCACGATCCCGACAAGTTCGCCGAGCTGTGCGCGCAAACGCCTGCGGTGCATCGGTTTCCGGGTTCGATGGCCAAGCGGGTGCAGGCCCTGGCGCAGGTGATCGTCGATGAGTACGGCGGCGACGTGACGGCCTTGTGGTCCGACGGAGCCGACGGGGCCGACGTGCTCCGCCGGCTCAAAGCGTTGCCCGGCTTCGGCGAGCAGAAAGCCAAGATCTTCCTGGCGCTACTGGGCAAGCAGTACGGCGTCACCCCGAAAGGCTGGCGGACCGCGGCCGGCGACTACGGCAAGGCGGGCACGCACATGTCGGTGGCGGACGTGACGGACCCCGGCTCGCTGCAGAAGGTCCGTGCGTACAAGAAGGAAGCCAAGGCCAAGAACAAGGAAGCGAAGGCGGCGAAGGCCTAGTTTCTCCTGCTCGGCGGGGCGCTCTCACACCGCGGCCGAATCACGACCTGTGTGCGGCTTCGGCGGAACCAGGGACGTCCAGAGCGGCCAGGTCGGACAGGATCCCGGCGACCACGCGTCCGGTCGAGGTGGCGGTGTCGAGCCCGTTGCGCAGGCAGCGCAGCGTGATCCCGCGGCGAGTCAGGTCGGCCACCGTCTGCGCCACCTCCGCCGCGGACCGTCCCAGCCGTTCGATCGTCACCACGACGACGACGTCGCCGGAGCGCGCGTAGGAGAGCAGCGCCACCAGTCCGGCCCGCATCTTCTCCACCGAGCCTGCGGTCTTGTCGGTGAAGATCCGGCGCGGATCCACGCCGGCCGCAGCGAGCTCGGCGAGTTGCTCGTCGAGGTCCCCGTTCGCGGCCGTGGCATAACCCAGCGTGACCGTCACCGTTCCAAGGTCTCACCTCGCGCGGGCGCCGTCACAGAGACTCGCCGTCGAACCTCTCGCGGGTTGCGAACTCCGCGACGGGCCTGCGCGTCAGCTTGCTGACCTGACGCTGAGGTTTGCCCAACGGCAGCACCGCGGCGACGGCATAGTCGTCAGGAATGCCCAGCAGCGCCTTCACCTCCGGTTCCTCGGCGACCGCCATGGTCGTCAGGACGCCGCCGTAGCCTTCGTTGCGGGCGGCGAGCAACACGTTCCACACGAACGGATACACCGACGCCCCGGCGACCAGACCAATCCGGTCGAGGTTCTGGTCGATCGCCGCGACCACGCCGAGATCGACGCACACCACCAGTACCACCGCCGCGCTGCGCAGCGGGGCCGTCATGTCGGCCGGCACCTCGGTGGCCGCGACCTGCTCTTCACTGATCTCCATGGGGCGCAATGGGTTCCACGGCCCTTCGCCGTTGCGCTTCTGGGCGACGTAACGTCGTGCGCCAGTCGCGCTCCGCGCCGCGAGCGCTTCCCGCGTGTTCCGGTCCCGGACCGCGATCACATGCACGCCCTGCCGGTTGCCGCCGCTCGGGGCGAACCTCGCGTTGTCCAGGATCCGGTGCAGCACGTCGTCGGGCAGCGGGTCCGCGGTGAACTGCCGGACCGCTCCGGTGGTGCGCATGACGTCGTAGAGGTCCATGTTGACGATCTTGTCTCATCGCCCGCCGGCGGCTGTGTCAAAGTGAACCCATGAAGACTCATCTCAACTGCCCCTGCGGCGAAGCGATCACCGGTAAGGACGAGGACGACCTCGTGGAGCAGGCCCAGAAGCACCTGTCCGAGGTGCATCCGGGTCGCGACTACGACCGCGAGGCGATCCTGTTCATGGCCTACTGATCCACGCCCCTGCGCGGCGCAGCGGGGTCAGGGGACGACGGTGGAGCCGATCGTCGGCATGAACTGGCACTGCTTCTCGGTCGTGGTGACCTGACCGAAGATCGTCGACATGATGCTGCCCGAACCGGTGTCGGCGATGGCGGTCAGCGTCGTCGGACCGTTGGGGTTCATGTCCGGGCGCGGCTTGAGGGTGACACTGCCGGACTTGCCGGTGGTCAGGTTCACCCATGTCGCATTGAGCGGCAGCTTCTGCTCGGCCGCCGGGCCGGGCGTGCCGATCGCGGTGAACACGTACGCAGTCTGGCCGGGGCCGGGTCCGGGCAGCGGGATTGTCGCCGGGCCGGCCACCGAGATCGCGGTTGCGAGCACATTGCCGCCGTCGGCAAGGCAGCCGTTGCTGATGGACGGATAGAGGAAGTCCTGCGTCACCGGTGCGTTCGGGCCGAGCCCGGGTGCAGCCGCCGGAGCACCAGGGGCGGCGGGGGCGGCGGGTGCGGCCGCGGGCTCCACCGGCGCAGCGACCGGCGTGGCCACCTCGGGTGCGGGAACCGGGGCAACGGGGGACGCGGGTCCCGGCGGCGTCGGGACCGCGGCCGGCGCGTGTGCCTCGGGCAGCGCGTGCGGCACGGCCTCGGGGGCTGGGCCGACGACGTGGGCGGGGTTGACGCCGGCGGGTAGGTGCGCCTCGGTACCCGGTACGGCGCCGGTCGCCGGGACGTGCGCGACGGGCTGAGCGACGAACTGATTGACCGCTGAGGCCACATCGCGCGACGGCTGCGGCGCCGCCATGTCCCCGGCGAACACGGCGGCGGCCGCCATCAACATCGATGCCGCATTGGTGGGATCAGAAGCCGCCTGCTGGATCACCGGCCCCAGGCTCTGCACGGCGGGCAGACCGGGGGCCTGCGACCCGTCAATCGGTAACGGCGCCGCCGGTTCGGCGTGCGCCACCCCGGTCACGCCCATCGTCAGCAGCAGCGCGGATGAGCACACCGCCAGCTGGGTGGTGAGCTTCGTCGGGCTTGCTGACATGAGCCGGGTCGTAGGCATGATCCCCCAATACATCGGTGGTTTCAGATGGGTCGAGCTCGTTCAGTCGGTCACGGCAGGGCCGAGAGCGGGGTGAACAGCGGCGGTACCGGAGCGGGAGCCGGCGCTGCGGCCGCGGGTGCGGCGGTGACCGGTGCCGTCGCGCCGGTCGGCAGCAGGCCGGCCAGCGATGTCCCGCCGGGCAGCAGCGAGGCCAGGCCGCCGGGCACGCCGAGTGAATCGGTCAGGCCCGACAGCGGTGACGCGGGCGCGGCCGCCGGCGCGGTCTGCGGGACCGTGGTGGTGTTGCCGACCGGCACGGTGGTCATGTTGCCGCCGGGCAGAGCGGTCGCGCCGGGCAGCACGTTCGCCGGCTGAGGCAGGTTGATCGACGCGGTCGCACCCGGACCCGAGACCGGGGTGGCGGGCGTGGTGGACGCCGTCGCGGCCGGAGCGGTGCCCATCATGTTGGCGAAGCCCTGCATGATCTGCGTGGCGGCGGCCGGGTTGGCGGCCAGCTGCTGCAGGAAGGGCAGGCCCGGCACCTCGGGAGCCGGCGCGGGGGCAGGCGCAGGCGCCGGTTGGGCGGAGGCGGAGGCGCTCAGCGCCACGGCAGCCGACACCGCCCCGGCCGCTGCGATCATCGATGTTGCGAACAGTTTCCGGGTGCGGTGCATGAAAGTTCTCCCATTCCGTCGGTGGCGCTTGATGGAGGCCGCGAATGACCGAGAAAGACACTGACGGCACGCCTGCACCCGAAGCTAGCCTGTTACTAGAGTTACTCAAGTGACAAGTGTGGCATTTATGGAACTGTTACGGAGGTGAAGGCGGACGGTGACCGCTCGCTAGAGTCGGTCGAATAAACACCACCGAATGCGCCACCGGGGCGACCGATCGGCTACGGGCCGCGGCGCCCGCGCTGTTGGTCCTGAGCGTCGCGCTGCGCCTGGCGTGGACCTACCTCGTGCCCAACGGCGCCAACTTCGTCGATCTGCACGTGTACATCGGCGGCGCCGCCGAACTCGACGGACCAGGCACGTTGTACGACTTCGTCTACGGCGAGCAGACGCCGGACTTCCCGCTGCCGTTCACCTATCCGCCGTTCGCGGCGGTGGTCTTCTTCCCGCTGCACCTGCTGCCGTTCGGCGTCGTGGCGTTCGCCTGGCAGGTCGGCATCATCGCCGCGCTCTACGGCGTGGTGCGGCTGTGTCAACGGCTGCTGTCCCCGGAATCGGCGCCCGGCGACCGGCGTGTCGCGATGCTGTGGACCGCCATCGGCATCTGGACCGAGCCCCTGCGCAGCACCTTCGACTACGGCCAGGTCAACGTGCTGCTCGTGCTCGCCGTGCTGTACGCGGTCTACACCTCGAAGTGGTGGCTGTCAGGTTTGCTGGTCGGGCTGGCCGCCGGCGTCAAGCTGACGCCGGCGGTGGCGGGGCTGTACTTCGTCGGTGCGCGGCGCTGGGCCGCGGTCTTCTGCTCGGCGGCGGTCTTTCTCCTCACCATCGGCGTGTCGGCGCTGCTCGTCGGGGAGCAGACGCGCGTGTACTTCACCGAACTGCTCGGCGACGCCGACCGGGTGGGCCCGGTCGGGACGTCGTTCAACCAGTCGTGGCGGGGCGGGATCTCGCGGATTCTCGGTCATGACGCGGGCTACGGCCCGGTCGTGCTAGCCGGGATCGTGGTCACGGCGGCGCTCGCGCTGCTGGCGTGGCGGGCCATCGGGGGTGCCGACGACCGGCTCGGCGCCATCGTCATCGTCGAGTTGTTCGGTCTGCTCCTGTCGCCGATCTCGTGGACGCACCACTGGGTGTGGCTGTTGCCGCTGATGATCTGGCTGCTGCACGGCCCGCTGCGCGACCGGCTCGGCGCGCGTGTGCTCGGCTGGGGCTGGCTGGTGTTGACCCTGGTCGGCGTGCCGTGGCTGCTGAGTTTCGCTCAGCCGACCATCTGGGTGATCCCACGGCCGTGGTACCTGGCGTGGGCAGGCATGATCTACATCGTCGCCACGTTGACGACCCTGGCCTGGATCGCTATCCGAGGATCCCGTCGATATCGCGAGCCATCTGCAGGTCCTTGTCCGTGATACCGCCTTCCGAGTGCGTGACCAATGCGAAAGTTACTGTGCGCCAGCGAATGTCGATGTCGGGATGATGGTCCTTGGCCTCCGCGTGCTCGGCGACCCGGCGGACGGCGTCGATACCGTCCAGGAAAGTCGGGAACTTGACGGATCGCCGCACGGTCCCCTGGGCGCGCTCCCAGCCGTTGAGCTCCGGCAGTGCGGCGTCGACCTGTTCATCGGTTAACACAGCCATGCCCACGACGGTATACCGTCTGGCGCAATGTCGAACGTGATCGTGGTGGCCGGTGCGCTCGTCGAGGACGGGGCGCTGCTGGTCGCCCAGCGCGCCCGCCCACCGGAGCTGGCCGGGCTGTGGGAACTGCCGGGCGGCAAGGTCGCACCGGGGGAGAGTGACGAGGCCGCGCTGGCGCGTGAGCTGAACGAGGAGCTCGGTGTCGATGTGACGGTCGGCGCCAGGGTGGGAGGCGACGTCGCCGTCAGCGCGACGATGAGTCTGCGCGCCTACGTCGTCACGCGGACCAGGGGCGTGGTGACGCCCCACGACCACCACGCGCTGCGCTGGGTGCGTGGCGACGAGGTCGAGGGCCTGCCGTGGGTGCCCGCCGACCGGGCGTGGCTGCCCGACCTGATCCGGTTGCTCGCCGGCGCCGTCGCGTGACGCAACCTCGTTGTGCAACGGGAATGGTCCTCAGAACAGCGCTTTCGCCGCCTGCGGCCCGGTTTCAGTTCACCCGTTAGCCTCGATCTTTCACGTGGCGGGTAGTTGAGGTCTTTTCGTGGCGTGGGTGGGCGGTTCTGACGTGGGCGGCCTGGGGTTCCGGCGTTGCGTCTCGCCGGTGCTCCTGGGTCCTTTGCTCGTCG
>NZ_JBQQCF010000099.1:0-6209 GCF_052245755.1 Mycobacterium sp. 4D054
AACACCAGGCGCCTGCACAGCAGCCTTGAGATGATGACCCCCGTGGAGTTCGAGCAAGCCCATTACGCGACCCTCAACCGAGAGCCGCAACCCGTATAGAAGCGGCGGAGAACCTGGGGCGGTTCATCCTCCTATCTGTCAGTCATCGAAACCCGGGCGCAGATCGCGGCGCAACGACTCGACGAGCTGGTCGCGACCCACCTCATTCCGGCCGAATTCCTGCGCGCCGATGACTTCGACGCCTACTTCAGCTTCCGGCGCGAATCGCTTTGTCAGTTGGTCGAGTCGGCGATCGGCAAGGCCGTCCAACGCGATATCGACCAAGGCTTCGCCAATGAAGACTCTGCACAGTTCGAGCCCGACGATCTGAACGACGATATGAGCTTGGGGGACGATTGATATGGCACTGAGTAACCGCGACCGCATTAACCGAATGTTTGAGGTGATGGCCCCGGCGCTAGATGACTTCATCGCATCGGTGATCGGTCAAGGCGACCCTGCGCTCGGCGCCGCGTGGACCAAGCTTGTCCAAATCAAAGATGGCAAGAAGGGCGCCCCAGCAGATAAGACGTACAATCCCCACGATCCCCAAGTACAGTTCCGCATCCTGACTGAGAGCAGCATCACCAGCAGTTTCAAGGCCGGCTGGTATCCGTTTAACAAGTCTTTCGGCAAGGCCGGCGAGTCCTTCGCGATCGAACTGCGCGAGGTCCGAAACAATTGGGCGCACAACGGAACCTTCTCCGACGACGACGCCTACCGCGCACTGGACACGGGCGAGCGTCTGCTCAAGCTGGTTGGTGCCACCAAGGAAGCCGACGAGGTGCATGGGATCCGGCTCAACCTGCGTCGCGTCACCGCCGACAAAGAGGACAAAAAGACTCTCAAGGCTGCGGTCGACAACCCGGAGGCGTCCGGTCTCAAGCCTTGGCGAGATGTGCTTCCGCCCCACGACGACGTCGCCACCGGGAACTTCGCCGCCTCCGAGTTCGCCGCCGACTTGTACAAAGTCGCATTCGGCGGCGAGCAGGATTCTGGCTACGCGGATGCGGTCGAGTTCTTCCGACGCACCTACCTCACCGAGGGGTTGACCGATCTAGTCGGCCGCGCTGTGCGTCGCATCTCCGGCGACGACAACGCGCCACCGGTGATCAACCTGCAGACCAATTTTGGTGGCGGCAAAACCCACTCCATGCTGGCGCTGTGGCACGTCGCCGCCGGACTGCCCATCGGCGAGTTTCCTCAAGACACCCAGGAACTACTGTCCGCCAACGGATACTCCGGCGCGAAGATCAATCGAGTCGCAATCGTCGGCAACCACTTCAGCCCCGCCGGTGAAACCAAGGACGACGGCACGCACATCAACACCCTGTGGGGCGAGCTGGCCTGGCAACTTGGCGGGCCCGAAGCCTACGAACTGGTTGCCAAGGCCGACGCCGAACGAACCACCCCCGGCGAGGCGTTGCACGACCTGCTGCAGAAGCACTCCCCTGCCGTCATCCTGATCGACGAATGGGTGGCCTACGCACGCTCGCTCGTTGGCCGTGACGACCTTGCTGGCGGCACCTTTGACGACCAATTCACCTTCGCGCAGTCGCTGACCGAGGCTGCCAAGGGCACTTCAGGTGTGCTGCTGGTGATCTCGATTCCCGCCTCCGAGACCGGAGACGCCCCCGACAAGATCGCCGCCGGTAACGCTGAGGAAGTTGGTGGTGCCCACGGCCTGGAGGCGCTCAAGCGGTTGCAGAACGTCGTGCGTCGCGTCGCCGACCAATGGCGACCGGCTTCATCGGTCGAGGCTTACCAGATCGTGCGGCAGCGGCTATTCAAACAACCCGATGCGGCGGCCCTCGCGTCGATCAGTGCAACCGCGCGCGGCTACGTCGAGATGTATCGCAAGTACAGCGACGACTTTCCCCGCGAAGCCCGCGACGGCGCCTACGAAGACCGGATCAAGCGGACCTACCCCATTCACCCCGAACTGTTCGACCGACTGTACGAAGAATGGTCGTCCCTGGAACGGTTCCAACGCACCCGCGGCGTGCTGCGCCTGATGAGTACGGTGATCCACGCCCTATGGACCGGTGAAGACGCCTCACCGCTGATCATGCCAGGCTCGGTCCCACTGGCGACCGCCAACGTCAATTCTGAACTCACGCAATACCTTCAGGATTCGTGGAAGGCGATCATCGACGCCGACGTCGACGGCCCAACCTCCGAACCCGCACGCATCGATAAGGACAAGCCGCTGTTTGGTCAGCGCTCGCTGACCAAGCGCCTAGCCCGCACCGTATTCTTCGGCGCCGCGCCGACCATCGGCTCGGCCCACAAGGGCCTCGAAACCCAGCGGGTGTTCTTGGGCACCGCCGTGCCCGGCGATGTGCCCGGCAACTTCCACTCCGCGCTCACCCAACTCGGCGATCGGGCCACCTACTTCTACTCCGGTTCCGGCAAGTACTGGTACGACCTACAGGCCAACATCACCCGCACCGCCAAGGACCAGGCCGAGCGCCTGCATAAAGAGGATGTGTGGGCCGAGATCGTCCGCCGCCTACAGGCCCAGGCCCGCACACGAGGCGACTTCGCCGGAGTCCACATCTGCCCCGAAACGAACGCGGACATCCCCGACACAGACGAAGCACGCCTGGTGATCCTGCACCCGAAAGTCGCTCACAAGCGCGGAACCGAGTCCTTAGCCAAGGAATTCGCGCGACAGTCCACCGAGCAGCGCGGCACCGCCAACCGCGCCAACCGCAACATGCTGGTGTACCTCGCCGCAGACGAAGCCCGACTCGAAGAACTCGACAACGCCACCCGCGACTATCTGGGTTGGACGCACGTCTTGGCAAACGAGGCCGACCTGGACCTCACTCAGAATCAAAAGAACCAGGCCACCCAACGGCAGTCGCAAGCAGACCAAACCGTCATCTCCCGGCTGCTGCAGACCTTCACCTGGGCCCTGGTTCCGGCGCAACCTGATGCAGGCGCTCCGTTCATCGTCCGCGAGACCAAGGTGGAAGGACAGTCCGAATCGTTGGCGGAGCGGGTTTCGCGCCGCCTCGGCAACGACGGTGACCTGTCCATCCGTCAGGCTGCCGTCAATGTCCGACTCGCCATCAATAAGGTGCCGCAAATCTGGAACGGCGGGCACGTCACGCTCGGTCCGTTGTGGTCGCTGTACTGCCAGTACCCGTACATGCCGCGCTTGCGTGACCGAAAGGTGCTGCAGGACGGGGTACTCGATCTGCCGATGATCTGGCAGACCGATGCCTTCGCACTTGCCACAGGCATCGACGAGGCCACCGGCCGGTACATCGGGCTGTGGATTCCGACCGACACAAACGCCGCGCCGTCGCCCACCGACGGACTTCTACTGGTACGCCCCGACGTAGCCGTAAAACAACGTGACGAGGAGACGCCGTCCGCCGAGCCGTCCGATGCTCCGCAGCAGGAGACCAAGCCTGGTATCCCCGCTGATTCCTCCAAGGTAGATGTCGCATTCCCCCCATCGAAGACGCGCTTCTACGGGGTGAAGACCCTCAGTTCGGACAAGATCGCGCTCGACTTCAAAAACGTCGCCGATGAGATCATCGCTAACCTGCGGGAGCAGGGCATCGACCTCGTCGTCAAGATCGAGATCGAGGCCGTTGACGCAAATGGATTCGACGAGAACAAGATTCGGACGCTGTCCGAGAACGCAAAGACCTTGAAGTTCGACCAGTCGGGTTTTGAGTCGGAATGATCGATTACAGCCTTACCGCACACAGGAGACCGTGAAGTGTCGAGATTCGCTCCGCGACCGCAGTCGACCTCGTTCTTTGACAAAGTGTTTGGTTCTTCTGGTGACAACACCGCGAACCAGCTCGACGATTGGTTGGAAAGCACGCTAAAGCGTGAGCTCAAGCTCGACACGATCGAACGTGACGACGATGGCGACATCGTGCTCGTATCAGGCAGCGCCGTCGTGTACGTCAGGACGACCGACGACGGAACGCCATGGATCGGAGTTTTCTCTCCGCTGCTTGAGGACTTCGCGATGCGGCCCGAGGTGTATGAGGCGGTTAACGCAATCAATCGGAACACGCCGTTTGCGAAGGCGACCGTCGACCCAGATGGTCCACAAATTGTGCTATCGGCGGAGCTCCACATTTTCGACGGGCTTTCGTCTGAGCAGCTCATGGCCACCATCGACCTGATTGCGGACCGCGCGGACCACTATGACACTCGGCTGCAGAAGCGATTTGGCGGACAGACCATGCTCGACGACGATGATGGTGACGAGTTCGATGTCTAATACATCGGGACGGTTGCTTCGGCAATTCAGCGACGAGATTATCGAACTGGCCGAACGCGTTGTGCTTTCTACTGCCATTGTCAAAGGGCAGACGCGTGATTTCGACGAAGGCAGCGGATCAGCGTTCCTCTACGACGTCGAGCACCTCGTCACGAACAATCATGTGGTCGAAGGAATGGTCGACCCGATCCACGTCCAGCTACCCGGCGCTCGACAGACCGAGGCACGCGTCGTGGGACGAGATCCCTTGACCGACCTCGCTGTCCTGCGAGTTGACCCGCAACCCGCTGAGCCGCTTTTGATTTCGGCCCGCGGGGCACGGCTCGGAGAACTCTGCTTTGCATTCGGTAGCCCCCTGGGTGAGTTCCCGGAGAGCATCAGCATTGGCATCGTGAGCGGTTTGAAGCGAAGCCTGCCCACCGGGGATAAGCAAGCGATCTTTGACGTGATCCAGACGGATGCTGCAATCAACCCCGGAAACTCCGGCGGGCCATTGGTGAACGTCGACGGCCTTGTCATAGGAGTGAATACGGCAGCTATCCCTGAGGCCGATGGCATTGGCTTCGCGGTCCCGGCCGACACCGTCGCGGAGGTAGTCCAGGAACTCATCACCTACGGAGCTGTTGAACGCGCGTCACTGGGCGTCAGCGTCGCACGCCGACCCGTCGATAGAGCACCGGGAGGGCATGCTCTTGTGGTGACGGCTGTTCGCGATAACTCAGCAGGCCCCTTTGAGCCCGGCGATGCGATCGTTGCTGTCGGGGATCGCGACATCCACTCCCAGAACGACCTATTGCGCGCGTTGCGACGCGACGTCGCCAATCGGAGAGTACCAGTCGTGGTCTTGCGTGGTGACCACGAAGTCTCGATTGAATGCCGGCCGCGGAGCGTGCGAACTCTCAGCTGAAACACCTACGGCAACCGCCGTTTAACGTGCGGAGCCGAGGTTCGTCTGGCCGAGTGCGGTCAGTACCTGATCCACTGCTGTACGCACCTGCGAGGCGAACTCGTGTTCGTTCTCAACCGCGAATGCTTCTGCGTACGACCAGGTTCTGCGGATCTGGACGCCGGGGCGTATGTGAATCTGTATGCCAGCCTTCTTGCCGTCTAACCAATGGTGAAGGCTTTCCTGCTCCGCGGCAAGAGCGTAGCGGCGCTCCGCAAGCCAGCCGAAGAAGCCCGGGTCGGCGATCTCATCGTGGGTTCGACCGCCAGCTCGTCCCGCGTGAAAGTCCTCGATCCACTGGCCTAGGTAATCTTCCGCCGACAGCAGTCTGGTCGGAAACCAGCGTTGAAGAGGTTGGGCGAATCTATGGGCCAGCTGGAAGTTGGACTCGACGGTGAAACCGGTGAGAGCGTCGAGTTCAAGCAGCGCATCGACTCTTGCCCGATCAGAGTACAAGTAGGTGTACTGAGATTGGAGTTCAGCCGGCCAGACGCCCAAATGAACGAACTGACCATCGGCAAACAGCGCAGCGCGGTCGGCACCACGAACATCCTTGGCAGCGAATTTGATTGTGACGCCGGGTGACAGCGTGTCCCCGCGTGGAACCAGAGTTCCTTCCGCCGCGCTGGCTTTCGGGGAAAGCCCTGTCGCCCACTGCAGGACCTTACCGAGTCGGTCGAGGACGATTGGAGTGTCACCGGTATCTGACGTCGATGGCATCGAACTGGATCCCTTCTGGGTAGAAGCCGGCGGCCTCGGTGGTCTCGGATGCTTGACGCCACTACCCCAGCCGACCTCCCACCCCTCGCTGGCGTCGAAGTAGTCGGCGTACGCGACAGGTAGTGAAGCGCCCCAGGTTTGATGCCGCATCTTTCTGAGTTGGAAGGATGCAAACCATGCCGAAGAAGATCGACCCGAACGTCAGGGAGCGCTGTGTGCGGCAGGTGCTGGATACCTTGCCGCTGTACC
>NZ_JBQQCF010000100.1:0-6057 GCF_052245755.1 Mycobacterium sp. 4D054
TCGGATAGTCCTCCCGGTGCTCGCGCACCAGACGGACCGCCTTCGCTCGGGTCTCCGGGTCGTACTTGCTCGGCATGACATGCACCTTCCCAAGGAAGGAGGTGCGCATCAAACGCGGGATGGTTCATCGACGGGAGCGCGGCCACTGGCGAGACAGCGACCAACAACGAGTTGTGGAGCTGGCGACCGGGCACCACATAGGGATTCATCCGGCGCTGACATCGATCACCTGCCCTGACTGTGCGGCGCACTGGGAGGCACCCGAGAACCAACGCCGCCCCGGTGCCGGTGGTGGGCTAGAGCACGCGCCAACGTGCCCTATTGGCAAGGGATATGCCGAAGCTGGCGACGATGACCGAGCGTGGTTCGCCGACCATCCCGACGAGAGGCAGCGTGTCCGTCCTCCCACCATGGCTGAGCTGCAATCGATCATGCTGGCCACTGGCCAGGCTCTGCCTGACATGCCTAACGGTGGGCAACTCGAACCCGGTGGTCAGGTGATCGTGACCCAAGTGGCACCCGGCCTGCGTGAGCGCAACTTTAAAGATGCTGTGCTATTGATGGCCCCGGCACTGTCAGCGGCAGACGGTTACCACCCTGACGAATTCGATGAGACAGGGCAGATGTGGTTCCGCGAGCATCTAGGTCCATCGCGACTGCCCGACGAATCGCGCAATGACGATGAGATGTGGCAGTGGTGACGCTGCGGCCTTGCATCGAATGCGGAGAGTTATCCGACGCTGAACGATGCGATGAGCACAAGCTAAAGACTCGCGGCGACAAGACATCTGCCGACTCGCGAGGCTATGACTTTGCATGGCGCAAGCTGTCCGAACGAGCACGACGACTGCAACCGTTCTGTAGCGATTGCGGAGCCACCGAGGATTTGCAGTGCGACCACACACCGACCGCGTGGGCGCGCAAAGCCGCAGGCAAAGCTATTCGTATCAAGGACGTAGACGTGGTGTGCGGCCCGTGCAACCGCGCTCGTGGTGGCGCACGACCTGGCGATGAAAGCCGCTCAGCATTGCGTACGGAAAGGGTGGGGGCTATCCCCGGCCAGGGGGAACAACGACCCGCGAGGGGGAGCCGAAGTTTGCGTTACACATGCCGCCAAACCGTCACGTAGGGAGGTGAATTGGCTATGAAAGCAGGACCAAAGCGCCAAATCAGCGTCGAACCTATAGATTTCGGCAACTATCCCGAGTCTAGAGCTTCACGACGGCAGAAATTCATCGGTGACTACCTGATCACCCCGCGTGGTCACGGGGCTAAAGAGCCGTTCAAGCTGCGCAACTTTCAGAATGAGCTCATTGAGGGAGCATTTGCGCCCGGTATCAGGACGGCCGTGGTGAGCATTCCGCGAGCCAATGGCAAGACGATGCTTGCCGCTGCGTTGGGTCTGGCTGAGATGTTCGTCGGCCCTCCGAGCGCAGAGGTATTGGTTGTCGCTTCTGATCAGCGTCAGGCCAATATCACCATGAGATACGCCAAGCGCATGGTTGAGCTGAACCCGGTACTTGCAGAGCGAATGCAGGTCTACGCCGACCGGATTTACCTCCCGGAAAACGATGCCACCCTGCTGCCGCTTCCCGCCGAGCCTGGCGCGCTGCACGGCCATGACCCGAGCCTGATGGTTGTGGATGAATTGCACGTGGTCACCGAAGAAGTTTGGGAAGCGGTTACGTCAGTGGCCGGCAAGCGGCCCGAAAGCCTCACGCTAGCGATTTCAACCCCGGCCAGTTCCTCGGATTCGGTCATGTGGCGACTCATTGAGCACGGTCGCGCCGGTACCGACGCCTCGTATTACCTGCGCGAATACAGCGCGCCCGACGGCTGTGCCGTCGATGACCGCGGCGCCTGGCGGGAAGCCAACCCCGCGTTGGCCGACGACGACCCATTTCTGAGCGAAGACGGCTTGGAATCGGTGCTGAAAACGATCAGAGAACCCGTGTTTCGTCAGCTTCGATTGGGTCAGTGGGTTACGGGTGTCGAATCATGGCTGCCGTGGGGAACGTGGGCCGACTGCGCAAAGCCTCGCAAAATCGCCCCCGGTGAGCGCGTCGTCCTGGCCTTCGATGGCTCAGCATCGGGGGATTCCACCGCGTTGGTCGGGGCGACAATGGATGGCTATATCTGGCTTGAAGGCATCTGGGAGAACCCTGGCGATCCACGCTGGCGCGTCCCGCGCGAAAGCGTCAGTGCCGCAATAGATTCAGCTTTCGATCAGTACAACGTGGTGGAGCTGGCGTGTGATCCGTGGGGTTGGCGCTCTGAGATTGAATCGTGGGCAAAACGTCACGGCGAGACGCGGGTTATCGAGTGGAATACCGCTGCGGCGCAGCGCATGGCCCCGGCGACGGATCGGCTCTATCAGGCCGTGAACACCAAGACGATGACCCATGACGGCAATGCTGATCTGGCCTCTCACATCGCGCATTGCGTGGCGAAGCGGACACCTATGGGCGATTTGGTGAGCAAGGATAAAAAGGGCAGTCCGCGAAAGATTGACGCTGCCGTGGCCGCAATTGTGGCTTTTGACCGCGCCGCGTGGCATTCCACTAGGTCGCAGAAGCGACGCACTGTATCCTTTGCCTGAATAGCGCTCATATCGACTTATAGGAATTGCAATGACTGCACCAATTACGCAATCGGACTTGCTGCTTAAGCTTTTGCAAAAGCTCGATGAGCCGTTGGCGCGCTATTCCCTATTGGATCAGTATTACATCGGTACGCAACCGTTGGCTTATTTGAGTCCCGAATCTAAGACCGCGCTCGGTAACCGCTTCGGCAGGATGGCTAGCAATATCCCTCGCCTGTCGGTGACGGCTCTGGCTGAGCGTTTGACCGTGACGGGGTTTTCCGATCCGGCGTTGTGGACAGACTGGCTGCGCTGCGACATGGATCAACTGTCAGGTGTGGCTCATCGCGAAGCGCTGTTACTGGGTGACTCTTACGTCATTGTGTGGGCAGATGCCGCCGGACGGCCAAGTGTCACAGTCGAATCCGCTAAGCAAATCGCGGTTCAGCGCGATCCCGGCACCCGCGAGATTACCGCTGCGGTCAAGCGCTGGGAGACCGAAACGACGACCGAGGCAGTTCTGTACCTACCGGATGCGATCACGCGGTACCGCGCCAACCACGTAGGCGCAACGCTTGGCTTTGAGACGGTCCAAACGATTCCCAATCCATTGGGTGTGGTGCCGATTGTGGAGCTGCGCAATTCTGACCGAATTATCAGCGACTACGGCAGTAGCGAGATTGACGATCTAATGCCGCTTGTGGACGGTTTGAACAAATCTCTCGTGGACATGATGACCACGAGTGAATACGTGGGCAGGCCGCGCCGCTGGGCTACTGGTATCGAATTGGAAGAACGCCCGGTTATCGATTCTGACGGTAATCCGGTACTCGATGACGACGACAATCCCGTCATGGAAGCGGTAAACCCAATTCCCGAAGGCAACCGCGCAATGATTGCCGAAAACGCCGAAGCGAAGTTCGGTCAATTGGCCGCCGCAGAACTCGGCGGCTACGAAGCGTCGGTGAAGGTGCTTTTGGGTCAGATAATGGCCGTCTCGGCGCTACCCGCGCACTACGTCGGAATTTTCACCGATAACCCCGCCAGCGCCGACGCGATGCGAGCCGCCGAGGCATCGTTGACCGCCAGGGCTGAGGATCGGCAACGGACGTTCGGCAGAGCGTGGGAGCGCGTCGCCAAGCTGATGGTTGCCGTTCGCGACGGAATCTCCCCAGCACTGGTGGACAACATCGCTGTGCAATGGGCTGACGCATCGACGCGCAGCATCGCCCAAGAAGCCGACGCGGTAGTGAAGATGTTCCAAGCTGGCCTGCTGCCGCGTGAATTCGCTCTGAAAAAGCTTGGTTACACCGACGACGACATAGAAGAAATCGTGGTGCTGTCGATGCTGGAACGCGACGCCAAGTCGGCCAGTTCGCCACCGACTGCGCCCACACCTGGCGGGATAGGCGCATGAGCAGGATTGCTGCATCGCGGGGCCGTCGTGTCTACCGCCGTGATGCCCGAGGCCGATTTGCCAAAACCGGCACCGCAGACGATGACACCAAGACTTCGACACGGGTGGCTAAAGCAGTTGGTCTGACGGCGATTTCGCTTGCAGGTGTCGCAGCGGTCGGGACCGTCGTCGGTACAGAACTGCACCACCGAAACACCGTCAAGATGCGTGACGGCTACCGACGCGCTTTTGAAGCTGAACAGCAAGCCGCAGACATAGACCGCAGAGTCGAAAAGTTCATCGAAAAGCACCGCAAGCGCCAGAGAATCGCCGCCGCGAGGGCCAGATGAGAGTTTCACCGCGGCAAGGGTCACCAGAAGTCAACCCTATGCCTGACGCAAATACAGGCAGAGTGCGAATGCATATTGCCGGGGTCACGTACCGAATGGAGTCTAACGAGGCTTTAGACCTGGCTTATCAATTAGTCAAGGCCGTAGACAAATTGAAAGAAATCGATGAGAAAGGAGAACAACGTGTTTGTTCAGAAAATTGATGACGAGGCCACTGCCGAGCCGAGGGCTGATGACGTTGACGAGACCACCGAGCAAGCCGAGCTGGAACCCGACGCGACCGTGGACGCGGACCCGAACGGACTAGACGACGACGAAAACGCCGGCCAAACCGAGGCAGGCGTATCCGACGAAGACGACGAAAGCAACTCTGAAACAAAAACTTTCAGCCGTTCCTATGTAGAGAAGTTGCGCCGAGAGAACGCCGGATATCGGGAGCGTGCCAACCAGGCCGACGCGCTCGCGGCTCGTCTTCACACCGCGTTGGTAGCAGCAACCGGGCGCATGGCTGACCCGACAGATTTGCCGTTTGATGCCGAACACTTGGAAGACGAGCAAGCGCTGACTGACGCCATTGACGACCTATTGGCACGCAAACCACATTTGGCTACTCGGCGTCCGTTTGGCGACGTGGGGCAGGGTCAGCAAGGTAAATCGAGCGAGCCGGTGAGTTTGGCTGACCTCCTACGATCACGGGCGTAATTGCCGCCTTTTCGTGGTACTCTCGGCTGCACTGCGCCAGATGCGCCCGTAATCGTCCCGGTGGCGAAACGAATTCCTTAATTCGATTTCACATTGATAGGACGATCATGGCTGTAAGCACCACTAGCGCAACCGAACTCACTCAGGAACAGGTTGCGAAAATCCTCGTCAAGCCGCTAGAGGAATCCGCAAAATTCCTCGCCGCTGGCCCGCGCATTTTCGACACGGCATCGCCGTTGCGCATTCCCAAGCTTGGCGGGCCGACCGTCGTCAACTGGGTCGGGGAGAACGAACAGATTCCCGAGGCAAATCCCGATTTCGATGAGGTGGAGCTGCTGCCGTCCACCATGAAAAGCCTCAAGACGCTGACGCGGTACTCCAACGAATTGGCCCGCCAGAGCGTTGTTGCATTGGACGCCGCGCTCAAGGATCGTTTGGTGACCGATGTTGCGGCCAAGCTCGATTCTCAACTGTTTGGAGCCGGTGGTGACGGCACCACGACGCCGCAAGGAATGTTCGCGTGGGCCGGAACGCAGACCCTTGCCGTCAACGGCATCTTGGAGCTAGACGACCTGCACGACGCCGAGGCCCTGGCGCTCGGAGAGAACGTCAATGTCACGCAATTGCGTTGGGTGATGACAAGCCGCGAACTAATTGATCTGCGCAAAATCAAAGCCACTGACGGCAATTACATCGTCCAACCGGATGTGACTGCCGCTGGCGGTTACACCCTTTTGGGTCACCCGGTCATCGTCACGAATCGCATTCCCGATGACACCGCGCCGACTCCCGACACTGCCCGCGCTGCATTGGTGGATTTCTCACAGATTGCCGTCGCCCGCGATGTTGCGCCGACAGTCAAGATTCTTGATCAAACGTTCGGTGACTATGACCAAATGGCGGGTCAAGTCCAGGGACGTGGTGTACGACGTCGTCGTGTGATTCTTCGAGGTGATGGTTCAGGTGGTCAGTGCCGCGGGGGTGGCCTCCTGTTCGGTCGGGGTGTCGTTGACGGTGCGTGATTTGCT
>NZ_JBQQCF010000101.1:0-5907 GCF_052245755.1 Mycobacterium sp. 4D054
TTTTGGCATTGGGCCCTCGGCGCTGACGGAGGCCATGGGCATGCTCAACCACCATTTCGCAGCAGCCGCCTGATCGGCGCAGAGCGACAGCCTACCTCTGACTGCCGCCAATCTTTGCAACAGAGCCCTGGGAACTACCGGCAAGGGTGATGGATTCATTGAATGTGGTTCGGACAAGGTGAGGGGGACCCGTTTGGTGGTCCAGTCGCTATGCGACTTTCGGTTGATGGGTCGCGGCCCACTGTAGGGCAAACTCGGCTGGGGTGCGGTCACCGTGGGCAGAGTGGGGCCGGTTGGCGTTGTAATCGCAGCGCCAGTCCTCAATGATCACCCGGGCTTCCAGTAGCGAATCGAAGCGCCACAGGTTGAGCAGTTCGTCACGCAGGCGACCGTTGAACGATTCGATCCAGGCGTTCTGCCACGGCGACCCAGGATCGATGAAAAGTGAACCGGCACTGTTGAATCGACACCAATCACGCACCGCGTGAGCCACGAACTCAGGCCCGTTGTCGAAACGCACATAGTGCGGCGCCCCATGGATGAGCGCGAGCCGATCCAGCACAGCCACGACCCCATCGGCATCGATGCTGCGACCCACCTCGATCGCGAGTGCTTCGCGGGTGAACTCGTCGATCACGTTGAGCATCTTCAGCGTGCGACCATCAGCGGTGGTGTCGAACTGAAAGTCCATCGCCCAGATCGCATTCGGGCGGATCGGCGACATCGCCCCCACGGCGACACCAATCCCGGTCAGCCGCTTCTTGCGGCGCCGCTGAGGCACCCGCAGGCCCTCCTCACGCCACAGGCGGCGGATGCGCTTGTTGTTGGCCTTCCAGCCGGCTCGACGGGCCATCTTGGCGGCTCGGCGCCACCCCCAGCGCGGCCGGTCGGTGGAAAACCGGCGCAGCCACGCACGGAGCTCGGTCTCCTCCGTCGTGACCGGTGCCGGTGTCAGCCGCATCGTGGAGCGGTGCAGCCCGACGACCGAGCAGGCGCGGCGCTCAGAGACCCCGAACCGCTCACGCAGCGCGATGACGGCGCTGCGCTTGCGGTTCGGGGTCAGAAGTTTCCCGACGAGATCTCCTTGAGCATGTCGATGTCGAGGGCCTGATTGGCAACCAGCTTCTTCAGACGGGCGTTCTCCGCCTCGAGCTCCTTGAGACGTTTGGCCTCGTTGGCCTTCATGCCGCCGTACTGGGCCACCCAGCGATGCCAGGTCGACTCGGTGATCTCCAGGTGCCGGCACACCTCGGCGAGTTCCTGGCCGGTCCCCAGGAGCTTGTTGCCCTCGGCGAGCTTGCGGATGATCTGATCCGGGGTGTGCCGTCGGCGCTTGTTCGATGTCATCTCGTCGCTGATTCTTCCTGCCCGAACACTCGGGCAACAGAGTCCCACAACGACTGGACCACTACAGAGGGCTCACCTCAAAGGTGACGTGGTGCTTCGGTCACATGCTGGAGCAGGCCGACCCTGACGAATACACCCCTGATGACGTTCCGCGTGGGCCGAGTGGGCGCAAGGTGTGGCGAGTCGATGAGCTACCTATCATTCCTGATACCTGGATTCTCAAACCCAAGGATGACGCCAAGAAACAACTCAACATCATCGGGAAGCTGCTCAAAGAATCCAACGAAGTCGTGAATGCTGGCGACCCAGACCGGGAAGGCTGCCTACTGGTTGATGAGGTTTTGGAGCATTTCCGCTACAGCAAGCCAGTTCGGCGTTTTTGGGTTTCTGCACAGGATTCCGTTTCTGTTCGTCGGGGCCTGGATGCCCTCAAGAACAACGCTGACTATCGGGGGTGGTCGGACGCTGCACGCGGACGGCAGCGGGCCGACTGGCTGATAGGCATGAACCTATCCAGGGCTTACACCCTGCGCGCCCAACGGGGCGGCTCTCGGGCACTGCTGACCGTGGGCCGAGTGCAAACGCCTACACTCGCCCTGGTAGTCGGCCGTGATAAGGACATTGAGGGGTTCAAGCCGGTGCCCTATCACACGATCCGAGCTGAAATTCAGCATGCCGGCGGTTCCTTCATGGCTGGATGGAAGGCAAAGGAGGATCAAGCGGGCCTCGATCCTGAAGGCCGTCTTGTTGATACCGCCGTCGCCAATGCCATCGTGGAGAAAGTCACAGGCAAGGCCGGCGAGCTGGCCGAGTACAAGCAAGAAGCCAAGAAGCAGAATCAACCGCTGGCCTTTGCCCTGTCAGACATTACCGCCTTGGCCTCTTCACGCTTCGGATACAGCGCCGAGGACGTGCTGAATGCCTGCCAATCGCTCTATGAAACGCACAAGCTGACCTCTTACCCTCGAACCGACTGCGCCTATCTCCCGGAGTCCCAACACGCGGACGCGCCCCGCGTCCTGGAAGCTGTCCGCCAGGTGAACCCCGAGCTGGCCGCGATCATCGACGGCGGCGATCCGCTCATCAAATCCCCGACCTGGAACGACAAGAAGATAACGGCTCACCACGGAATCATTCCGACCATGCACAAAGGCAGCACGGCCGGCTTGAACGATAAAGAGCGCAACATTTACGGCCTGATTGTTCGGGCATACATCGCGCAGTTCTACCCGGTGCATGAATACATGCACACCACTGTTGCGGCGAACATCGAGGGCGAAACCTTCGCGGCGAGCGGCAAGGTTGTTACCAAGAACGGCTGGCGTGACGTGTACGAAACGGCCGACGAGGACGACGAGAAGGACGCGGAAGAAGGGGGCAACCAACGCTTGCCGGCCATGAAGCGGAATGATTCCGTGACTTGCGCGCAAGCCACCAGGAAGGACGCCAAGACGAAGCCGCCGGCCCGGTTCACCGAAGGCACGCTTATTCGCGCAATGGAGAACATTCACAAATATGTGACTGACTCGGAGCACAAGAAGCTGCTGCGCGACGGCGACGGCATCGGCACTTCTGCAACCCGCGCTTCCATCATTTCCGAACTGAAACGCCGCGAGTTCCTGGAGGTGAAGGGCAAGCACATCGTTAGCACGACGCTGGGCCGCAGCATGATTGCCGCCCTGCCCGAAGTTGTGAAAAGCCCGGTTCTCACCGCGCTTTATGAACGCATGTTGAAAAGCATCGAGCAGGGTAGCGCCGAGCTGGGAGCCTTCATTGCGAAGCAAGAGGCTTTCATTCGTGACCAGGTGGCGAAGGCCAACGATGGAGCCGTGAGCATTGCCGGCGGCAAAGAGGCAACCCCTGTTTCCAGTCTGCACAAGTGCATGGCATGCGGTGCTGGCTTGTCCCGCCGGCCGAGCAAGAAGAAAGGGCATTTCTGGTGGGGATGCAGCAATTACCCGACCTGCAAACAGACCTATCCCGACATCAAGGGGCGGCCCGACTACAGCAAGGGCCGTAACGAACCCGCATCCGAGTAAACCGAGTTTTTCCAACAAGGAGCTATGACCATGAGTAACGAAACCATGAACCACGAAACCAACGACAACATGGCCGACCTGGTGCCGGCTGGCGATGCGATCAGCGATAAGCTGGCCGACGCGCTGACGCCGGGCTATCAAGCCGAGTTCGACCCGGACGAGGCCGAGCGGGCAGGGGCCTTCATCGAGGACGCATTGACCGAGCAAGACGCCGCCGAGAGCGGCGACGACTTGGCCGACCTGGACGCGGCACTTGAACCCGCGTTCCTGGACGATGACGGCCCGAGTGGTGATTTGCCTCCAATGCCGACCCTTACCAACACCCGAGAGCTTTTCGGCTTGCGCGAGGGTGAGACAGTGGCTGATGCCATTGCGCGGCGGGATCAAAAAGCAGAGGACTAAGGCATGAGAGGTGGATATGAAAAAGACCTATTCGGAAACCCGGTACCCCCTCCCGAAAGAAAATCTCGGGCAACCAAACCCGGACAGGCCGGACTATCAGGGAACGTACAGTCCAGCCCCACCATACCGGGTGACACCCCAAGCCCCCCGGGCAAATACCACGTCCGAACCATCATCGGATCGGAAGTAAATCGAACCCTGGCGGCGGATCGAATCCATAGCACTGCCGACCTCGCGCAAGCCACGCAGTACCTTTATCGTTCGGCTGTTGAGCGATTGGATGGGATTGTGACGGATAAGGACGGGAGGCCGCTGGCTGTTGTAGGTGGGTTTAAGGGAAGTATTGATAGCGCCAGTGTTTATCCCTCGACGTTAGTTGCCGAGGCTGTACGGGTGCCGGGCGCTGCAAATATCTGGTTTTCCCATAATCACCCGTCTGGCTTGTCTTCGCTTTCCAATGCCGACAAACATTTAAGTGGTGTCCTTTCAGACGTTTTCGAGGGAAGTGGTATTGAGCCGCGTGGCCTGATTGCAGTAGGGCAGGGGCAGTTCAGTGATATTGACGGCTATACAGGCCCTATTCCCGCGAGCGGAGCAACGGTGACCGTTCCGGCGATTGAGCGCGAGCAAGAGGGGGAGCCAACAAACATCACTATCGAAAGCCCAGGCGCCGCTCGTCTGGCAGGCGCTGCCTATTACAAGCAGGAAGAGAACCCAGGGATATTGCTGCTTAACACCAGGAATCAAGTAATTGGGTGGGCGCCAATTTCTCAACCAATGATTGAAGGCCCGCTACGGCATACGGGCCAGTTGCGTGCGATTTATCGGGCCATTAGCGAAAGCAACTCCGCCGCTGCGATTCTTATCCACGGCGGCGAGCTGGATCACGTCCTGGTGCATGCGGATGATGCGGGGGGCAATATCGCCGCAGCCCTCGATAAAGCCGGGGTGCGGCCGCTTGATGTGCTTAACGCCAAGACAGGGGAAAGTCGGGCGGAAAAGGGCAGGCCCATCGCAAACTCAATCATGTACCGCGACGGCGTAGCCGAAGAGGGCGCAACTTACGGGGGAGCGGGGTTAAGCAAGGCTGATGCTCAAGACCTGACGCTACGGTTTGTCCGCGACTATCCAGGGGCGCTGGAGCTCGCTTACAGATTCCGGCAAAACACGACCGAACTGTATGGCAGTCGTGCAGATGAAGTTCCTGCGAGCATGAAAGGCGGTTACGTCCCGAAGGAGACGCCCCATAACGGCCGCAATTACCGAGGGCGGATCGACATTCCCCTGGAAAATATGCGCGACACCCGCGATCTGCTGTTGACCTTGCGGCATGAGGTTGTTGGTCATTACGGGGCAAATACCTTTGCCCCGGAAGAGAAGAGGGCCTTGTTGGATGGCTTGGTGGCCGCCCGTAACGAGCCTGGCATCAAACCCCTTTGGGAAAGCGTAGATCGGCACTATGGCGACCGCTCGCTGGATGTTCGCGCCGAAGAAGTCTTTGCGCTGCACTGCGAAGGTATCGCCCCACGTCACCACATCAATGACCCCCAGGTGGCCGACCGTGGCCAGCGTGCATTGCTGGAAACGTGTATCGAACGAACCCGCGTCATGCAGGCAGCAGACCTCAGCAATATCGCCTGCATGGTCGCCCAGGGCCTGCATGATCGCACCAGAACGCAGCAGACATTCCCTGAAATCAATGAACTACTCAGGAAGGACAACACTATGGAGCCGAAAAAGCCGTTTCATGAAGTGGTGGCCGAAAAGCTGATTGAACAGCTCAAGGCGGGCACTGCACCGTGGCAAAAGCCCTGGAATCCGGGCGAGCCGAATGCTTACCTGCCAATGAACCCGACTACAGGCAAGCGTTACAAGGGTATCAACGCCATTCACTTGATGGCCCAGGGGCGCAGTGATGCGCGCTGGATGACCTACAAGCAGGCGGCGGCCGTAGGTGCCCAGGTACGCAAGGGCGAGAAGGGAACCCCCGTTGGCTCTGTTGCAAAGATTGGCGGCAGTCAGAGGTAGGCTGTCGCTCTGCGCCGATCAGGCGGCTGCTGCGAAATGGTGGTTGAGCATGCCCATGGCCTCCGTCAGCGCCGAGGGCCCAATGCCAAAA
>NZ_JBQQCF010000102.1:0-5839 GCF_052245755.1 Mycobacterium sp. 4D054
TCCTCGGCATCGTGAACTACGGTGAGCATGGGCGTACCTTCCCAACCAGCGCGCCAACGCCGGTCTTGATCGAATACCTGATTCCGTGATGATCATCCTCGGGAAGGTGCGCCCACTTTCAGGCCACCTCGCCGAGCCTCATCCACAGGTATTGATCATTGCTCGGTGAAAGATGTCACCTATTCATGCAGCAGACCCGTTTAGTTATTGGCGGTCAGACGTTCATCCAGGAAAGCGTTGACGGATGGATTCGCGATCACCTGGCTATCACCGTCGGCTTTCTTGCGTGTCCAATGCTTCTTGGACCGTTCGACGACCACCGTGTGCTGCG
Source organism: Mycobacterium sp. 4D054 (assembly GCF_052245755.1). Lineage (NCBI taxonomy): Bacteria > Bacillati > Actinomycetota > Actinomycetes > Mycobacteriales > Mycobacteriaceae > Mycobacterium > Mycobacterium sp. 4D054. The sequence continues at coordinate 332 of NZ_JBQQCF010000102.1, forward strand.
CGTCGGCGCCGATTAGCATCCGTCGCGTTGACAGAAGCCGGCCGTGCTCGCGAGCCTCACTGCGCGTCGGAGGGCGCATCGCAGTGCACGCCGGGCATAGCCACAGGTTGGCGTGCGGCTCGCTTACGCAGCCCTTGCAGATGTTGATCCCGCAACTGTCGCATGCAACCGCTTTGTCGAGACACACGGCGCAGGTCGTACCGCCGCAGTAGCTACAGGACTCGAAGTTTGTGCCGAAGTGGCCCTCTCGGTCGATCGCGCCGGAATCGAACAGGTACCCCGTGCTGGCATTCACTCGCCTGGCCTCCGTCTGCCCGGCCGCTAGGGTGCGTTCGTACAGCCAGTCGTGACCGTCCTCGACGGTGACGAGCTGCTCGACGCGTGCGCCGATCTCCAGCTGGCTCCAAGCTTTCGTCGGCTGGAAAGCCTGAGCCAGGTTGATCCGGACCCGATCGGGAAGCTTTTCCAGCTGCGGTGTCCTAACCTCAACCGGCGGGTTCCACGCCACACGCGCAGCCCCCGACACATCGGTACCACCTCTGGGCGCACTATTCAGTGCGCCGATCGGATCCACCGTCACGGAGGACTGCACTGCATTGGTCACGGTGGACAGTCGTACCTGATGCGGGTCAGTGAACACGCTGACCGCATCAGCATCCCCCAAGCCCAGCCACCGAGACAAAGCCGTTGCCGCGGGCGCACTCTCGGACCTGTTGATCGCGTACCAAGTGGTCTGCTCTCCGATACGGAGACCAAGCACAGTCAGCGATGCCAACTCGACGATCGCGGCCTCGGCCATCGGTGTGCCATAGCTGACTGCGAGTGCCCGGACCGCGGGGAGCGGCTCCCAGTCCTCGCGGATCCATTGCGGCATGGCCGTTGTTGATGCCCATATTGCTGTCGATTCCTGGGCTACCGAGTGTTCGACGATGGTTCGGCATAGGCCTTGGGTGGAGACGCCGATGGTGTAACCGAAGCGTTCCCACGAGATCTCAAGGTCGGAAGGCGGCGTCGTTGGCATGGCCGCGAATTCGCGAGCCAACCGTGGCGGCGTGGCCGGCGTCGGAGTCGGCTCTTGCCTCGGCGGCGGAAACTCTGAAGAGATGATGCGGATCAGATCCCCAACGGGGCTATCGAATTCCTGGGTTCCAGTACCCGATGCCTGCAACGCGTCGACCGACCAAACCGGACGATACGTGCGCTCGGAACTGACAACAAAGCGCGTAACGTCGGGGGGCGCTTCGGGTTCGAGGTTTTGCACTTTGGGCGCGACCGTGGCGTCCAGGATGCCGCTCGCTGCCAAGGCCAATCGGTCAGCGTCGTCAAGAGTGCTCTTGCCGAATACTTTCCAGGAATCGACAGAGTTATTGCGGACAATGGCCTGTTCGCAGCTGTCACCGCGCTTGACGAGGACGACATCGGCATCGGTGTCGGAGCCGATACGGAGGTCGACGCCCGACAGGGCAAGCAAGGAGGGAAGCGATGCACGCTGGGCATCGGCAGGGGCGTCGAGGCGCGCGCAGGCAGGACATCTGTCCTCAACCCGGCAGTTGCCACACACCGTTCGGTCACACATCGGACATGCGGTGACTTCGGGATCACGTCCGCAGTCTGCGCATGAATGATCCCCGCACAACACGCAGGCAGTGGCCGACACGGTATGCCCGGTAGCGAGGCAACGGCGACAGACCGCAGCGGAGCACCCGGGGCAGTCCGACAGCGCCTGCTGCCCTAGCTCATCGCAGGACGGGCACGCCCAGGAATGACACGAGCCGCACAGCGCCGCGGTGCCGCCCGGGTAGAAGTGGCCATCGCGGCAGACACCGAAGTCGGTTTCCGGCAGGCCCAGCGGGCTGCGCGGCTTGCCGTCGAAGGTCCGGTACGTGTGAACGGCGGTGCCGCGCCCACGCCACATTTCCTTGACTTCCAGCCCGTTGCGCAGTGACGCGGTGAAGGGGCGCCTCGCTTTGGTCAGAAGTGCGGCACACAACTCTGTCGGTAATGGGTGAGTCGCCTTTGCGAGTGCGCGGTTCGGATGGAGTCCGAGTCTGCCCAATGATTCATCGTCAGGTGATTCAAGTTCGAATCCGGGCGCCAAGCCGACAGGTTCCGCGACGGTGTGAAGCTCACGTTCGACAAGGGTGCACTCGCTCGGCGAAGGGAACGGCGCAGTGATGGACGTTACTTCGTTAATGCGCTTGCCGAGTCTCCCGCCGGGCATTTTGATCGAGTTGAGGTAGTCGAAGCAGGAGATCTCGTAAGCAAGGTTCCTGCCGTCCGGGCATGCGGTCCATGTATCGGGTTGCGTCTTCCCGTCCGTCGACACAGAGACAAGTACTGCCTCATTTCGAGCCTGCAGCGAAATTCGTGTCCCAGCGAGGACTGCGTGGCCGATTGTTGGACTGTCGAGGGTTGGTTTCGTCCACTGGATCGCTTCGAACTGGCGATCGGCAACGGAGATGCTGCCGTCATCCTCGACCATGGACACCTCTTTGGCGAGACCGTCTGCTTCGAGGTAGATGTCCGTGAAGCTGGAGCGACGTGTGACCATCACCGTGGGCGGCGCCGGGGGTGGTGCGTCCGATCGGAGTTTGTGCAGCAGCTTCCCTAAACTCATTGCGCGTTCGGGCGTTACAACTGCATCGTCGAGCTTCGGAATGTCGGTGATTGCTGCAGCATCTATGGCCGAGCCCAGCGCCGCCGCGATACTGAACTCTGTCTCAACTGCTGATGTCGAACTGAGCCGCGCACGGGTGCGGTCTTGTGCATCGCGACGCCCGATGAGCTTGCGTAGCGTGACGCCGCAGTCGAGTGGCAGTCCGTTTGTCAAGGCGTATGACCGCATCCGCTTCCGGTTCGGGTCATCGATATCCTCGTTGCGAACGACAGTGTGCGACGATCCGTCCGGCCGGTGCAGTTCAGCAACGCGGTTGCCGACCAGCAGGGTAGTTCCGCCGTTTAAACGCCAACCGACCACGAAATCACTGTCCAACTCAGGCACCCGCTGCGGGGATGCGCACCCGCTGCACAGTCCGCCGCCGGCAGCACGGCAGGCACCACAGCTAGCCAGTCCGCAGACCGGGCAGTCGGCGAACACGGCATCTTCACCGCAGGCCCTGCAGAGCACGTGATCACACGACTCGCAGTACTGCGTCTCCGATTCGTCGACGCAATGCGAGTCCGAGCACAACGCCAGCACCTCGATCGGGTCACCGGACGCATCGCTTTCGACCAGCGGCGGCTCCGGATCCTCCCACTCGTAGGTCAAAGTGGTTTCCGAGTCGTTGGGGCCGGTCCAGGTTTCCTCCACCAGCCAGTCATCTTCATCGAGGGTGAGTGCGAGCATCTTGGCCCGAGCACGCACGTCCGGAACCCGGCTGAGGCGCTTCTCTTCCGAATCCAACGCGCGCTGCAGTCGGATACTGTCCTCGTAGGAGGCTTCGTAAATCTGCGCGGTGTATCCGGTACGGATACGTGTCAGCTCAGCGGCCTGATCGGCTTCCACCTTCTCCGACAGGTCGCGCCGCAGCTTCTCCAATTGACTGGTCGCCGCTTTCTCGAACGCAGCGATCACCTCGGTCGGGGTACCGAATGCCGCGGGAAGGGTTTCGCCGTCCTGCAATGGTCTGCGGGGGAGCCGCACTTCGTGGTGACCGTTGATGTCCGCCGTCAGCAGATGCTCTGTCGTCTCGCTCTCACCCACCGCCGCACGGAACGTTGCCTGCCCGCTCCACGAACCCGAGGGGACAAGACGCCTACGCAACAACGTCACGTTGGCAGCGCGATTGAGCGGGCTGTCACCGATGTCGTCCGGAACCACCGGCACGGTTGCGTGCATATCGCCACGCATGCGAAGCAACCCGAGGATCTCGTCGAACACCGGTGAGCCGACGGCGCACAGCTCGGCATCCGGATGGTGCTCCATGCCGATGCGGTCGAACGCGAGGTGCATCAGCGTGCGGCCGTCGAGTTCCTGTTCGTACTCTTCGTCGAACTGCGCGGTGATGAAAGCCCCATCGCCCTCACCTGTGTCATGCAGCAACTCCGCGCCAAGGGCTTTGAGGACATTGCGGGTCCAGTTCTGAACTCGACGCTGCCGCATACGTGCGCGTTCACTCACCTCCGGCGCCAGGTCGCTGGATCCCGCCTTGGACAGACCCTTTCGATGCTCGAATGCCGAGGCCATCCAGTTGCTCAGGCCGCTGTCAGCAGCGATGAGTGTGGAGGCGCTTTCGCGAGCCTGTGCCAGCTCGGTGCCGAGTTGGCCCAAAAGGTTCTGCATCTTCTTGTCGTTGTCCGCGAAAAGTGCTTCGAGAATTCGAGTTTCGAAGCTGGCGGACTTCGAATCGTCGAGTTCGCCGAGGATCGTGGTGACCTGGCCGAACAACAGCTCGAACATTCGTAGCTTCTCGGCGAGCAGGCGATACACGCTCTCGTCGATGGTGCCCTGCGCGTACAGATTCGCGATGAACACCTCGTCCTTGGGCTGGGTGAGGCGGTCGACGCGGCCGATCCGCTGTTCGATCCGCATCGGATTCCAGGGCAGGTCGAAGTTGAGCACGCAGTTGCAGAACTGGAGGTTCTGGCCCTCGGCACCCGCGTCGGTCGAGATCATCACTGGCGCCTCGCCTGACCGGAATGCGGCGATCGTGGCCGCGCGTTCACCGGCAGACATCGACCCATGGAACGAGCGCGCGGTGATCCCCTCGACCTCCATGCGGCGAAGGAGACCGGTCACGGTGTCGGTGTGCTGGGTAAAGATCAGGACTCGGCCGTGCTCCTTAAGCCACTTGTGGGTGATTTCGACGGCGGTGTTCTCACGTGCGGAATCGTTGATGTCCATCGCGAGGTGGCCGACTTCGGTGAGCACTGCTCGCACCTTGGGGTCGGGATGCCTCTCGGCCATCCTCAGCGCGGTGGTCCCCATCGAGAACGGGCTGGCCGTGAGCCGGAGTGCGAGGCTGCGTCGGCGCATGGTGTCACTGGGGTCGGTCATCACGCTGCGCAGCAGGTTCGTGCAGAGCGCGTAGAGCTCACGCTCGCGGGGCGCGAGCGTCACCGGCACGTCGACTGCGCGGCGGGTGACACGATCGACCCCGGCCTGCGCACGGGTCGTGCGGATCATCGCGCTGCTGATCAAACGTCGCAGTGCCGCAGGATCATTCGGGGTGCGTGGGTCGTATCCCCGCATGAACTGCCGCTTGAAATCCTGCACAGACGTGAAGGTGCCGGGGCGCAGCAGCTCGACCAGCCGATAGAGCTCCAGCAGATCGTTCTGGACCGGAGTGGCGGTGAGGAACAGGGCATACCGACACGCCGTCGTGAGAGAGGTGATGAACTCGCGGGTTTTCCGGGCGCCGGCACCGGCGGCGCGGTGCGCCTCGTCGACTTTACTGATCGGACTCACGGAACCGGGCCGCGGATCGTGCGGGAATGCATCGCGCACATGTAAGCCACACGACGCGGGTACGGCGTAACTACCCGATTAGATCGGACCGCTGGCTTGCT
>NZ_JBQQCF010000103.1:0-5505 GCF_052245755.1 Mycobacterium sp. 4D054
GGGCGTGTTGTTTGAGAACTCAATAGTGTGTTTGGTGGTTTTTGTTTGTTGTTTTTTGGCCTGCCTCTTTTTCCCGTTTAGGGGTGGGTTGTTTTTGGATGCCAGTTTTTGGTGTCTTGTTTGATGATCGGATTTCTCTGATTGTGAATTCTGCCTGCACTTTTTGGTGTGGGGGTTTTTGTTTGGAGAGTTTGATTCTGGCTCAGGACGAACGCTGGCGGCGTGCTTAACACATGCAAGTCGAACGGAAAGGCCCTTCGGGGTACTCGAGTGGCGAACGGGTGAGTAACACGTGGGTGATCTGCCCTGCACTTTGGGATAAGCCTGGGAAACTGGGTCTAATACCGAATACACCCTTCTGGCTGCATGGTCTGGGAGGGGAAAGCTTTTGCGGTGTGGGATGGGCCCGCGGCCTATCAGCTTGTTGGTGAGGTTATGGCTTACCAAGGCGACGACGGGTAGCCGGCCTGAGAGGGTGACCGGCCACACTGGGACTGAGATACGGCCCAGACTCCTACGGGAGGCAGCAGTGGGGAATATTGCACAATGGGCGCAAGCCTGATGCAGCGACGCCGCGTGAGGGATGACGGCCTTCGGGTTGTAAACCTCTTTCGCCAGGGACGAAGCGCAAGTGACGGTACCTGGAGAAGAAGGACCGGCCAACTACGTGCCAGCAGCCGCGGTAATACGTAGGGTCCGAGCGTTGTCCGGAATTACTGGGCGTAAAGAGCTCGTAGGTGGTTTGTCGCGTTGTCCGTGAAAACTCACAGCTCAACTGTGGGCGTGCGGGCGATACGGGCAGACTGGAGTACTGCAGGGGAGACTGGAATTCCTGGTGTAGCGGTGGAATGCGCAGATATCAGGAGGAACACCGGTGGCGAAGGCGGGTCTCTGGGCAGTAACTGACGCTGAGGAGCGAAAGCGTGGGGAGCGAACAGGATTAGATACCCTGGTAGTCCACGCCGTAAACGGTGGGTACTAGGTGTGGGTTTCCTTCCTTGGGATCCGTGCCGTAGCTAACGCATTAAGTACCCCGCCTGGGGAGTACGGCCGCAAGGCTAAAACTCAAAGAAATTGACGGGGGCCCGCACAAGCGGCGGAGCATGTGGATTAATTCGATGCAACGCGAAGAACCTTACCTGGGTTTGACATGCACAGGACGCCGGCAGAGATGTCGGTTCCCTTGTGGCCTGTGTGCAGGTGGTGCATGGCTGTCGTCAGCTCGTGTCGTGAGATGTTGGGTTAAGTCCCGCAACGAGCGCAACCCTTATCTTATGTTGCCAGCGCGTAATGGCGGGGACTCGTGAGAGACTGCCGGGGTCAACTCGGAGGAAGGTGGGGATGACGTCAAGTCATCATGCCCCTTATGTCCAGGGCTTCACACATGCTACAATGGCCGGTACAAAGGGCTGCGATGCCGTGAGGTGGAGCGAATCCTTTCAAAGCCGGTCTCAGTTCGGATCGGGGTCTGCAACTCGACCCCGTGAAGTCGGAGTCGCTAGTAATCGCAGATCAGCAACGCTGCGGTGAATACGTTCCCGGGCCTTGTACACACCGCCCGTCACGTCATGAAAGTCGGTAACACCCGAAGCCGGTGGCCTAACCCCTTGTGGGAGGGAGCCGTCGAAGGTGGGATCGGCGATTGGGACGAAGTCGTAACAAGGTAGCCGTACCGGAAGGTGCGGCTGGATCACCTCCTTTCTAAGGAGCACCACGAGAATCAGGCCCGCCCACATCGTGTGGGGGTTCGGTGATCTGATCGATTCGTTGGATGGCCCTGGCCTGTAGTGGGTTTCAGGGTCTGGTGCAGGCAACAGACATTGGCGCATGGGTAGGGAAATGCCGTGCGCGGCTGCCAGACACACTATTGGGCTTTGAGACAACAGGCCCTGCAGCCCCGTTGGGGGTTGGCCATTGCCCGTTGGGGTGGTGGAGCGTGTTGTTGCCCTGCTTTGGTGGTGGGGTGTGGTGTTTGATTTGTGGATAGTGGTTGCGAGCATCGAGATGATGGCTTGTATGAGGGCCTGTCTTCCTTTGTGGGGGTGGGTTTTCTTGTGTGGGTTGTCATTTCATGTAATGCAAATTTTTCTGATACTCGCATGCATCTCGTTGTGGGGTGTGTGTGGGTGACTCATTTTTTGGTTTTGTGTTGTAAGTGTTTAAGGGCGCATGGTGGATGCCTTGGCACTGGGAGCCGATGAAGGACGTGGGAGGCTGCGATATGCCTCGGGGAGCTGTCAACCGAGCGTGGATCCGAGGATGTCCGAATGGGGAAACCCGGCACGAGTGATGTCGTGTCACCCAACGCTGAATATATAGGCGTTGGGGGGGAACGCGGGGAAGTGAAACATCTCAGTACCCGTAGGAAGAGAAAACAAAAGTGATTCCGTGAGTAGTGGCGAGCGAAAGCGGAGGATGGCTAAACCGTGTGCATGTGATACCCGGCGGGGGTTGTGTGTGCGGTGTTGTGGGGTCTGTGTTCTGTCCGCCGCCGTGGGCAGCAGCAGTGAGAAAATCAGGTGTTAGGCGAAGTGGCCTGGGATGGTCTGCCGTAGTGGGTGAGAGCCCCGTAGTCGAAAACTCCTGATCTGCTGTCACAGGTTTCCCCGAGTAGCAGCGGGCCCGTGGAATCTGCTGTGAATCTGCCGGGACCACCCGGTAAGCCTGAATACTTCCCAGTGACCGATAGCGGATGAGTACCGTGAGGGAATGGTGAAAAGTACCCCGGGAGGGGAGTGAAATAGTACCTGAAACCGTGCGCTTACAATCCGTCAGAGCCTTCGTTTTTGCGTGGGGTGATGGCGTGCCTTTTGAAGAATGAGCCTGCGAGTCAGGGACATGTCGCGAGGTTAACCCGGGTGGGGTAGCCGTAGCGAAAGCGAGTCTGAATAGGGCGTATCCACACAGTTGTGTGTGGTGTAGTGGTGTGTTCTGGACCCGAAGCGGAGTGATCTACCCATGGCCAGGGTGAAGCGCGGGTAAGACCGCGTGGAGGCCCGAACCCACTTAGGTTGAAGACTGAGGGGATGAGTTGTGGGTAGGGGTGAAAGGCCAATCAAACTCCGTGATAGCTGGTTCTCCCCGAAATGCATTTAGGTGCAGCGTCGCAGTGTTCGTGTCGGAGGTAGAGCTACTGGATGGCCGATGGGCCCCACAGGGTTACTGACGTCAGCCAAACTCCGAATGCCGACACGGTGTAATGCGGCAGTGAGACGGCGGGGGATAAGCTCCGTGCGTCGAGAGGGAAACAGCCCAGATCGCCGGCTAAGGCCCCTAAGCGTGTGCTAAGTGGAAAAGGATGTGCAGTCGCGAAGACAACCAGGAGGTTGGCTTAGAAGCAGCCACCCTTGAAAGAGTGCGTAATAGCTCACTGGTCAAGTGATTGTGCGCCGATAATGTAGCGGGGCTCAAGCACACCGCCGAAGCCGCGGCAGCACACTTGTGTGCTGGGTAGGGGAGCGTCCTGCATCCGGTGAAGCAGCAGAGTGATCTAGCTGTGGAGGGTGTGGGAGTGAGAATGCAGGCATGAGTAGCGATAAGGCAAGTGAGAACCTTGCCCGCCGGAAGACCAAGGGTTCCTGGGCCAGGCCAGTCCGCCCAGGGTGAGTCGGGACCTAAGGCGAGGCCGACAGGCGTAGTCGATGGACAACGGGTTGATATTCCCGTACCCGTGTGTGAGCGTCCCTGATGAATCACCGGTACTAACCGCCCAAAAGGCGACAGATCAATCCCTTCGGGGAGCGACCGTCGCCGGCTGCGCGGGACCTTCGGTGGTAGTAGTCAAGCGATGGGGTGACGCAGGAAGGTAGCCGTACCGGTCAGTGGTAATACCGGGGTAAGCCTGTAGGGCGAGTGATAGGTAAATCCGTCACTCATGATGCCTGAGAGGTGATGCATAGCCGATTGAGGCGAATTCGGTGATCCTATGCTGCCGAGAAAAGCCTCTAGCGAGCGCACACACGGCCCGTACCCCAAACCAACACAGGTGGTCAGGTAGAGAATACCGAGGCGTACGAGTGAACTATGGTTAAGGAACTCGGCAAAATGCCCCCGTAACTTCGGGAGAAGGGGGACCCCCACACCGTCAAGGCCCTCGCGGCCGGCAGCGGGAGGGGGTGGCACAAACCAGTGAGAAGCGACTGTTTACTAAAAACACAGGTCCGTGCGAAGTCGCAAGACGATGTATACGGACTGACGCCTGCCCGGTGCTGGAAGGTTAAGAGGACCCGTTAACCCTTTCGGGGGTGAAGCGGAGAATTTAAGCCCCAGTAAACGGCGGTGGTAACTATAACCATCCTAAGGTAGCGAAATTCCTTGTCGGGTAAGTTCCGACCTGCACGAATGGCGTAACGACTTCTCAGCTGTCTCAACCATAGACTCGGCGAAATTGCATTACGAGTAAAGATGCTCGTTACGCGCGGCAGGACGAAAAGACCCCGGGACCTTCACTACAACTTGGTATTGGTGCTCGATACGGTTTGTGTAGGATAGGTGGGAGACTGTGAAGCCCTCACGCCAGTGAGGGTGGAGTCGTTGTTGAAATACCACTCTGATCGTATTGGGCCTCTAACCTCGGACCGTCTATCCGGTCCAGGGACAGTGCCTGGTGGGTAGTTTAACTGGGGCGGTTGCCTCCTAAAATGTAACGGAGGCGCCCAAAGGTTCCCTCAACCTGGACGGCAATCAGGTGTTGAGTGTAAGTGCACAAGGGAGCTTGACTGCGAGACGGACATGTCGAGCAGGGACGAAAGTCGGGACTAGTGATCCGGCACCTCTGAGTGGAAGGGGTGTCGCTCAACGGATAAAAGGTACCCCGGGGATAACAGGCTGATCTTCCCCAAGAGTCCATATCGACGGGATGGTTTGGCACCTCGATGTCGGCTCGTCGCATCCTGGGGCTGGAGCAGGTCCCAAGGGTTGGGCTGTTCGCCCATTAAAGCGGCACGCGAGCTGGGTTTAGAACGTCGTGAGACAGTTCGGTCTCTATCCGCCGCGCGCGTCAGAAGCTTGAGGAAACCTGTCCCTAGTACGAGAGGACCGGGACGGACGAACCTCTGGTCTACCAGTTGTCCCACCAGGGGCACCGCTGGATAGCCACGTTCGGACAGGATAACCGCTGAAAGCATCTAAGCGGGAAACCCCCTCCAAGACCAGGCTTCTCACCCATTTCAGTGGGATAAGGCCCCCCGCAGACCACGGGATCGATAGACCAGACCTAGAAGCCTCGCAAGAGGTGCAGGGAACTGGCACTAACCGGCCGAAAACTTACAACACCAACAAAACCTCGCAACCACAACCACAAACCACACCACCCCCACCACCAATAAACAAGGGGCTATAAACTTCCCCACCACGGGGATCACTCAAAAACGAGTGAATACAGTTACGGCGGTCCATAGCGGCAGGGAAACGCCCGGTCCCATCCCGAACCCGGAAGCTAAGCCTGCCAGCGCCGATGATACTACCCACACGGGTGGAAAAGTAGGACACCGCCGAACACAAATT
>NZ_JBQQCF010000104.1:0-5413 GCF_052245755.1 Mycobacterium sp. 4D054
CCCTCGGCGATATCGAGCATCGTCGCACTCGGCCCTACCGGCCGCAGACCAACGGCAAGGTGGAGCGCTTCCATCGCACTCTGGCCGACGAGTGGGCCTATGCGCGGCTCTACACCAGCGACGCGCAACGCTGCGACGAATACCCGCGCTGGTTGCACACCTATAATCACCACCGCGGCCACACAGCACTCGGCGGTCAAGCACCAGCCAGCCGCGTACCTAACCTCTCAGGTCAGTACAGCTAGGTCGGACTCCAGGCCCGTCCGCCGCCGAGGACGACTACCGATGTTGCGCGTCGCTCTGATTGAGGATGTCGGCGTCATCGGTGTTGGTGATGAATTGGTTATGAGAACGGCCCCGCTCGGTGTGGTGAGCGGGGCCGTGGTGTTCTCGGTGACGGTATCTTGGCCGCGGTGACGCGGTGGTCGTTGCGGTGACGCGGATCGGGTTCAGTCTGTTGCTGTTTCGCTGATCGCGATGCGTGCTGCTTTCTCTCCGACGATGGAATGACCGGCGGCGAACGCGGCGGTCAGGGCGTGCAGGGCGAGGTTGTTCACCGCGCGGGGGTGCCCGCGCGAGGCGTTGTGGATCAAGGTGATCGCATCGTCGGCGAACAGCACATCGGAGCGGCCGGCGATCTTGGTGTGGTGGTTGATGTAGTCGGCGGTGTCGGCCGGGGTCATCCCGGGCAGGGTGTAGCGCACCGCGATGCGCTGATCCAACGCGGCCAAAACACCCAGTCGGAGCCGGTGCCGGAGGGTGGGTTGGCCGACCAGCACGACGGCGAAGGGGGATCCGGAGTCCATGTCGTGGTTGGTCAGCAGCCGGATCGCTTCGAGTTGACCGTTGTCGAGCAGGTGGGCCTCGTCGACGACCAGCACCGGGTTGCGGCCGCGTTCGGCATGCTCGGCGGCCAGCGCGTCAGCGGCCTGGGGCGCCAGTCGGGCGGTGTGAAAGACCGGGGTGTGCCCGAGGGCGGCCACGATGTGGGTGAGCATGCCGCGCACCCCGATGGTGGGGTTGGCCAGGTAGATGATGACATGGCGGGCGGGGTCCAGCGCGGTCGCCGCGGCCCGGATGGCCACGGTCTTACCGGCACCGACTTCCCCGGTGATGACGCCGATGGCGCACTGGTCCACACACCAGGAGATCCGGGCGATCGCTTCGCTGTGGCCGGGGTGGCGGTGCAACATCGAGGGGGCCAGGTCGCGGCCGAACGGCATCCGGGTGAAGCCCCAATGGGATTGCAGCCGTTGAATACTCACGCCGACACCCCATCCTGGTGATCGAGGTTCGGCAATGCGAGCTGACCGGGCATCTGTTCGTGATCACCGGGGGTGCCGGAGCCGTAGAGGGCGTGGTAGCCGATGCGTTCGTCATCGCGCAGGTGGGCGTGGTGGGCCGCGGCAGTCAACGCCAGATAGTCGATGCCCGTCGCCGCCGGCGGTGAGTCACCGCCAGTCTCGGGTCGGGCTTTGGGGTGAGCATGACGGGTGATCGTGTGGGCGAGGGCTTGGCCGTAGCTTCTGTCCTGGTGGCGGACCTCGATGGCCTGCAGGTCGAACGGGCTAAACACCAGTTCCACGCGGCGCCCGGCCAGGGCGGGGTCGACCCGGTAGGTGTTGGCATGCAACGACACGGTGGCGGTCTTGGTCACCACCCGAAACTCCGACCACAGGAACGCTTCGGTCAGATCCGCCGCGGTCGGTAACACCAGTGTGCCGCCGAGGCGGTCGAAGCCGGCGTCCCAGCGGGCCAGCGGGGACTGCCCGGTCTCAGAATGGGTTCGGCGATGATATTCGGTCTCGACCCAGGCCATGAACAGCCGGTTGAGCTCCAGCAGCGCGGTGGCGTGGTCGACTCCGGCGGCGGCGAGGTCCTCGCTGCTGGTGTCGGTGACCTCGACGAGGAACTGCTCACGCACAGTGCGGAAGAACCGTTCGATCTTGCCGCGGCCCTGCGGGCGCCCCGGTGCCGAGTGCACCAGCCGGATCCCCAGTTTCGCGCACGCCCGCAGCAGCCACGCATCGACGAACGCCGACCCGTTATCGACATAGATCCCGGCCGGCACGCCGCGGGCGGCCAGCGCGGGCTTCAACGCGGCGGCCAGGCGCACGGTGTCTTCGGCGAACCCGAACCGGTGCCCGACCACCAGCCGGGAATGATCGTCGAGGAAGGAGAACAGATAAGTTTTGCGGTCTCCGACCCGCGGGCCGTGCAGGGCATCGCCGACCCACAGCTCATTCGGGTCGGCGGCTTCGAACCGGCCGAACACCTCACCGGTGTGACCGGCGGCCGGGCCCATCAGTTCGCAGCGGTGGAAATGGCGCAGCAGCGTGGACTCCGAGGGTGCCCATCCGGTGGCTGTGCGCAAGATCCGGGCCACCTGCGCAGCGGTGCGTGACGGGTTCTCCCGTTTCAGCGAGGCCGCCAGCTCCAGCACCTGGGCGTCGGTGCGGGTCGCCAGGCGGCGCGGCTCGGGCACCAACGCTTCGAACCCGCCGGCGCGGTAGCGACGAATCCAGCGATCCAGCGTGGCCCGTGCGATCTGCACCTGGGCGCCGAACGGGTCGATATGGCGGCGTTCGGCGATCTCGCGGACCAGCCTGCCGCGCTGCTTGCTCGATAACCCGGCCTCCAGCGCGGGGCAGATCAACTGATACCGGAACAACCCGATGGCTTGGGCCCGTTCCCGACGCTTGTGCTCTTCCAACGACACCGCAGTGCACTCCTCGCATGCTCGACAGCCCTACCCGAAACCGTTTGTCGGGCAGGTGCCTTGGCGAGGATCACCGATCACCACAGTTGGCGTCAGGGGCAACTGGTGTTGCCCGACCCCCTCGCTGCCACCCGGGGCCACCCTGGCGCCAACAACCGGCCACCGCTGAGGGTCACCACCACCTGCGCCGGCGTCACCGTGCTCAGCAACCCGGTCGGCCCGAACCGTTGCCGGATCGCCGTAGCCGCCGCGGTGACCGCGGCCTGCACATCACGCCACGGGCAGCCCAAGCCGTCCGGGATCCCCACATCGATCCCGGTGCGCACCGCGACCGTGATGAACCACGCCCGGATCGCGTCCAGCCGCTGGCCGGCCCGCCGCAGCCAGCCCCGCACCGTGGCCGCCGGCACCTTCAGATCGATCGCGATTCGGCGATGCCCCACCCCCCGGGCACGCGCCGACAGCGCCGTCCAAATCCGTTCGCCCCCATACGCTCTGCGCAGCAGCATCGTCACCGGCAACAGCACATGAGTGACCAAACACGACCGGCACCGGGCCCGCCGCGGCCGCACCGGGCCATCGAGTCCCTCGACGTCGCGGGACCGGGCATACCCCCAGCCAGCGAGCACGCCCTCGCCGCAGGCCGGGCAGGCGATCACCCCGCCCGCCAGACGGGACTCGACGTGGACAGGATCAGCCTCTACCGTCACCATCAGTGCCTCCGAGCACTACAGCGCGGCACCCCGCCAAGGCCGCCAAGACTTCAGCGGGGTGCCGCGCACCCACCAGTTCCTCGTCACACTGACGGTGCACACGAACAAGATCAACCCGACAGCCACCGCACCGGTGACATCGACAACCTCAATGACGAATGCAGACCCCGTGCTCGTCACCCCCAGAGACGGTCAACAACCGATCCGGACGTTCCCGCGCAAGCATTCCTAGTAGGTGCGCCAAGGCTTGCCCGGCGCCGATTCAACCATTGGCAGTCCAAGAACGCGCGTCCTGATCCAGACCCCAATGCTTGGTGATCGCCTTCGGGATCGGCAAACCGGCAACGGCCGCCTCGATCAGGGTGTGCGCCGGCAGTTTCCCAACTCCGTGGCGTCTCCATCGGCCGAGGGGGCCCGTCGAAGAGCCCGATGTCAGGCTGTCCAGGTAGGTAAAGGCGAGTGATACTCGGGCGTCGTGCAGCCAGCCACCGGCGCCACGCTGATCCTCAAGGAACGTCATGGCGATCCCATACTCTCGCTCCAGCGTCCGGTCGTCGCGCTGATTCTTTTGAGCCAGGGCCAGCTGCTCGACGAGCCAACGCACGTTGTGCCCATTGGGCCCGAACTCGAAGCCGGGCGGCATGCACTCCACCACCTCAAGCTGACGAGCACGGATCTGATGTGCCTCGTGGCGCAGCATGGGCTCGCAGCTCAATACGCGCAGCGGGCTGACCTTCCACACCTCCCACGGCATGAAGCCGTGGGCCTTGCCGAAGTTCACCATGTCGGCCGGCTCCTCAAACAAGCGGAACCCATTTCGCGCTAACGAGGTGAGGCGGCGTCCCGGCCGCAGCTTCGCGAACGCCTGGATGTTGACTGTGTCGCGGCCCTGATACGCCGCGACGTACCACGGACGGCCGGAAACGTCGGGGCTGGCTTGGGCATCCATCGGGGCCATGTCAGTCATTCTGATGGCCGGAGGTGACATGGCAACAGGCCTGCACGCGTAGTCGCAGGTTGCGGCAAAGTTCTCATACTGACAGCCCCTCGGATTGTTTTGTCACCGCGACGATTCCGCGGCTGTTGCCCGACCCTCAGCGGGAGGTAGGGCCCACTCGCGCCAGTGCTTCTCGGCGTACTTGAGTGCCGCAGTGATCTCGCTGCGCTCCAGGACGCCGCCGCCGAGGCTTCGCGCCAGCCCCTCGCAGACGTCGGCGAAGTCCATGGTTCGATCGGCAGCGTCCCCGAGCGACATCGCGTAGTCGGCGACTGCTCGCATAAAAATCTTCTCCGGGTCGGTCCGCCAGGCCCAACCCAGGACACGCCCTAGACGATCACCCGCATGAGTCAGGACGAAATGGTCGCCCTGCCACTGGGTCTCGTCGGCCGCGGCCCACGCGGCTTCCCGTGCGATGTGGTCACTCATCATGAACTCCAAGACCAAAGGGTCATCAACGATCCACGTCGTAGGTGGCACCAGATGTGCGACCACCTGTGCGCCCGACACGATATGCGCCATCTGCCCGCTTTGCGCTTCTGCAACAAGGCTATTCAGCTTTGGCTTTGCGTCAGTAACTGTCCACATACGCGACGCCGTGATATTCACCATGCGACGATCATAGCGCATCGGTACTGATATTACGTCCGGTAATCAGCTCCTAATCTAGGACCGGATTTAAGTACCGATAAATTACCTCATGGTCAACTAGTCGATGACTGGAGCCGTGATTACGCGAACGAACGCTCAGCACGCTCAGCAGAGCGGCGTCCGCAACAGGCACCTGGGCGCGGTAGCGGCCCGGCACCAAAGAACCCCGGCGCAACCCCACATTCGCGCATCGCGGATTCGCGCGGGCTGTCCGTTCTCATCTGACCTGATGTATGGACGGCGTCCTGAACTGCGGTGTATCAGTTCGGGTGAGAATCCGACGGGTCAGCTTTCTCATTTCATCTGATACAAGAGGTTCGCTGGTCGTTAGCG
>NZ_JBQQCF010000105.1:0-5299 GCF_052245755.1 Mycobacterium sp. 4D054
ACAATACCAGCGCACCGCCCACAGGATCACATCACCCTGGAAATGGCGCCACTTGAAATCCGTCATCGTTCCGTCCGTCCAATCTCCGCCAAGCATGCTCAAGCTTCACGATTTTTGCAACAGAGCCGCCTCGCGCGTACCGTCGACACCATGACCCAGGCACCTGCCTCACCTCCGCTGCACATGCAGCGTGTCGACTTCGACCCCATCCCCACCCTCGGCGAGATCCGCGAGACCGAGGGGGTGCGCACCGTCATCAACGCTTTCGGCATGCCGGTGTACCTGGTGACCCGCCACGACGACATCAAGACGGTGCTCTCCGATCCGGAGCGGTTCTCCAATGAGCGCCCGCCAGGGTTCGTCGTACCCGGGGCACCCGAGGTGTCCGAGGAAGAACAACGCGCCGCCCAGTCCGGCAACCTGCTGGGCCTGGACCCACCCAGGCACACCCGGTTGCGCCGCATGCTCACCGGCGAGTTCACCGGCCGCCGGATGAAGCGCCTGGAGCCACGGATCACCGAGATCGTGACCCAGCATCTGGACGCCATGGAAAAGGCCGGTCCACCAAGTGATCTCGTCACCGACATCGCATTGCCCATCCCGTCACTGGTGATCTGCGAGTTGCTGGGCGTGCCGTATGACGACCGCGACGATTTCCAGCACCGCACCAGCCGCCAGCTCGACCTGTCGATCCCGATCGAGGAACGCTTCGAGCTGCAGCGCGCCGGGCGTGCCTACATGCAGGCGCTGGTGGCCGGCGCACGTCGCTCCCCCGGTGACGACATGCTCGGAATGCTGGTGCGCGAGCATGGATCCGAGCTCACCGACGACGAGCTGGTGGGCATCTGCAGCCTGCTACTGGTGGCCGGTCACGAGACCACCTCCAACATGCTCGGCCTCGGCACCCTGGCGTTGCTGCAGCACCCGGATCAGCTGGCCCTGGTGCGTGATGACCCCGATGCGGTGAGTCCGGCGGTGGAGGAGCTGCTGCGCTGGCTGTCGATCGTGCATTCGGGCATCCCCCGCATCACCACCAACGAGGTGGAGATCGCCGGGGTGCAGATTCCCGCGCACCAGCTGGTGGTCGTCTCACTACCGTCGGGCAACCGCGACCCGAGCTTCATCGACAACCCGGAGGTATTCGACGTCCGCCGCGGCGCGATGGGACATCTGGCGTTCGGCCACGGTGTCCATCACTGCCTGGGCGCACCGCTGGCCCGGATGGAGATGAAGATCGCTTTTCCGGCTCTGCTGCAACGCTTCCCGACCCTGCGCCTCGACGAACCCTTCGACGACGTGGCGTTCCGGTCCTTCCACTTCATCTACGGGCTGCAGTCGCTTCAGGTGGCCTGGTGAGGGTGCGCGCCGACCGCGACGTCTGCATCGGCGCCGGGGTCTGTGTGATGAACAGCGAGGCGGTCTTCGACCAGGACGACGACGGCATCGTGGTACTGCTGGTCGAGGACGTGCCCCCAGCCGAGCAGGACAACGCGCGGAAAGCCGTGCAGCTCTGCCCCTCTGGAGCGCTCCGCATCGTCGAATGATCCATCGTTGACACTGCACTGAGCGCGAAGAAGTGCGAGTGGCGGTCGCGGTGAGTGCAGTGTCGACGGGGGGTGAAAACCCCTGTTTCACATCAGTATCTGACGCCACAGCGTTGGGTTTCTTGTCGGTGGTCGCACGTATGTTCGAGACATGGGTAGCTCGGCAGTCGCAGACAGGGAGGCGATGCTGGCTGCCCTGGCCCAGATCGAAGAGCTGACCGCGCAGATGAATCGGCTGTCCATCGACGCGTTCACCGATGCCGAGTTGTTGGATATGCAGCAGCGTCGTGAAGCTATCGCTCGTGCGCAGCCGGTGCTCGATCATCGGGTGTATCAGCGGATCACGTCTCAGAGTTCACCGGTGGCCTTGGGTGCCAAGAATTACGCCGCGGTGTTGTCGCAGCGGTTGCGGATCTCCACCTCGGAGGCGCACCGGCGGTTGGACGAGGCGGCACTGTTCGGGCCGCGGACCTCGCTGACCGGTGAACCGCTGGCGCCCACGATGCCGGGGTTTGCCCGCGGTCAGGCGCAGGGGTTGATCGGCGCCGAGCACATCAAGCATCTGCGGTGGTTCTTCCGTGAGCTGCCCGGGTTCGTGGACTTCCAGACCCGGGAGAATGTCGAGGCCCAGTTGGCCCAGCATGCCTGTGTGAGCGAGCTTGTCAAGACTTTTGTGTATGAGCCGCGTTGGTTAGTACGTTGGTTAGTAGATGTATGGCTCTAGTCGGTCTGGGTAGGCCAGGACCAGGGCGCCTAGTGCGTGCTTCCACCCAGTGACGATGGCGCCTTCGACGAGACGGTTACTTTGCTTGTACCGCTGGGGCGTCGTTCGGTCGCGGTGACGAACGCGTTCTCGGGAGCGTTTGTCTTCGATATCGCAGATCGCAAGCCACAAAAGCTTCACTGCCGCTTGATCATTCGGGAAATGACCACGATTCTTGATGATCTTGCGGAGTTGATAGTTCAGCGACTCGATGGCGTTGGTGGTGTAGATAATTTTGCGGACGGCCGGCGGGAACGACAGAAACGGAATGAAGCGTTCCCAGGCTGCCTCCCAGGCCCGAACCGTAGTCGGGTACTTCTTCCCCCAAGCGGACGCGGCGAACTCGTGCAGAGCGATTTCCGCGGCATCGATGGTGGGCGCGGTGTAAATGAGGCGCAACGCAGAGGCCACCTGTTTGCGATCGCCGTAGGCAACAAAACGCATCGACGACCGAAGGAGATGCACCGTGCAGGTTTGCACGATGGTCTGCGGCCACGTCGCGGCAATCGCGTCGCCGAAGCCGGTCAGCCCATCCACACAGGCGATGAGGACGTCTTTGACGCCACGATTGGCCAGCTCAGCGCACACTCCAGCCCAGAATTTCGCTCCCTCGGTGGGCTGAACCCAAATCCCCAGCACGTGGCGGATCCCGTCCATATCGACTCCGACAGCGATGTGAGCGGACTTGTTGCGGACCTGATGTCCGTCGCGGATCTTGATCACCAGAGCGTCCAGGTAGACGATCGGGTACATCGGATCCAGGGGCCTGCGCTGCCACTCCAGGACCTCTTCGAGCACCGCGTCGGTGATTTTGCTGATCGTCTCCCGCGAGATCTCGGTGCCGATCGTGGTGGCCAGATGGTGCTCGATGTCGCGGACGGTCATCCCGCCGGCATAGAGGCTGATGATCATCGAATCCAGTCCACCGATGCGCCGCGAGCCCTTCGGAACCAGCATCGGAATGAAGCTGCCGTCGCGGTCACGTGGAATGGCCAGGGTGACGTCGCCGACCTCGCTGGAGACTGTCTTGGCGCTGAAACCGTTGCGGGCGTTGGGAAGTACCCGCCCAGCGGGATCGCCCTTGTCGTAGCCGAGATGGCCGGTCAGCTCCGTCTGCAGGCCGCGCTCCAGGACCGCCTTGACCATCTCCTGCAGAAAGCCACCTTCGCCAGTCAGCTGCAGCTCACCCGCGTCGATCTTGGCTAGTACGTCGTCGAAACCGCCCGAGGCCTTCAACGCCTCGAACGCCTGCCGGCCTGACTCCAGCCGGTCTACTTCCTCGCCGTTATCGCCGTCACCGGCCTGACTGTCCTGCCGAACAACCATGGACATCATCGTGCTCCATCTGGCTCATGCAGCTCCTACACAAACCATCTGACACGCCCCTGTGAGCTGGGGCCTGAGGCGTTCCGCAAGGCCGCCGCGCACATGCTGTATCTGCTGAATCAGGACGGGGAGCTCTCCGATGAGGACCGTCAAGCCCTGGCCTACATCCGGGTCGGTAAGCAACGCCCCGACGGGATGCGCCCCTTCGAAGGACTCCTGACTCCGGAAGCGTGGGCCACCTTAGAGCCGTTGATGGAGCGCAACGCCGCCCCGGGGATGTGCAACCCCGCTGACGAGCACCCCTGCCTCGACGGCGAACCCACCGAGCAACAGATACACAACGACACCCGCACCGCCGGCAAGCGCAATCACGATGCGCTACTGGCGCTGTGCAAACGCATGCTCACCACGCAGCCGACCGGCACCATCAACGGCCTGCCCGCGAATGTCGTGATCACCGTGAGTCTGACTGATCTGGAGAAGGGCACCGGCCACGGGCTGACCGCCGGCGGTACGCTGCTGCCCATCGCCGACGTCCTGAAGTTCGCCGCCCACTCAAGGCCCTGGCTCGCGCTGTTCGACGGCAAGGGCTTACCTCTGCACCTGGGCCGGGCCCGCCGCACCGCCACCCTCGCGCAGCGACTCATGCTGCTGGCCAAACACCGGGGCTGCACCATGCCCGGCTGCACCGCCAGTGCGTACCGTTCCCAGGTGCATCACGCCAACCACGACTGGAAGGACGGCGGCCGCACCGACATCAACGACCTGACGTTGGCGTGCGGTCCGAACAACCGCATGGTCGAGACCGCCGGCTGGACCACAAGAAACCGCCCCACAGACGGCGTCACCGAATGGATTCCGCCCCCGCACCTCGACTGCGGCCAGTCCCGCACCAACAACCTGCACCACCGGTGAACGGGTCATCGACCCCGGCGATCCGTAGGCGGACGACACCCAAACCTGCTCGCCGACAGCGGGAATCAGTCGCCGTCGCGGTGCAGGTCGATCAGCCCGGCCTTGCTCAGCGCGAGCACGCTGACGATCAGCACCCAGACCGGGAACGCCAGCGTCAGCCACACCGTCACATCACTGGCCACCAACAGCGTCAGCGCCACCACGTAGGTGAAGATCACCAGCCCCCGCGACACCAGGCCGGTCTTGAGCCAGATGGTGGCCAGCGACATCATGAACACCGCTGCCATTCGCAGGGCGTAGGTCTTCGACAGCGCGATCAGCAGTGCCTGACCGAACACGTGCACATCGGCTCCGTAGTCGGCGCCGCGGCTGGCCACCAACGCCACCCCCACGGCAGACGACACGAAGATCATCGCGAGGAACAGCAGCCCACTGCCCAGGAAGACCGAGGCGAAGAACTTGTCCTCGAACCTGCCCAATCCGTCGCGCACCACTCCGATGAACCACAGGAAGCAGATGCCGGCGAACGGCATCAGCACCGCCGCCGCGCGCACCTTGCCCTCCGAACCCTCCACCCACTGCGCGCCCGGCTGGGCGCCTTCGGGAAGCGCGGTGTGGATCAGCGGGCTCTGTTGCAAAAATCGTGAAGCTTGAGCATGCTTGGCGGAGATTGGACGGACGGAACGATGACGGATTTCAAGTGGCGCCATTTCCAGGGTGATGTGATCCTGTGGGCGGTGCGCTGGTATTG
>NZ_JBQQCF010000106.1:0-5098 GCF_052245755.1 Mycobacterium sp. 4D054
GGCAACAGCACCAGTGGCCAGCATCGACATGCCCAGAACGGTACCGGCTGTATCAGATCAAATGAGAAAGGCGCGCCGATGTGTCACATCAAATGAGAATGCTTCTGATCGGATGAGAACTGACAGCAGTAGCGCGTCCAGAAGGGCGTTGATGTGCGCGACGGCGCGGTCGTCGAGGCGGACGGGCCCGTAGATGAAAACATGACCGGCGCCGGCGGTCAGTCCGACAGTCTCCGGATCACCACCGGCACGTACATGCATCTCCCAGTGAATGCGCGATCCGACATCATCGGCGCGCGCATCGAGCAAGGCAAGACTGCTCGCTGAAACCCTCACCGGAAGATCGTAAGGGCACCTCAATAGGTTGCTGAGCAACAATTTTCGCTGCGCACCCGCTACCGCGCTACGCAAGACGGTGGGTCGTGTGGTGACGCGCTCGGGGGGCGTGCTGACCAAGAGATTGACCACGGTGTCGCAGACGCGCCTTAGCATCAGCGCCATGCTTGGTTTCTGGGTTACCGCGTGGGCCGGATTGTTTCTCTTCGCGGCGTTGGCTGTTGAGACGTACGTGAAGCGCCGATGGCCATCTCGCAGCACCCTTGGGCTGGGCGCGGTCGTTGGGCTCAGCGCCATCCTGTTCGCGTTCGTTGGTATCGGCGCCCTCGTCGAAGGCGCCCTTCACCGTGCGGCGTGGCTGCGCGACGACGAGATGGCGCTATGGGTCGGAGTCCTGTGCCTCTGGTCCATCTTCGTGTTCGGCGCCCTCCGAGCGATCCCCTGGGTGGTCGCGCAGCGTGAGTGACGATGACACTGCACTTCTAGCTAGCGTGCTGGCCGGAACACTGAAATATCCTGCAGCGCAGCAGAACTGAGACCCAGGTTAACCACCAGCTCGAACAGTGAACACCTCATCGGCGACGCCCGCTAGGGCGGCGCGGGCATCGTCGAGATAGGTGAACATCGTCGCCCGCCCGACGAGGGCCGGATGACCGGGGATTCCCGTGAGGCCGACGTCGAGCCAGTCGCGGTCGAGCCGGTCGGCCGACACCAATTGACGACCAGGCCGGCCGGCGCCGTCGAGGGCAGAAGCGACCGCCATGCCTGAATTCGTCGGCAGCATCGTATGGATGACCTCGGCCACCGCCCAGGCGCGTAGTCGCGAGACTGGCATGAGGTCGTCGACGGTCGCGGCCACCACCGGCAGAACGGTGAATATTGGCATGCCGTCGAAGAATTCGATGTGCTCGTCGAGCGCCGCCTCAAGTTCTCCGCCGTTGAACAGCTCTCCGAAACGGGCCTCCCGAGTGCCCAACTGGGCGAGACGGTCAGCGACCGGCTGGCGGCTCTGTCCGAGCTGCACCAGCACGAAGTCCACCGCGCCAACCGTCACCGCGGGGGAGGCAGCCACCTCGGCGGCCAGATCGGTCATTCGTATCTCTGCTCGCCAATCGCGACACCAACTGACCGTGGCGGCGTCGAGGCTTTCGAAGTGCAGCACCGGCAGGCTCAGCTCCGCGGCGCCCCGCCACGCCACGTGCGGCCGGCGTAGGTACTCGTCGAGGTCGATAGCAGCTGGTGCGCTCATCTGGTTGCACAGTCCGTGGCAGTGGTCGGCATCCTCAATTCGTCACAGTGACGAAATAACGCTACTGGCCCGCAGTAGATGTAGTGCGGTTGACGGGGGACGTGACGGGCACCCCAGTAGAGAACGCCTAAAATTTCACTCGATCGCTGCCGGGCATCATTCGTGCCGGGCGGATGCACTGTCGGTGGCCGCAGGCCCATTCCGCGGCCGGCGCGCTCTTGACGCACGCTATCGACCGAGCTGATCACCGCCGTGACGCTACCGGGCCGACCCCGGACACTGCTTGTCCGGCTCACACACCCTGTTGGCAACTCTGGCAGCTGCTTAAGAACACAGCCGTGAATAATGTTGTGCCACACCGCATTTCGCCGATAATAGCGATTATGTCAACTCACAATTGGCACATGTGCGGACCGACACTTGACGTACGGATACTGTCGCAGAATACTTGGCGGTATGGCAATCCCCCGCCTCGTCGAGTTGATCGACAGGTATCGGACCGCCCACGGCGTCAGCGAATCCGAGGTGGCCCGCCGGATCGGCATGTCTCGGGAGAATCTGCGCAAGTGGCGGATCAACGGTGTCAGCCGCCTCCCGGACCGCGAGAATCTGGCGGCCGTCGCGCGCGTGATCGGCAAGCCCTATCGCGAGGTCGTTTCCGCGGCTCTCTTCGACACCGGGTACCTCACCGACGACCAGGCGTCCACACCGAGGCCTCACGATGAGGTCCTCCACGACACGATCAGCGTGCTTACCGAGGCAACCCGGCTGACCAACCAACCGATGCGGCAAGCGACGTCAGGCCAATGGGAGGTCGATCCCGATCCACGCGCCGCGCTGCGCATCGACTGGGCCGCCTTCGTAACGCTGGCCCTGGCGGGCGCGGCGGCCAACGTTGGGAGTATCGAGGAAGCTTTGGCAGGCCGGCCAGGCTCGTGGGAGGCCGAAATGGTGCGGCGCACACTACAAGCCACGGTCTTCGACGACAAAGACCTACTGCGCCATCGCACCGAGCCGGTCGTGGTCGATCTCTGGGTGGAAAGCATTCTTGCCCAGCTCGACGACGGCAGCGACGACGCCTATGCCGACGCACAACTCGAACTCGATGCCCGCGCCGACGCCATTCCTGAGCCCACCGACCTGCCGCCAGGCCCCTTCTCCCCCAACGACCCTCGCATCGCAGCCGTGGACTGGGTGGACGTGGACGACAACGGCTACCTGATCATCACCCACGATGGCTGGACCGGCGACGCTGACGACGTGGCTCTGCTCTCCGAGCTCTCAGCGGAGGCCGAGGCCTCCCGCGATCCAACCCCCGGCGAGATCGCCTATGAGCAGGCCATGCAGTCGATCGCTGCCCTGGTCGACGCGCTCAATGAGCAGCAGAAACGCGAATACACCGAGTACGCGACCCGGCTCACCGAGGCCATCCACGCGCAGCTCGCAGCCCTAGAGCTGACGGTTCCGCTGTCGATCACCGTCACCCTTGCCCCCGAGACCTGGGCTCACGAGGACTTCGACAAGCACGCACCGACGACGTACTCCAGTAGCACCATCGCTGGCGCCATCGAAAGCGCCGTCATGGAGACCCCCACCCCCGCAGCCCTCCCCGGCAGTCCCCTCGAACGGCTCGAAGCAAGTCGGAAAGGTCAGTAACAACAAGCGAGGTATTTCTTCACCACGTCGAGTGCGGCCCCGTGCAACTGCTCAACAGCGCCCCGACACCGGCCACAGTGCTGGCCAGCCTGCCCGGCCCTGACGGCGCCGCCCAGCTATGCGTTCAGCTGGCGACACCCGTTAAGCACCGCCTCCCTGCGACCGCGTCGGACGCCGACTACCCGCCGGGCCAACTCGGCCGAGACGCACACGGGCCATTCCTGTGGATCTACTACGCGGCTTTGCATCCCCGCGTGCCCGGGACCGACCTTGCCAAGCCTGCCCTCGATCTCCCCATCGACGTCTCCTACATCCTCGACCCCAGCATCGGCCAGGCTGACGTTCTCGACGCCACGAAGATGGTGTGGGTCGCCACCGCGCTCCTAAACCATTCCGCACAGCACTCCCCCACACCGCTGCCTTCATGGCCAGACCTGGAGGACCTCGAACCAGACATCCGCACCGCCGGCGGCCCACCACCCCACTAGGGCCTAGAACAGCGCATTGAGCACGCCCTAGCGCAACTGAGCGCGGTCGCCAGGATTGCGGCAAGGCGGACCCTCCCCCGCCCCCAGTTCCAAGAATCTCCCGCAGTCGATGCCCCCGGCGCCGCCTATACCCTCGACGCCGACAACTGCCTCCACTACCGGTGCATGGATGTACTGACCGGCCAGCCAGGCACGCGTCAAACTGTCGACGCCGACGAGCTGCTGTACTGGATCGTCGACGACGCGTCCCGCGCGGTCGCCTGGAGTTTTGCCTGGGATTCCGTTCCACGACAGAACGGACAAACCGCCGACTAGGCTCGTCCAGACCCGGTCAAACCGGGCTGCACACGGGGAGGGTGGCGTCGCGATGTCTGAGCCTTGGCTCTCGGCGGAGGAGATCGCCGCGCATCTCGGCGTCACGAAGGACACCGTCTACGTCTGGATCGCCGACAAGGCGATGCCCGCCCACAAGGTCGGACGGCTGTGGAAGTTCCAGGCCACTGAGGTCGACGCCTGGGTGCGCGGTGGTGGGGCGGGGGGAAAGTGACGGGCTGCGCGCAAGCAGCCCGTCTGGAGGAGCTCCAGGCGGGCCTACGGCTATCAGGATTGCTCCCGCACCCCGTGACGATCCTGGCCGTGCTTCCACACGGCTCCGACGCGGTCACGGTGACCTACCAGGACGGTGACGGTGGTCTGGGCCAGCGCCTGCTCTACCGCACCGACGAACCTTCGCTATCAATCGAAGCCCCCACCAGTCGCTGGCAGTTCGGCGCCGACCCGGCAGAGTTCCGCCTAGTGGCCGAGGCCCTGCGCATCCGCATGGCCGGCCTGCACGATCCGATGGTCGCGGTGTCCTCCAGCGCCGTGGACCCGCTTCCCCACCAGATCAAGGCGGTGTATGGAGAGCTGCTGCCACGCACCCCGCTCAGATTCCTTCTCGCCGATGATCCCGGTGCTGGCAAGACGATCATGGCCGGTCTGTACGCCAAGGAGCTCATGCTCCGCGGCGATCTGAACCGGATGCTCATCATCGCTCCCGGCAGCCTGGTCGAGCAGTGGCAAGACGAACTGGCCACCAAGTTCGGCATAACCGCCGAACTGCTGTCCCGGGAAATGATCACCAACCTCGTCGACAGCAACCCCTTCACCCGCTACCCGATCCTCATCGCCCGCATGGACCAGCTTGCCCGCAGCGACGACCTGCTGGCCTTGCTGGACGCCAGCGACTGGGACTTGATCGTGGTCGACTTTTCCTCTCGCGCTAACGCTGTGCGACACGTACGCCAACACGGGGAAATGAGGCTGTGTCACACACCTCGAAGGTACTGTTCACGACACCCGATGAGGGTGACTGAATCTGGACGTGTCA
>NZ_JBQQCF010000107.1:0-4931 GCF_052245755.1 Mycobacterium sp. 4D054
ATATCCGTGCCTGGATCGACACCTGGAACGACAACCCCAAGCCTTACGTCTGGACTAAGACCGCCGACCAGATCCTGGCAAGCATCGCCAACTACTGCAACCGAATTAATGACTCAGGACACTAGCCCCCCTTGACTGTGGCATGGGTCACAGTAATATGACCACTGGTCACATCTAGCCTTGGAGGGCGCGATGCCGACGGTGACGTGGTCTCGTCTGAATGCGGATCGCCGCGCAGCGGTGGTCGCCGCCGCGGAGGCGGAGTTCGCCGCGCACGGATTCTCCGGCGGCAGCCTGAATGTGATCGCGCGCCGAGCCGGGGTCGCCAAAGGCAGTCTCTTCCAATACTTCGCGGACAAGCGCGACCTCTACGCGCATATCACCGACGTGGGCAGCCAGCGGGTACGCCGCCACATGGAAGAGCAGATCCGCCTTCTGGACCCCGCCCGCCCGTTCTTCGAGTTCCTCACCGACCTGCTCGACGTCTGGGTCGCGTACTTCGCCGAACATCCGCGCGATCGGGCATTGCACGCCGCCGCGAGCTTCGAGGTCGACACCGATGCACGTGTCAGTGTGCGTTCCGTCGTGCACCGGCACTATCTGGAGGTGTTGCGGCCACTGGTGCACGACGCGCAGTGCCGCGGTGACCTACGCGCCGAGGCGGACACCGAGACCCTGCTGTCGCTGTTGCTGATGCTGCTGCCGCACCTCGCCCTGGCGCCGTACGTGCGCGGCATGGACCCGGTCCTCGGGCTCGACGAACTCTCGCCCGAGCAGCCGGCCCTGGTCGTGCGCCGCTACGTCACCGTGTTGACGGCGGCCTTCGCCGCCGTCCCTGTGCCCCTCCCGTTCGCAACCACCGAAGGAGAAGCAGTTCCATGACTCACCTGACACGGACCCGGTCGGATTCACTGGCCGCGGGCGGCCTCAACTGGAACAGCCTGCCGCTCAAGCTGTTCGCCGGTGGCAACGCCAAATTCTGGAATCCCGCCGACATCGACTTCTCCCGGGACCGGGCCGACTGGGAATCGCTGACAGATCTGGAACGCGAGTGGGCCACGCGACTGTGCGCGCAGTTCATCGCCGGCGAGGAGGCGGTCACCCAGGATATCCAGCCGTTCATGGCGGCGATGCGCGCCGAGGGTCGGCTCGGCGACGAGATGTACTTGACCCAATTCGCGTTCGAAGAGGCCAAACACACCCAGGTGTTCCGCCTGTGGCTCGATGCTGTCGGCGTGACCGACGACCTGCAGGGGCTTCTCGACGACCTGCCCACGTACCGCACGATCTTCTACGAGGAGCTGCCCCGATCGCTCGACGCGTTGATGTCCGATCCGTCCCCGGCTGCTCAGGTACGCGCCTCGGCGACCTACAACCACGTCATCGAAGGCATGATGGCGTTGACGGGATACTATGCGTGGCACCGTATTTGCGTGGACAACAACATTCTTCCCGGCATGCAGGAATTGGTGCGGCGTATCGGTGACGACGAACGGCGCCACATGGCGTGGGGTACCTTCACCTGCCGGCGGCACGTGGCCGCCGACGACGCCAACTGGGCGGTGTTCGAGTCACGGATGAACGAGCTGATCCCGTTGGCGCTGCGCAACACCGACGACGCCTACGACCTCTACGACGAGGTCCCGTTCAACCTCGACAAGGAGGACATGCAGCAGTACGCCACCGACAAGGGAATGCGCCGGTTCGGCACCATAAGCAGTGCCCGGGGGCGTCCGCTCGGCGAAATCGACGTGGACTACTCGCCGCTGCATCTGGAGGACACCTTCGCCGACGAGGATCGGGCGGCCCTGGCGCGCTCGGCGTGACAGGCGGGCTGGTCAGTCGCGGCGCTGCACCAGCAGCGTCTGCGCGCACGTCCCGATGAAGCCTTCACGGTCGAAGATCTCGGCCGTGGTGACGCCCAAGCCGTCCGGGCCAATGGAACCCCGCGCCCGCAGCGCGAAGTCGTCACCGGCGGGCAGCCGGTGCAGGTGCACCACCGTGTCGGTGTTCATGAACAGGTACCGACGCGGGTCGAGTGCGGCGCCGATGCCATTGGCCGAATCGACCACCATCGCCAGCCGCTGCAGCGGCGTGGTCGGCTCCGAATCGATCAGCGGCACAAGCGGAGACAGCCACGCCTCGGCCGCGGCGCCCTCCGGGGTGTGCTGCCTGCGCCAGGACACGGTCTGCAGATAGCCCGGTGCGCCCTCCCAGGCGTGGGCGACGTCGCTGGCCCGGCCTTCGACCAGCGGCGGGTACCGGTCGGTGGCGGCTTCGGCGGTGTCACCGGTGGCCAGAAGCCAGGCGGTGACCCGGGCCACGGCCCGTCGGGTGCCGTCGGGCCGGTCGGCGAGCATCTCGGCGGCCATCAGCGAGATCCGAGTGCCGGGGCGTTCCACCCAGGCCCGCACGCGCACGGTGGTGACCGGGATGGCGCCGAGGATGTCGAGCGTGAGCCGGCCGACCCGCAGCCCTGTGCCCTCCGCGAGGTCCTCGATGGCGCGGGTCAGCAGCGCCAGCGGCGGCGAGCCGTGCTGGATCTGCGGATCCCAGTTGCTGCGGGTGCCGTCGGTGGACTCGAAGACCGCGTACTCGCCATCCTCGTGTGCCGAGCCGGGCAGCCGGCGGAACAGGCAGTCGATCATGCGGCGGGCTCCGCGCGCAGCACCGCGTCCGGGTCGCCGTCCTCGAGTGTCTCGTCGAGCACCTCGGGCCATCCCGGATACGGTGGGGGAGTGCCGCCGAACGCGGGACAGAGCGCGCGGTGCGCACACCAGTCGCACAGCCTGGACGGATTGGGCCGGAAATCGCCTGTGGCGCCGGCGTTCTGGATGGCCCGCCAGATCGCCATCAGGGTCTTCTCGAACCTCTCCAGCTCGTCGAGAGCCGGCGTGTAGTCCAGCACCTGGCTGTCGGCCAAGTACAGCAGCCGCAGCCGGGTCGGCAGCACACCGCGGGACCGCAACAGCGCCACGGCGTAGAACTTCATCTGGAACAGCGCCTTGAACTCGGCCAGTGCGCGGGCCTCCGGCGGCGCCTTGCCGGTCTTGTAGTCGACGACCCGCACCTCACCGGTGGCCGCCACGTCGATGCGGTCGACGAAGCCGCGCAACAAGGTGCCGTCGGCCAGTTCGACCTCGACGCGCTGCTCACAGCTCTGCGGGTCGAACCGGGTGGGATCCTCCAGCCGGTAGTAGCCCGACAACAGCGCCCGCGCCTGCTCCAGGAGCTCGGCCCGCAGGCCGGGTTCGATGTCGGCGGCCAGCGCCGGGTGCTCGGCGAGTACCCGCTCCCACGCCGGACCGACCAGGGACGCCGCCGTCTCCGGCACCCGGTCGGCCGCCGGCAGACGGTAGAGGTCTTCCAGCGCCGCGTGGACGACCGAACCGCGCACCTGGGCGGCGGACGACGGCTCGGCCAGCCGGTCGATGGCGCGGAACCGGTACAGCAGCGGGCACTGCTTGAAGTCACTGGCGCGCGACGGCGAGAGGGCGGGTCGGCGCACCGGTCTCGACGGCTCACTCATGGGATCGAGCCTAGGACGGCGGTCGGACATTTCCCGGCAACCCGGGCGTCGACCGCGGCGCGTCTACTGGCAGGCTGGTCAGCTGTGCGCAGAACCGGCCCATTCGACGTAGGTGATCGTGTCCAACTCACCGACGCCAAAGGCAGGCGCTACACGATGCTGCTCAAGCCGGGCGGCGAGTTCCACACCCACCGCGGGATCATCTCGCTCGACGAGGTGATCGGGCTGCCCGAGGGCAGCGTGGTGAAGTCCACCAACGGCGACCAGTTCCTGGTGCTGCGGCCGCTTCTGGTCGACTACGTGATGTCGATGCCGCGCGGGGCGCAGGTGGTCTACCCCAAGGACGCCGCGCAGATCGTGCACGAGGGCGACATCTTCCCGGGCGCGCGGGTGCTCGAAGCCGGCGCCGGCTCCGGCGCACTGACGTGCTCGTTGCTGCGGGCGGTCGGGCCGGAGGGGCGCGTGACGTCCTACGAGATGCGCGAGGACCACGCCGAACACGCCGCACGCAATGTCGAGACGTTTTTCGGTGCCACACCGCCCAACTGGGACCTGGTGATCGCCGACGTCGCCGATTACGACGGTCCCGAGGTGGACCGGGTCGTGCTGGACATGCTCGCACCCTGGGAGGTGCTCGGTGCGGTCGGCAGCGCGCTCGTCCCCGGCGGGGTACTGATGATCTATGTCGCGACGGTCACCCAGCTGTCGAAGACCGTTGAGGCGCTGCGGGAGCAGCAGTGCTGGACCGAGCCGAGGGCGTGGGAGAGCATGCAGCGCGGCTGGCACGTGGTGGGGCTGGCGGTGCGGCCGGAGCACTCGATGCGTGGGCACACCGCGTTCCTGATCAGCGCCCGCAAGCTCGCGCCCGGGACGATCGCGCCGACCCCGCTGCGCAAGAAGCGGCTGACCTGAGCCGACCGGCGAACCGACTCGGCCTACTCGTCGTCGCCGGTGCGCAGTCCGCGCCGGGCCGACAGCAGCTCCAGCTCGGGCCGGGCGGCCACCAGCCGCTCGGCGGCGTCGAGCACCTCCACGACACGAGCCCGGTCGGCCGCGACCATGCCGATCCCGATACCTGCGCGCCGGTGCAGATCCTGCGCACCGGTCTCGGCGGCCGAGACGGGGAATCTGCGTGACAGTTCGGCGATCACCGGCCGGATGACCGACCGCTTCTGTTTGAGGGAGCGCACATCACCGAGCAGGACGTCGAACTCGATCCAGCCGATCCACATCGCTCAGCCCGGCGGATTGTCGAGCGCCAGCAGCAGATCGGCGGGTTGCGTCCAGCAGAGTGGTGTACGAGTCGGACCTGATCAGCGGTACCGGCGTGTCGTTGCCGAATGATTGAAGGTCATCGCGTGATTCTTCGAGAGACCCGTCAAAGTCACTCGAGCAAAGGAAT
>NZ_JBQQCF010000108.1:0-4743 GCF_052245755.1 Mycobacterium sp. 4D054
GCGGCAACAGCACCAGTGGCCAGCATCGACATGCCCAGAACGGTACCGGCTGTATCAGATCAAATGAGAAAGGCGCGCCGATGTGTCACATCAAATGAGAATGCTTCTGATCGGATGAGAACTGACAACAGCCGCACGTAAAGTGCGCCCGGCCGGACCTTGCCGCTGGTAAGCGTTGTGCCGATAAGCCACATTATGTCACCTTAACCGCGTATTGCATCGGATGAATCATCACCCACCCGCGCCGAGCAGCAGGCGGCTGTCGGATGACGACTTATTTGAGACTTTGACACCCTAGTTGAGACTCAGTGACAGATAGTTGAGACCGTCGGGTCCGTCAGCTTGTCGTACCCCTGCAATATTGTCTGGCTCATGTCCAGTTGCACGTCCGTGGAGTCATCGGCGCAGATCGGGATCGACACGGTCTCGTGGATCACCGCCGAAGGGAACGAACGATCGGCTGCGGTGTCGCCCGCCTTGCTTCATGAGCATTTCCACCGAGCTCTGCCCTGGCGTTCCGGCGTCCAGTTTCAGAACCGGCTGAATCGGCATTCGCGACAGTATGTCGCCTCGCAGCGCACACATGTGTGGTGCGAATCAGGCCTGGAGGCCGAATCCTTACTGTCGCTGGACTTCGACGGCCTGGTTCGCCAGATCGCCTCGCAGCCCATGAAAATCAGCTTCGCCGACGGCTCGACCCACTTCCCTGACTTCTTCGCCACGCTCCGCAGCGGCGACCAGGTCCTCTATGACGTCAAACCATCGGGTCGCATGACCGATGCGACGACGGTCGAGCAGTTCGCGAAGACGGCGGACGTATGTCGCATGGACGCGGTCGCCCGGCTTCTGATGCTGCATGCGCGCACGCTACAACGGCAGCTCGCGGCAGCGGGGACTTCGTTTGAACAGATCGTCGATGAAGAACGCCGCAACAAATCACTGCGCCTGTTGGTCGGCACGGAACTGCCGATCGGGCAGATCGCCGCGATGATCGGGATGAACGAGCAAGCGTCGTTCACTCGCGCCGCGCGCCGCTGGTGGCAGACCACCCCGTCGCAGATGCGGAAACGCCGCCGCTAACTGTTTGTCATCAAATGACAATTGAATGTCGTTCAGCGACAAATCTGTGGGCCCTGGCCGCGCGAAAGTTGACCCATGACTACACGCGAAACCGTGCCTCGGCCGGCACCGCTTCCAGCTCACGTCGACGTACTCGTCGTCGGCGCCGGCCTGTCCGGCATCGGCGCCGCCTACCGGCTGCAGACCGAATGCCCCGACCGTTCGTACGTCATCCTCGAAGCCCGCGGGGAAGGCGAGCCCGGGGCACTTCTGGCCCGACGCCCTTCCTCGTATGGCGTCACGTGACCGGAGCCCTCTGGCTCGGCACGACAGTGGCCTGCCTGCCGCCGACCGGGAGATGGTCGCGGTATGCGAGCGTCGCCCGCGGGGCAATGACCGCAGATGACCAGCGTGCGCAGGGCGTCATGAGCCGGTTCTGGAACAGCGTCCGGAACCGGTTCTGGGTGGTACCGCTGTTCTTCGCGGCGTTGGCGACCGCGCTCGGGCTGGGGCTCGCCGCGCTCGACGACCGGCTCGAGACGTCCTTCAGCGTGCCGTTCCTCTTCACCGGTGGCCCCGAAGGAGCCCGGGCGGTCCTGTCGGCGATCATCACCTCGATGATCTCGTTCACCGGCCTGGTGTTCTCGATCACGATCGTCGTGCTGCAGCTGACGAGCAGCCAGTTCTCGCCCCGGGTGCTGAGGTCGTTCCTCCGCGACTGGGTCAACCAGATCGCCCTCGGTGTCTTCGTCGCCACGTTCGTCTACGCGCTGGTCGTCCTCCGCGCGGTGCAGGGCACGGCCGACGTCGACCCGTTCGTCCCTCAGCTCTCGGTGACCGCGGCGTTCGCGTTCGTCCTCGCCAGCGTGGTCGTCTTCCTGATCTACATCGACCACATCGCGCAGTCGATCCGGGTGGCGACGATCATCACCAGGATCGCCCGGGACACCCGCGACCTCCTGGAGCGCCGCTTCCCGGCCGCCGCCGAGCCACCCTCACGGCTGCCGGTGCCGGCCACCGGTGGCCGCCCGGTGAGCGCCGACCGGCCGGGCGTGGTGCAACGGGTCGACGAGGATGCGCTGGTCCGCGCCGCCGACGAGCACGGAGCCACCATCTTCCTGGTGCGGTCGCTCGGTGAGTTCGTGCCGGCGGGCGCCACCCTGATGGAGGTCCACGACGCCGAGGTTCCCGACGAGGACTCCTTGCGTGCCGCGGTCCGGCTGGGGACCGAGCGCAGCCTGGAGGAGGATCTGGGCTTCGGCCTCCGGCAGCTCGTCGACATCGCGGAACGGGCGCTGTCGCCCGGCATCAACGACCCGAGCACCGCCGTCCAGGTCCTCGACCAGCTGCACGACCTGCTGCGCCGGCTGGCCACCCGTGAGCTCCCGCCCCGGCAGGTGACCAGGAACGGGCGGCTGCTCCTGGACGTCCCAGAGCCCTCGTTCGCGGACTACCTGGCCCTGGCCATCGACGAGATCGCGCACTGGGGCGAGGATGCCGAGCGAGTGCAGCGCCGCTTGCGGGCGATGCTGGTCGACCTGCGTGACGCGGCGCTCCCGCGGCATCGTCCCAGGATCACCGAGGCGCTCGAGCGCATCGGCGGCTCTGTGCCGTCCGACGAGCCGCCCGCGTCGGACACCGGGCTGCGGTAGCGGTCCACGCGGGTCGGTCCAGCCAAAGGCTCACGATCCTCTATCCTGGCCACGGTGGTGCACCACCGATCGCGCTCCCACGGGGTCACCCACGTGAATCATCGCGGAGAGACCTGAGCAGCTCAGGACATGTCCGGATGGGGTGCGGGGAATGACGCCGACTCCACTGCACCGGCACGCCGACACCGGCGGACGAGAGGACATGACATGTCGTCGAAGGACGAGAAGAACCTGGCACAGGTGATCGACAAGATCGAGAAGATGGACGAGCCGCGGCGCTCGACGATGCGGCGGGTGCACGAGGTCATCATGGCCGCGGCGCCCGCGCTCAAGCCACGCATCTGGTACGGGATGCCCGCCTACGCGAGGTCGGCGAGCACGCCGGTCCTGATCACGTTGCGCAACGACGAGCGGATGAACCTCGCTCTCACCGAGAAGGCCCCCTTCCGGCCGGCCGGCGGTGACGAGGGGCAGCTGATGCCGGCCGCGTGGTACTTCGAGACGGTGGACGACATCACCGAGAGGCGCATCGCCGAGATCGTCCGCTCGGTCGTCGA
Organism: Mycobacterium sp. 4D054; assembly: GCF_052245755.1. Lineage (NCBI taxonomy): Bacteria > Bacillati > Actinomycetota > Actinomycetes > Mycobacteriales > Mycobacteriaceae > Mycobacterium > Mycobacterium sp. 4D054. The sequence goes on from NZ_JBQQCF010000108.1 coordinate 3,269, forward strand.
CTGAGCGGTTTCGCTCCCGTCCTCGACCGACGGGCCCTACGGTCACCGCATGGGATTCCTCGACAAGCTGCGCGGCGGTTCGGACAACGCCATCACCCTCGACGTCCGGCCGGCGGAGGTGGCGCCTGGGGACGAGGTCGCGGTCCGGTTCGAGGTCACCGGGCAGCTCGACGCGAAGGCCCGCGGCGTGCGGGTCGCGTTCGAGGCCACGGCGAGCTACAAGGCGAAGGTCACCCGCACCTACGGGCCGTCCGAGGACGAGAACGTCTCGACGGTCGAGGAGTGGCAGAGCTATCAGCTGCACCACGAGGAGCGTGAGCTGCCGGCGCAGGCAGGTCCCGGCGAGCTGACGTTCAAGGGTGCCGGCGGACGCGCTCCCGAGCTCGGCCGGCGCCGTCACCTGGACGGTCTCCGCCCGCATCGACCGGGAGCGGGGGATGGACAAGGTCGTCCGCCAGGACGTCGCCGTGCGGCACGGCGCCGACGGCCTGCCGGTGGCACGGGCGCCGCAGCAGCACGAGGACGGGCTCACCCTCGACGAGCTGCCGGTCGCGGTGCGGGCCGGTGAGGCGCTGACCGGGACGCTCACCGTCGCCGTGCCCAAGGACGTGAGCGTCACCGCCGCCCGGATCCGCCTGCACCGCAGGGTCACCTACACGGCCGCCGCGATGAGCGATGGCAGCATCTTCGGTGACGGCGACGCGCTCGACGCCTACACCTTCTCCGGCGACGGCCACATCAAGACCGACCTGAAGGTCGCAGAGGTGGACCTCGCGGGCAAGCGCGAGTTCCAGGCCGGGACCGTCGAGCAGCTGCCGTTCTCGATCGAGGTGCCTGTCGACGCCGGCCCGACGACGGCGCACCAGTACGCCCGGGTCGAGTGGCGCGTCGAGGGTGTGCTGGACCGGCGGATGCGAGGCGACCTCGCCGTCGAGACGCCGCTGGTCGTCCTCTAGCCTCGACGTTTCGTGAAATAGGCTGTTGACACGACCTGTAATGCACGGAAGTGCCTGTCCTGCTTGAGAAAATGTGACTTGTCTAGGGTCCATGTTCACAAAGCGGGAAGGCACTCCGTAGGTGAAGCGTAGCGCGGTTCGTTCTCTGCTGGTGGATTCAGGTCGCGAGTCGTTGGTCTCGTCGGCCGGCGGGCTGCTGTTGGCTCGGACGCTGCACGTCTCGGGACTGGAAAAGGCCATGTCAGAGGTCTTGAAGCGGTGGCGGGCACCACGAACCCTGCACGACCCGGCCAAGGTGCTCACCGATGTCGCGATCGCGGTGGCACTCGGCGGTGACTGTGCCGCCGATATCGCGGTGGTGCGTGCTCAGCCCGAGCTGTTCGGGGCGGTGGCTGTTGGCCGTCGCTCAGGATGCAGACGATGGCGTCACTGTGGATGCAGACGTGATTTCGGGGGTCGGTCTGCATTGTGACGGGGTAATCGTCGCGGCGACGCGGTGGTCGTCATGGTGACGACTGT
>NZ_JBQQCF010000109.1:0-4534 GCF_052245755.1 Mycobacterium sp. 4D054
TCGGATAGTCCTCCCGGTGCTCGCGCACCAGACGGACCGCCTTCGCTCGGGTCTCCGGGTCGTACTTGCTCGGCATGACATGCACCTTCCCAAGGAAGGAGGTGCGCATCAAACGCGGGATGGTTCACCCTTCGTACACAACAGCTTTCATTGCTTCTCCTCATTTGCATACAGAGTCGTTGCGATCTTGAGCGGTCGATGGCCATGTTTTTGACCGACGAGGGAGACGATTACGCGGCGTCCGGCAACCAGGCTGCTACGGCGCCGTGCGCCCGTCTTCGTCGCAGCAGGTCGAATTCGTGACGCCCACTTAGCCTCCGCGAGACGGACGCTGACGGTGCCAGCCATCGCGGCACTGCGAGGACAGGCAAGCGCCGCGGCCGCCGCCAGGGTCACAGCTTGTCGGCGATCACGTCGAGGTGGATGATCTGGGGCGGTGAGGCGAACAGGTCAGCTTTCTGTTTGAGTTCCTGGCCGACCGGTCCCGTCAAATGGGCTCGCCGCGCCTCGTCGTCGGGGAAGGCATCGAATATCCCGAATGTCGACGCGTCGAACCGCACCGCCAACCACGGTTTGGTGCGAGGTTCCTTTTCGACGAGCAACCGCACCCACGCCAAGAGGTCTTCGACCGCATCTCCCTTGCCCGGGTGGGCTTCGAGTAGCACCAACAAGGCTTTCGATACCATGACCGCGCCTCCTGTCCTGGGAATAGAGCCCTCGGATACCGCCGATTTCATGTCGGTTTTGGTTGCCCGTTGTGTCAGATGGGGATCCACGCTGACAGCGGCCACGGATTGGACAGTGTCCCAGGACCTGGCGACGACCTCTTCGGCCTGACGGATCAACTCCTGGTGCGGTCTCTTGGACCGCTCAGACGACGCCCTGATCGTCTCGGCCAAAGGAAAATTGAGCTGTGACCTGGATAGCCACAGGTCTAGCCGGCCGTCTCAACCGATCGGACAACATCGTGAACCCGTCGATACCACGGTCCCGAGCTGCGATGGCAGTGGGCGTGCTGATTGCCGCTTCTGCGCTGGGCGGCTGCGGCGCCGGGCAACAGTCGCAAACCGCTTCGATGGCGCCGGATGTCAATGGCTCCACGGCTGACTCCGGTGACATCGCGTTGCGCTACATCCGGATACGTGCCCAGCAAACCAGCTATGCGGTGCAGCCGGGCAAGACCGTCCACCTGGCGCTGGTGGCCACCAACCAATCACCTGATACCGCGGACACCCTCGCGGCGGTCAGCACTGACATCGGTGCCGTCACTGTGGTCGGAAAGACCACGGTACCGGCCAGTGGCGTACTGATCGTCGACAGCCCGGACCGCATGGTGCATGCCGACGCGCTGGCAGCGGTCAAACCCGCCAACACTGCCACCGCAACTGTGTTACTGACCAAGCCGATCAGCAATGGGCTCATTTACGAGTTCACGTTCCGGTTCGCACACACCGGCGAAATATCCGTCAGTGTGCCGGTCTCTGCTGACTAGCGCAATCGGGGTCACGGCTGCATGAGCCGAGATATCACTGCCGAATCACAAGTCGGCGTGTTGCGTTTGACTTGATTCTTCCGGAGGCGCCGGCCGCAAGCTGCCCTGCGAGCACATCGACGGCTTCGGCTCAGACGTGGCGCCGGTAGCGCCTGAATCACCACGGCGACAGGGGCATAGCGAGGTCAATCCCCGCAGGCATGGCGTGACGGGACGGGCGGCGGGCCCTTCCCGGGCGGAGCTGGTAATCGGCACATCGGCTGCGTCCACTCGTGCTGACAGGATCAATCCTGAACGATATTTCAGGCTCGTTGGGCGCATGCGCGGGCCGAAATCGGATTGCAAGACTGGTTGTTCGGAGGTTATTGACGGCCAGCGCGTTGCAGGCTGTCGGTCGTCGGCGCTTCCGGTACAGCCGAGCCACCCTTGGATTCTTAGGAGAAGTCATGGCTTTGATGCGATTCGATCCGTTTCGCGAACTCGACCGGCTGGCCGACCAGGCCATGGCCGGCGCGCGCAATGCGCGCACTCTTCCGATGGAGGCGTTTCGGCGCGGCGACCAGGTCATTGTGGCCCTTGATGTACCCGGTCTGCAGGGCAGCGATATCGATGTCACCGTGGAACGCAACGTCATTGAGGTCACCGCGCGGCGCCGCCCGCTGAGGCAGGAGGGCGACGAGTTGATCATTGACGAGCGGCCGCAGGGCGAGTTCCGTAGGCAGTTGTTTCTCGGTGACAATCTCGATCCGGGCAAGCTCAGCGCAGTTTGCGACCTCGGGGTGCTGACGTTGACCATCCCGGTGTCAGAGCAGAGTAAGCCTCGCAAGGTTCAGGTCGCTACCGCCGATCATGGCCAGCAGGCCATTCAAGCCGGGTCGGGGCAGCAACAGGCCGTGGACGCGTGAGGAGACAGTAATGGCACATGCGACAGTCAGCAGATCAGCGGTACGTCCCAATCAGCCCGCCCGCCAGGTTATCGCCACCTTCGACAACTACGCAGACGCCGAGCGCGCCGTCGACTATCTCTCCGATCAGCAGTTTCCGGTCAACCGGGTCGCCATCGTGGGCCGCGATCTGGAATATGTCGAACAAGTTCTCGGCCGGCTCAATTACGGAGGGGCCGCGTTACGGGGTGCGGCGTCCGGTGCCGTGGTCGGGGCACTCATCGGCTGGGTGTTCGGAATCTTCAGCTGGATCGACCCACTGACCACCGCCCTGTTACTGGCCCTCTATGGCGTGATCTTCGGAGCGGTCGTCGGCGCTTTGATGGGGCTGCTCGTGCACGCCCTCCAACGCGGTCGGCGCGACTTTCAATCCGTTTCCCGCCTGGTCCCCAAGTCCTACGACCTCGTCGCCGATGTCGAAGTGGCCGACCAAGCACTGCGGCTGCTCTCCACGGCTGACAACCATAAGGAGTGAAGCATGGCACCAGCTGTGAGTTAGACGATAGGTTGTTCGTCGTCGCCGGCATGCATGACGATGCTCGATCGCCACTTCCCACGTCCAACCCTGCCGTTCGAGCGCAGCGTGAATAGTGTTCCGGCGCCGGAGGTCCTCTTCCGACAGCGTGACAGCGGAAACCACTTCGATTCCAGCCTCCCGCAATTCGAGGAGCGCAGGCTGTGGCAGATGCCTGCTGGCATGGCCCACTTGAGGGCGCGGCAGCACGTCAAGATATCCGTCGATCGCCCTTTGCAGCGGATGAAGTGCAAGCGGGGCCGGCCGATACTCGTGGTCAACGTAGTTGTCGAGAAGTAATACCACCTCATTGAGCGTGGCTAACGCCGGCCAGAACGCCGCATTGCGTTGGGGGGTCGAGAAGTAGTGCAGGAGAGGGTAAGTCAACTGCTCCTCAGCCAATCCGTGGACGCTGCCAGTCAACGATTGCAGTTCATTCTCCAATGGCCCGAAGTCCCGGCCAGTCCAACTGGCATGCAGGATGTTCACCGGACTGCTTCCTAGCCCCAATACCTGGCGGGCGAATCGTCGTTTCGACGCCACCGCCGAGTTCAGTGAGGCGACATAGGTGATAACCAATGTGGCTAACCCAAACGCCGTTATCGCCGCGACACCGGTGAGCACTTGAAATACGGCGCCCGAGGGCCGATAGTCGCCGATTCCGAGCGTTGAAACCGTGAACGCGGTGAAGTACCACCGCGCCCACGAGTCAGCAGGCGTGCCTTCACTATCCACGACAGCTCCCGGCGACGCAGAGAAGATCAGGAACCAGCCTCCGACCAACAGCACAACCCACACTGTGACCGCGGCGAAGGTGATCGCCGGACCGGTGCCCGCCGGCGGTCCGTGGCGGGACCCGAGCCAGACCCGAGTTGGGTCATTTGGCTTAGTGCCTTGAATTCTCGGCGTTCAGTGCGTTGAGGATTGCGTTGACCTCGGTGTTTAGGGCTGGCGGGTAGGTGGCGATGACGCCGTTGAGGTCGATGGTGGCTGATCGCAGGGGTTTGAGGGTGCGTAGGAATCGGCGCAGTGACAGGCCGGTGCGGGTCTGGACTTCGCGGCTGACGGCCAGGGCGGTGAACACGATGGTCAGGTGGGCTTCGATGGCGTCGCGGGTGCGGGCGAACATGGGCCGGGCAGCGAGGTCGGATTTGGACATCCGGAAGGACGCCTCGACGTGCCAGAGGTCGTGGTAGCTGGCGATCACTTCGGTCGCGGGCATCAGTGCGGCGTCGATGTTGGTGACGTAGCCCTTGAGCCCGACCAAGCGGCGGGCGCGCTGCAACGACGCCTCGTCAAATTCTTGGGAACCGTTGCAGTTCTTGATGAACCGCGGTACCCGCGCGGCTTTCTCGCCGGCGACGACCGCGCGGGCCTTGTTCTCCTGCAGGTTGAGCGTCTTGGTGTCGCGCACCGCGCGTTTGGTCGAGTACGCCCACACCGCCCGCCAGGACTTGGTGAAGCGCCCCAGGTTTGATGCCGCATCTTTCTGAGTTGGAAGGATGCAAACCATGCCGAAGAAGATCGACCCGAACGTCAGGGAGCGCTGTGTGCGGCAGGTGCTGGATACCTTGCCGCTGTACC
>NZ_JBQQCF010000110.1:0-4351 GCF_052245755.1 Mycobacterium sp. 4D054
ATCGTCGCCGCGCCCACCCCTCCAACTCGGCCCGCTCGTCAGTGGTCAAGACAATCTTCGCGGCATGAGGTGTCGGCACAACCCAGTCTAACAACTAGATCGCAATTAATGACTCAGGACACTAGCTGCCCTTGATCGCGCCTGCCCACGACGCTTTACCCGCACCGCCTCCACCGTTGGTGGAACCCTGCTGGAGGTTCGGCGCTGGCGTTCTCGGCTGGCGGGCGAAACCGTAGTCAGCCACGACCGCAGCGAGGGTGCTCACGATCTTCTCGGCGTCGGGGATGCCGTTGTCGTCCAGCAGGTTGTCCATGTCGGCGGCGACCAGTTCGGCGACCCTTGGGGCGTATCCGCTGCCAGCCACGACCGAGGACACGATGGCCTGTCGGGTGCGGGTCAGGGTGTCGGCCAATTCGTCGCGCTGGCGTTCGGCGTCGCGCAGGCGCAGCCGGTAACGCTTCTCCCGGTTGGTGCGTCTGCCGTCGTCGTCGTGCTCGTCGTCCTGGTCATCGTCGTGCTGGTCGTCGTCGGGTTCGCTCGCTGGCGGGCGGTTGTCGTCCGTGCTGGCAGGTCCAGGGTGGCCGGCCTGGGCGTCGGGCGGCGAGTCCTGCTGTCCAGCAACATTGTTCGCATTGTCTGTCACTGTCATGGTTCCAGTCCTTCCAGGGTGGCCGGTATCTGCGGCCATGATCTGCGCCGCACGCCGTCTGTGAGCCACTGCACGCGGGTGTGCAGAACCTCGGGCAGCTCGTAGCCGAGGTGGGCGAGCAACGCGCGCTCGGTCGGCGTCGCGGGCCGCTCGGTGGTCACGTTTGACCGCCAATGTCTCGCGCGAAAATCCGCGTCGGCCCGAGAATCTTCGGCGTTCTGCACCACGGGCGGCAGGTGGTCGAACACGAGGATGCCGCGTGCTGGGCAGGGTCGGTGAGCACCGATACCCGACAGGTCAACATTGTCAGTCATAGTGCCTCCGTTGCGGTTTCGTCGTCGTCCCCATCATCCGCGCGCACGATGCCGCGTATCTCCCCGGCGACGACGCCTGTAAGACCGCGCTCCGCGCTTGCCCAGCGGTCGCAGGCGGTGATCACTGGGCACCGCGCGCATATCGCTTTCGCCTCCCCGATGCGGCGGCGGTCGGAGAAAACACCGGCCTTGCGGATGCAGGCCGCACCCGGCAGCGCGGGCACGCCGCGCAGAATCTCGGCGATCAGCCCGACTGTGCCCGGTTCCGCGACCGTCAGACGGGCGCTCATGCGGCACCGCCGATCCCGTAGTGGCGGCGCAGCCCCGGCCAGAACGCGGCGTGATCGTCGCCGAGCCAGCCGCGCACACATTGGCCAGTGAGGCAGACGGCGCACCACGCGAAGTTCATCGGCGAGAACACCGAGCCGGAGATGATCATGTCGGCGCGCTCGGTGTCGCCCTCGGTGAGGGCCTGCACGGTGCTGACGACCTCCAGGTTGAGAATCACCTGCCGGTCGTCGGCCCCGTGCTGGAGGGCGAGTTCCTGGACCTGGGCGCGCAGCTCGGCGAACCGTTCCGGCGCACCCTCACCGGACAGCACGAATGCCAGCACGGCCAGCGCGGCGTGCTGGAGGTGCCGGTGGTCGGCGTCGGTGGTGTGCAGCAGGGACAAGGCGGCGGTGGTGTCCTGCATGGCGACGAGCTGGGCGGCGTCGATCACCAACGCGGAAGCGTCGCGGTCAGTCATCATCGGGTCTCCTCGGTGTCCATCGTGCCGAGCGAGCGCGACACCTGTTCTCGCTCATCTGCGCACGAGACTTGCTCGGCGATTGCGTGGAATCAGTTGGTGTGCCCGATGTTTCACAGCCGGGGAAACAGGGGTGCAGGCTCGGGCAGCCTGGACAGCGGTACCCGTTCACGGGTGGTCCTCCGCGCCGGTAGTGAACAGTGTCGTATCTGTCGGAAGTGTCGTATTCGCTGGTGAGCGGGTAATTCCGTTCGTCGTGTTTCCGACACTTCCGACAGGTGGTGTCGGATTCGGTTGCCCGTAATCTGCGCCCTGGTCTGCACTTTCGACAGTTCCGACACTTTCGACAGGTGCATACGTACCCCGGCTCACCTTGCTGATGTACTGGTCGTCGGTGAGCCGGTGGAGCACCTTCCCGGCGCTGTTGTTGTCGATGCCGAGGTGCTCGGCGAGTTCAGCCGGGGTGGTGGTGGACCGGGAGTTCACGAACTGCAAGGTGTCCATTGACCGGCTGCCCAACCGCGACTGCTGGTCGCGCTCGGCGCGCGTGGCAACCGTGGCGGCAGCGTCGAGGATGTCCATGCCGTCGAGCGACCAGATGCCGTCGTCGGTCTTGACGGCGTATTCGTTCTCGGCGATGTCACGGCCCGTCACGGCTAGCACACCCTCGGCGCTCTTGCGCTTGCGCGAGAGCACGAGAACGTAGTCAGCCGATCCTGCGATTCCCTGTGTGCCCGAGAGGGTGTCGAGCCAGTCGTCAGCCTTCATCTTGCGGGTGTGGTGGACGACGAGCAGCGCAGCACCCGGCACCGCGTCGATGACGGTCTTGAGTTTGCCGCCGAGCTGATAGTCAGCGATGTACGGGTCATCGCCTGCACGCCGCTGCGGGCGCGCCTTCCCGAGGGTGTCGAGGATGACCAGCGGCGAGGTCTCGTCGCCGATGTGCAGCTCCAGCCACTCGGTGATCGTGGAGATGACGCGCCCCGGCTTCACCTTGGTCAGGATGTGCAGCCGAGCCGGGAGCGGCTGGCCGTGGTTCAGTCGGCGCATACGCGCCTGGAGTCGCCGGGGTCCGTCCTCCAGCGCCAGCAGCAGGACGTGCCGCGCCTGCACGTTGATACCGCCGAGCACGGTGCCGCCTTGGGCGCAGCCGAGCGCGATTTCACCGGCGAGCCAGCTCTTGCCCGCCTTGGGTGGACCGGCCAGAATCCCGAACCCCTCCACCACAAGGTGCGGTACGTGTTCGACCAGCGGGTCGAACGTCATGGCGTCGAGCTGGGCTGCCGACAGTAGTTCGGCGAGAAGGGAGTCGGATTGCTGCCCGTTCGCGGTCGCGCGTTCCGATCCGGTACCGGCTGGCCGCTCGTCATCGTCCTGGGCGGCGTTGTCAGGCGGTTCGGCAGGCGGCGGCACGTCGGCATACGGGTCGCTGCCGTTCGTGCCGCAGAGTGTGCCGTGCCCAAGCTCCAGCGCGGCGACCAGAGGACGCGGCGAGTTGTCGTACACCTCGCGCCCGTCGTCCAGGACACCGAGCAGCTTGCGGCTCACGCGGCACGCTCCGAGCAGCCGCCATGCAGACGTTGCGCCAGCAGCCGATCCCGGCCACCGCGCCGCCACAACCGGCGCGCGACATCGACGGGCACAGCGGGACTCAGCCCGCAGTCGAGCAGATGCAGCGCAGCTGCGGACCACCCGTCAAGCTGATGCCCGGTCACCGGCTGCACGCCGTCGTGGCGGTAGCACGGCCACGGGTCGCGGCAGCCGCACGCCAGCGGCTCCGAGCGGTGGGCGGCGTCGCGCCGTCGCGCAAGCTGGGCCGGAACGTCGTCCGATCCTCGGTCTAGCATTGGGCTTGTCCTTCTTCCCTTGGACTCATTGAGACCCCGGCGCGACGACCTACCCGCGCCGGGGTCTCGTTTCTCAGTCGGTGGATGCGCCGTCGACCCGGCCCCGCAGCGCCGACAGGACCTCGGAAGGCCGGTCGGACAGCGACACCACGTAGGCCAGCAGCTCGACGGACTCCAGCAGCATCACCGCTACCGGCACCCCGGCTGACCGCAGAATCTCGGTCATGCGGTCGGGGTCGCCGCTGACACGCGCCTCGGTTGAGTCCAGCACCGCGTGAGCGGCTACGGTCTGCTGCGCTCTGAACATGGCTCGGCGTGCCTCCACTAGTTCGGGGTCATCGGGGCTGCGCACACCTCGGGCAAGTCCGGCGACGCGGGCGCGGTGATGGGCAACGTCCTTGGCAATGTTGCGTTCCTGCTTGCGGCGTTCACGCCGGTTAGCTGCTGTCTGGGTCATGCCAGCCATGCTAAGCAGCGGCGATGACTAGACATATTGAGCAGCAACATGATTCGGGACAATGATGGTCAATGCTGGCACGCGAGGGCGGCGGCGTGTATTCGCTGCCATCGTGAGCCGTCGACAAAACCGCTGGTCAACGTCTGTCCACCTGGTCAAAGGTGAGGTTTCAGTGAGAGTTTCGCGCTTCAGCCGTCCCAGGCCAGGGACTAGCCTCGACGTTTCGTGAAATAGGCTGTTGACACGACCTGTAATGCACGGAAGTGCCTGTCCTGTTTGAGAAAATGTGACTTGTCTAGGGTCCATGTTCACAAAGCGGGAAGGCACTCCGTAGGT
>NZ_JBQQCF010000111.1:0-4241 GCF_052245755.1 Mycobacterium sp. 4D054
ACCTGCGAAGTGCCTTCCCGTCAGGGTTTTTGAACCGTAGAGAAGTCCAATTATTCCTTGCAGGACAGGCACTTTCGCTTATCTACACACCCCCACAGTCAACATTCCACGAAAAATCCGGGCTAGGCCCTCATATCGCCGGCGAACTCCAGAATCGCCGCGACCAGGACCGGGCGGGAGTACTTATCCGTCATCAGACGTCGGGCGACGTGACTCAGGTGTTCGCCGCGGGCCCGGGCATAGGCGCGCAGGATCTCGAACGCGTCCTCGACGGACACGCCAAGGACTTCGCGCAGGAAGCTGGTCGCCTGATCCACCACGACTCGTCCGGCGAAGGCGGCACGCAGTTTCGGTAGCACAGACGATCGATCCTGCATGATCGTCACGCACACGATGTGGGCCAGGGATTGAGCGATGCGGCAGTCCGCCTCCGTGAGCGCGCCAGGTCTGACGCCGAACAGGCCCAAAGCCCCGACGACGTCACCGCCGCGCACATGGGGACTGCGTCTACCGACACGAAGCCAGCGTCCAGCGCCGCGGGCACAAACCTCGGCCACCGCAGGACAGCGCCGTGCAGATCGGCCACAGATACCGGCTCACCCGACGCGTAGCAGCCCAGGCACGGGCCCTCGTTTGCGCGCAGCTGGAACAACTCCAACTCCCGGGCCTGCTCGGAGCTGGCTGCCAGCAGATTCAGCTTGCCGAACTGGTCGGCGAGGAGAAAACCGGCGGCCACGTCGAAAAGCTCGGCACAGCGCTCGGTGAGTTCGATGAGCAGGTCCACCACGTCGACATCGACGAGCAGGCGGTCGACGAAGGACACCAGCGCGTCCAGAACCTGTGTTTCTCGCGCGTCGTCCATCAGGCTGCTCCCTATCCGGTGTCGTCGTGATGTCGGTCGTCAGGTAACCGAAGCCGGCGCTTGAGGATCTCGTGGGCAACCTCGGTGGCCGGACGACCGCTGGTATACGCGAAGGCACGCAATCGGATCAGGGCTTCGTCCGGCTCCACTTCGAGCTGGGCGACGAGCATGCCGGTGGCCTGGCTGATCTCGGCGCGCGACAGCTTGTTCAGCTCCGCCCAGGTGTCACTTCCGGGGTCGTTGACGGCGGCCTGCAGATCGGCGTCGAGGAGGTCCAGCAGAGGCGCTTCGGCCAGTTCGGCGGCGACCAGCGCCCCGTCCAGCTGATCGGCGGTGAGCGCACCGGGCCGGACCCGGAACAGATCGAGCGCACCGACGTATTCGCCGGCCACCGCCACAGGGATGGCACAGACGCCGCTGATCTGCATGTCCAGCAATGTCGGCCCGTAGAGGGGCCACCGTCGACCGGCCGGTGCGGCGAGGTCGGCCACCAGCACCGGCACCCGCCGCACCACCGAGTCAAGGCACGGTCCCTCGCCGAGGATGAACTGCTGCTCGTCGTAGTGCCTGGCCGGCGGGCCGCTTGAGCCGAGGGTGCCGGCGTTGGCACCGTCGAACACCAGCGAGATCGCCACCGCGTCGACGTCCAGGAGCGCCACGCACGCTCGACACAAACGGTCAGCGGCCTCGACGCCACGGCGGCCGCCGACAGCCGCGAGCAACTGCTCGGTGATCGACACATTCAGCCGGACAGAAGCCGGGCACAGGGCAGGTACACGCATCGAGCAACGGCGTTCATGCCGACCGCCTTTCATCAGACCAGCGTTCCGCTCCCTCCCGGGAACGGGCGGCTGGTCGGGGGTCAGCGCCAGAAAAGCGATTTCTTCCAACGCTTTTCGTCTCCGTCGACACCGACCCATTCACCGGCCGCGTAGCTGTAGCGGTGCGCTCCTCCGGTGCGGACGACATCGAGTGTGCCGTCGCCGTGTCTGACGTAAACGTCGCCGAATCGCATGTACTCATCGACACGGCCATTGGACAATTTCACCAGGACCGTCATCGTCACGCATCTCCCTGGTACTTGATCACGAGGTCAGCGCACTTTCTCGGGTATGGAGTCCAGCGCATGCAACACGCGCACCGCCAGTTCGCGTGCGGCGTCTTCGTCGAGTGCGGAGTGTTGCCTGACGGTGTCCTGGACGAGCGTTACCCGGTTCTGGTAGGGGGTTCGGAATCTTTTCGGCGCAGCCATCGATTTCCTTTTGACGTCAGGCGTTTTCGCTCGTGATCGAGCTACCCGATACCAACAACGTACGCCGATTATCAGCCCGCGGGGGTGGGCGATCGAAACACGTGTTCCACCTGTCGTCACTCATCACTTCGATTGGGAGATCCCCGTTGACGAATGCGCTCACAGGGAATTCGCCCAGTGACCCCTCGGTTTCACTGGGCGAGCCCCCGCCGGACAATGGCCCGGAGGTCTTGGTGCGCTGTCTCAGCGGCGGGTGTGTTGAAAGTCGGTGGTCGTCAGCAGATGCCGCGCCCGTTCTATTTGGTGGCCGAAGTGGCTGGGCTGTGCTGTGAACCCGAGTGAGTGCGGACCGCGGGCGGAAACGCGAGAGACGACGACCAGCGAGTCGGCGTTGTTCAGCTTAATGAGGCCGGACGTGGGTGGCAAGCCTGAAAAGAGTAGCCAAGAGGCCGAATCTCACTGAGTGTGCGCGGGGCGTTACACCCGTGTCCGCCGCTGCGCCATCAGCTGTGCTGCGACCTGGAGGTAGGCGTCGGCGACAACCGGCCACGCCATCGCCGGCGCCATTTGGCGGGCCTTGGCCGCCATCGCCCCGGCCAGCCGTGGCTGCGTCAGAATCCGACGCAAGGCGGCGGCGAGCGCTTCAGGGTCGTCGTGAGCCACGATGCTGCCGGCACCGTCGCGCAGCAGTTCCACCGCATGCGGGAACGCCGTGGCCACGACAGGCCGACCGCTTGCGACAGCAGCAACAAGGGCCCCCGAGGCCACCTGATCGGCACTGTCGTAGGGCAACACGATGACCGCGGCCGCCTGGTGGAGTGCTGCCAGCGATGCCCGGTCGATGCAGCGGCCGTCCAAGAGCACCGAGTCCGCGACGCCGCTTCGACCGGCCTGCTCCACCCGAGCGTCGCGGTAGGTCTCACCCTCGCCGGCAAGCACTTTCGGATGCGTCGGTCCGGCCACCAGATACCGGGGACGGCCAGGGACGCTCTGCAGCGAGGACATCACGTCGATGACGCGCTCGACACCTTTTCCGGGGCCCAACAGGCCGCAAGTCAGGATGACCGGTCTGCTACCGCGTTTCAACCGTGGACCGCTGGGAAGTACGGCGCCATGCGGAATCATGGCGATCTTGTAGCGGTCCACGCCATACTCACGACACAGTCTCTCCCGCGCCGCCTCGGACAACACCACCAGCCGATCGACCGTGGCCGCCACCCGCTCGAGGACCCAACGTTGGTGCGGAGCAGGGTTTTTGAGAACGTTGTGCACGACGGCAATCGACGGGACGCACAATCCGTCGATGACGTCGAGCAGAGCGTCTCCGTGTGCGCCACCGTAGAGGCCGTGCTCGTGGTGTATCACCGCGACGTCGCTCTGATTGAGCGATGCCACGCACTCGTCTGCCGACGATGCGGAACCGTTGACCAGCTCCCCGACGACCCGGCGGTCGGCAGATCGCGAGCCGTCGGCGACCCGCACGACACCGACGTCGGATCCACGAGCGCTCAACGCGTCCGTCAGCGCACAGATGAAACCGGCCGGCCCCCACGGCGCCGGTGGATAGGCGCCGAGCATCCCGAATCGAACGATTCCCGCGGGCGGACGCCTCGAAGCGGCAGCGAAGGAAGACTCAAAGGTGGGCACAGCGTTCACGACAATCCCGACGGACGGTGGTACCGGCGCGGCGGCGTGAGCGGTTGCTCGTCGAAATCAGCAGAAGTCAGCTGAACATCCCGGACCGGCAGGGTTCCCAGTAGCTTCGAGGCTACACCCGAAGCCGACCCCGCCGTCTCGACATCAGGAGTAGGGTCGAAACATCGGGACCACCCAGGCCCCTTGACGAAGGGCCACCAATGTCTGACAAGTCTCCGCGCCAAACGATGTCGAAGAAGTCCGGAAAGAGCCTGAAAGAGAAACGTGCCGACAAGAACGCGAAGTCGGCAGCCAAGACGGCAGCCGCCGCAACGGTACACGACATCAACATCAAGAGGCATTAACCTCGATCTTTCACGTGGCGGGTAGTTGAGGTCTTTTCGTGGCGTGGGTGGGCGGTTCTGACGTGGGCGGCCTGGGGTTCCGGCGTTGCGTCTCGCCGGTGCTCCTGGGTCCTTTGCTCGTCGGAAT
>NZ_JBQQCF010000112.1:0-4212 GCF_052245755.1 Mycobacterium sp. 4D054
ATGATCTGATCCGGAGTGTGCCGCCGGCGCTTGTTCGTTGCCATGTCGTCATTGATTCTTCCTGCCCGAGCACTCGGGCAACAGAGTCCCACAACGACTGGACCACTACAGGGGGCTCACCTCAAGTGCAGGCCGACCACGTTGGCCCGGTTGAGCGCGGAGATTCGGCATTGTGAGCGGCAGTCGGTGCAGATGTTGGAGCGCGTGCGGCTCTCGGAGGAGCCGCCGAAGTCTGCCCGTCATCAGCGCGCGGCCCGTGCCCGTTGGGATCGGCGGGATCGGCGGGAAGCTGCCCGTGTGGGTCCGCGTCCGCAGCAGGTGGTGAGCTGAGGTGCCGCGCCAGAATCCGGTGAGGGCGCGGGAGGCCCAGCGCAGCAGCGACGGCCTCGGACCGATCTATCGGCGGCTGCTGGACCGTGAGCGCGACCAGCAGGCCCGGTACGGGCATCTGCACCGTCCTCGTTATCTGCTCGACGCCCTGGAGGCCGGGGAGACGGTCACGGTGCCGTGGTGGAAGGTTCCCGCCTACATGCGCCCACCTGGGTGCGGGGACACTCTCACGGTCGACCCGAGCATGTGACTAGCGAGGTTGGCGGGTCACGAGTGAACAACGGCTCTCACGGCGGCAGTCGACAACCGCTGTGTCCTGACCGATGATGGACATGTCGGGATTTGCTTACCTTGGAGGTCTGAGAGATGGCGGGCGCGAATCGCAGGGAGGTCGCGCGTAGGCGGCTGCTCATGCGCGCGGGCCACTGCGAGGACGCAGAGCTGATCAGTCGGACGCTGAAGCGGCTGAGCGAAGCCGCAGCTGCGCGTGAGCCGGTGTCAGATGACGACGCCAGTCGGGAAGCATCGTCCGAAATTCGGCAGATGCGCGCCGAGAGGCGAGCCAAGGATTTTGTGACTGCTCGCTCTCGCGGCGAGTGAGCGGCCCGCGCCACTTAAGCTCCTATGATTCGGCTGGTCGCAGACGCTAATACCTACGTCTCCGCCGCCATATCGCCTTCAGGTAGTCCGATGAAGATTGTCGAGGCTGCAATGCAGGGCCAGGTTGCTCTAGTCGTGTGCGGACGGCTCATGGACGAGGTGTCTGACGTGCTAGAACGTGAGAAGTTCCGCCGATGGATCACTGTCGATGACGCACGCGACTTCGTCGCTGCAATCGAGCTACTGGCGGATTGGGTCGATGACCGCCCGGAAGCTGAGATTCCGAAGGTGTGCACAGACCCCGACGACGACTACCTCATCGCGCTGTGCCAGGACGCCGATACCAGCGTCCTAGTATCCGGCGACCGCGCCGTCCGAAACATCCGCTACCCGAACATTCAGACGTACACACCCGCCGAGGCACTTGATCTACTCGATTACCGTCACAAGTGGGGCGAGGGGTTTCTCCCCGCAGATCCGAGCGGCAGCATGATGGCGATTGAGGCTGAGGGCAGCACAGCGCTAATCACCGTGTATTCAGCGTTCACGGCGATATTTGAGCACGCCGCGAACGAAGCGGAAGCTGAGGAGCTTCTCGGGTTCGTCACGGTGCCAAGCGCTGTGCCTGAGTTTTTAGCGGCATTCGACCAAGTGCGTGACATGCTGGCGGATCGGGGACTTGGGTCACGGCCTATATTTGCCTCTCCCGAGGTCGCCTATCTGAAGTTGCCGCCCAATCCCGGCGAGACCCTCATCACTCAGGGTGAACTTCAGCTGCCCGACGACACGATCTACGCCACCCTTCAGCGGTGCCCCGACCTGCCCAACCCGCCCGAGCTAGATGTCGATCACTGGCGGGTTTTCGGAGTTGGTGGCCCTTGGCCCATCGAACGGATTCCGCCCCGACCCGAGTCAGAAGCGGGCAAGTAGCTTCGGTTGACGCTTGTCGGCTTTGCACAGCTCAGTTCACGTCTAGTTCACGAACCTGAATCAGGTGTGCGAAAACGCACACTGAACTGCGGAAACTCTGGTGCGCGATACTGGGATTGAAGTTGGCGTTCTCGACGTTTTGCGATTCGTTGTCTGACCAGTGGAGATACCCTCTGAACTGGCGACACTCGGCACAGTATCGCGTGAGCTAGGCGGAAGCAAGCGGAACGTGCCGTAAGCTCATCTGGCATATATCTGGCACGGAAAACGCGATACTGGGTGGTCCCTGGAAATGGCAGAAAAGCGATCGTTCGGCAATATCCGGAAACTGCCGTCCGGTCGGTACCAGGTGCGGTTCACCGATCCTGACGGTAATTACGTCAAGGCGCCGACAACGTTCGCGGCCAAGATCGACGCCGAGGCATGGCTGACCGACCGCCGGCGCGAGATCGACGCCAAGATGTGGAACCCGTCCAGTGTCGCCCCAGTGGAGAAGGTGACATTTAGCGCCTACGCGGCCGCCTGGCTGGCTGGCCGCCAGGTCGCGGGCAGGCCGATCAAGGCCCGGACTCGGGAGCACTATCAGGCGCTGCTCGATGACCATTTGCTCGACGCGTTCGGCGCACGCCAGCTTGCCTCGATCAAGCCCAAGGATGTGCGGGAATGGTACGCGGGAACACTGACAGATCGACCCACGCTGCGCAGCCACGCCTACTCGCTACTGCGCACCATCATGGGCAGCGCGGTCAACGACGAGCTGATCGACGCCAACCCGTGCCGGATCACCGGCGCCGGCCGAGCCAAGCGCGTGCACAAGATCCGGCCGGCCTCGGTTGAGGAGCTGGCGACCGTGACGGCCGCAATGCCCGAGCGGCTACAACTGATGGTCACGCTGGCGTCCTGGTGCGCGTTGCGCTTCGGGGAGACGGTCGAGCTGCGCCGCAGTGACATCGACCTCAGCGACGAGGTGATCCGCATCCGCCGGGCGGCCGTGCGCACGAATGGCGGCACATTCGACGTCACCACGCCGAAGTCCGACGCCGGCGTTCGCGACGTCGCGATCCCGCCCCACATCATCCCGCAGATCGAACACCACCTATCAAAATTCGTTGGCAGCAAGCGTGACTCGCTGATCTTCGCCAATGAGACGGGTGGGCATCTGCAGCCCTCGACGTTGTACCGCCACTGGTACCGAGCGCGTGACGCCGCCGGCCGCAGTGATCTGCGCTGGCACGATCTGCGGCACTCTGGGGCGGTGCTGGCCGCGGCCACCGGCGCCAGCCTGGCCGAACTGATGGCCCGCTTGGGTCACTCGACACCGCAGGCGGCGATGCGCTACCAGCACGCAGCGCAGGGCCGTGACCGGCAAATCGCCGCACTGTTGTCCAAGATCGCAGAGAACGGGGGAGTGTGATGGCGGCGTCGTCCAAGTACGTCGTGATCTGTGCCTGCAGCGAGGTTGGGGCTGAGGTCGCAATCGTCGATGACGAGCGGCCCCGCGGCGGGCGCATCTCAATCCGCGGCCCACGAGGCAACGACCCCGATGTCTACACATTTCAGATGGTGGTCGTGAATCCGCCGTTTCGGTTCCAGAACAGACCAGATCTGAATGCCTACATGGAGACGCTCATTCCTGGTGCCACCATTGAGGCAGAGAAGTCGCAATCCAAATACAATGTCACACATACAATTTGGAATGACGGGCACCAGAGCTGGTCGTTCCGGTGCATGGAATGTCGGCAACAGGTGCAGCTGTCACAAGACACGCTCCTGTCCGTAATGGACTCGTTGGCCAAGGTTTGCGGCAGCTTGGAGACGCGAGTGGTGATTGATCCCGGAACTTCAGCGAAGCGAACCACGAGACACATGGTTCCGCTTGGCGTGTTGCACCGCCTGGTACTTCGCCTCAACAGGTAGTATTTCCGGCACGCGCTCAATCCTGAGCGTTTGCGTCTCCGAATTCCTCGGCTGGGCGGCATCGAAAGGATGTCGAAAGGCCCTCCGAGATGGCGGATACTCTCACTCCCCGGCGGCGTTACGCGAAGTTGGCCGAAGCCGCGAAATACCTTGGTGTCACCGACCGCACGATTCGACAGATGATCGCCGATGGGCGGCTGACCGGATATCGCAGCGGCTCACGCCTTGTGCGCGTCGACCTCAATGAGATCGACGCCGCTATGCAGCCGTTTGGCGGTGCATCGTGACTCGACGAGAAAGCCGCCCCGGTGTTGCCCGTCGCTGTGGATGAGGATATGGGCATCATCGAGTTTGGTGACGAGTGGCCGATGGGAACGGCCCCGCTCGGTGTGGTGAGCGGGGCCGTGGTCGTCGTCGTGACGGGGTCGTCGTCGT
>NZ_JBQQCF010000113.1:0-3667 GCF_052245755.1 Mycobacterium sp. 4D054
ACCTAGCGACCTCCCCTGCCTGCGGCTAACCGTCAAACAACTGCCAGACGTCGATCAGGGTGCGTACGACTGCGACGACGAACGCGAGGGCGGGCCAGATCGGAGGGCGGGGGTTGCGGCCCGGGGGATGGGGGTGGTCCATTGCGTGTGCTCCTTTCGAATGAGTTCCTGTGGTTCAAACCCCGGGCCCGAGGTAGTTGTCGTCAATCAGCTCCTGGGGCGGAGCTTCGTGCGACTGACACCAGACAAGCGTCTCTTCCGTCTGCTGTCGACTACACTCGATCTCGGCAGCAACACGGATTGTCACGCCTATTTGACATTGACCCTTTCAGAGGACATAGGAGACCCATAGGCCTGTCAATCCGTTTTCTGCGAAAGGTCAACATCCGAGTACGGTGTCGGTATGGATGCCAGGGATCAGCGCCCAAAATCGAAGCCCCGGCGCGACGTCATACGAGAGCGGATCAATGGGTTGGAGACGTTGCGAGCAGGCCTGCACCCGGTTGACGTAGAGGTACGAGCTCACTTGACGCGGTGGGCCGAAGCGACGATTACACCACCGGCTGATGTCGCAATCCGGGCGGGGTTCGTTCGACGGCTGCTTCCTCTTGTGGAAGGGGTGGAGTTCGACGAAGCCAAGCTGGTCGACCGACCCAAGCCGGCCCTGCCGCGTCAGCCGCCCCTGGCGGCATTGGTATCTCTGACCAAGGGAGTGGGTTTACGGGTAGGTCTCACACTCCTCTATTTGGCACAAACCGGTGATGCCCTTGGAAAAGACGCCCTCCTGAAGCCCACGGTCGACGGTGAGGACGATGCAGTCGGGTTGGTCGACTTGATCGCAATCCCTGCTTCTCACAATCCATCCAAGAATGCTGCGTTTGCGAGCAACTCCCGCAATAACCGGAAGCGTCAGATTCGCGATGCGCTTGTGCAACTCGACAAGCTCGGCGTCGCCGAGGTGCCCCCTGGCGGCAAGAAGGGAGAACTGCGATTCGATGACCAGGTGCATCTCAATCGGGAGAGCGGGCGTACCGCTGCCGGCACTAAGCGATACACACGGCCAGCCTCGCAGAACAGGATTTTTTCAGTCCCGACGACGTTCTTCACCAATGGATGGGTGCATGCCCTGAGTAAATCCGAGACCGCGATGTGGTTGATGCTGCGCGACCTGAAATACCGTGGTGAGACTGCAGCGGACCGCCTGATCATCCGCGCCCGTGACCGACTGCTCGAGTACGACCTTTCGCGAGCGGTGTGGGACACGCATATGAGGCTGGAGGAATACGGGCTGATCGTGGTACACCGGGATCCGAACCGCCGGCGTAATGGCACTACCGCGGCGGGCGAAAGAGCGCTCCCGCACCACTTCGAACTACGCGATGAAGGACTGGTCGAAGATGGTTTGTCGAGTGTCATTTCGTTGCTTAACGAGATGCGTTCTCGCTAAACAATTTGATGCACGGACGGTCTCCGTAGGACACGGAATTAATTGCCGTGCAACAGGTCCGCTATAACGATGTGCTTACGCGCATCCGCGTTAGTTGATGACAGCGGTCTGTCGCTGTTCCAGTGTATCGAGAACCCGGCCGAATGACTTCGCAGTTCGGTCCTACCTATACGCGGTAGGGAGGGTCGATCATCAGGCACTGCAGCAGGGCGGGGGCCACCACCGCGGACTGTGCGCCGCGGTGGTGGACCCGCGTGGCCGCCACTATCTGGTCCGACCAGGCCGGGAGCGCCGCGGCTGGCCGGCACTTTGCGTCGGGTTAGTTGAGTTAGTCCCATGCCTAGATCCATCGCAACGGGGTCGTGGATACCGCGAGCCGAGTCAGCCCTGTTTTGAAACTTGCCGACCATGGCTGGCGCTTGGTGTGTCAGTTTGGCGCGGGAGGAAACCGAAACAGAAACCAAAAGAGAAACTTTTGGCGTAGACTGCGCCTAGAGCACCGAAGCCCTGGCGATCAGGGTGAGATCGCTCAGGGCCGGCGTCTAGTTGGGTGACTAGGGATTCGACTCTAGCCGATCTCGCGTGTAGTGCTCTACGGATGGGCGCAGGCCCAGATATGGAGTGTCGACATGCCACGAGCAGTGAGTAGAAGTGCGCGAACCGGCCGTTTCGTGAAGGCGTCAACTGCACGTCGAAATCGCCGAACGACCACTACTGAGTCCGTGGGGCGAGGAACGAAGAACGCGAAGGTCGTTCACCGCTCCGCGGCGAGTGGAAGGTTCGTGAAGGCGACCACAGCGCGCCGCAACCCAGAAGCCACTATCAGGCAGCGTGTTTGACGATGGCCGCCGGTTTCAAGATGAGCCGCGACTTCGAAAAGCAACTGGCCCGCGCGGCCAAACCAGCGCTGCAGGACGTTGCAGCAAAGCTGCAGGTGACCTTGGACTCCATGCAGGAGCGCTATAAGGGGCGACCGGTCGTCGAGATCGTCCCTGTTCTGAAGCGCGAGCTGGCTAGGTTCGGCGGCTCGATCTCGGAGGAAGAAGTGGAAAAGTACGCCACCGCAATCAGCAACGGCATATCGATCCAAACGCGGGCTGGGGGTTAACGGACGTCCGGGGGCGTGTGGCGGCCCGACGCCGCGCGCCCCCGGCTTCCAGGTTGTTCGTCAGCATCGAGTTGTCGCGCTAATTCGCCGGGGAATGGGAATCGCCTTAGCTCCGACCGCTGAAAGAGTGTGTATTAGAGCCGGAGCGCGGACGCCCTCCGGCTCTTCGAGCGCAAGCTGCTGCCTACCTTGGTAGCGCATAGGTCCTATGCGCGACGAAGGCCACACGAGTCATAGGGTGGCCCCGTCATGCGGTCCCCGCCCGTGCGTCCACTCGAAGTGCCGGTCACCCTGTCCCTGGCAGGTTATAGTCTTGGTTTCGGATCTGGTTTCCTAGGAGGACAATGACCTACCCTCGCCGGGAGGTGTACGCGCACGCCCCACTTGCGATGGTGACGGTGGAGGTTCAACTCAACTATGAGCCTCTGATCAAGAAACAGAGCACACTCGATGTGTTCGGAACGGCTGTAAGAGAAGTCCTGCCTGTCTTAGAGCTTTCCGGGGTCTTTCTGAAGCAGAAGGACCGCCAAGATTCCGATGACGATTCACCAAAGCTACGTGCAATTCGTCAGGACGGTCAGGCGGTCGCAGCATTGTCGCCAACATCGCTGTCGCTGTCGGTTTCCGGCGAAAGTTATAGGGGCTATAAGGAGACCTTCGAGCCGTTATTGCGTTCAGTGGTAGAGGCATATGAGACAGCTGTACCGAACTCCTCGGTGCGAAGAATCGGCTTACGGTATCTTGACGAGATTAGAGTTCCGGAGCCGCCTAGTGATCTCACTGGATGGAGCCATTGGATTGCGCCAGAGCTGGTGGCTGCTTCGACGATATTTCCGGGTGGCGAACACAACGGTATACGAGCGTTTTACCATAATTCTGAGGGCGATCGTGAATTAGTGTGCTCATGGGGGACATTCCACGGCGCCACTGTCGTGGGCCAGGATCAGCCATTTAGTAGGAGCGGCTTGCCGGAAACGCGGATGTTTGTGCTCGACGTTGATAGTGCGACAAAATTTCCGGAGTATCACATCTTTGGCGCCGGGGATGTTCTGGAAACAGTGAAAATTTTGCACGAACCGATCGGACTTGTGTTCCAAAGTTCGATTACCGAT
>NZ_JBQQCF010000114.1:0-3583 GCF_052245755.1 Mycobacterium sp. 4D054
TGTCCGTTCTCATTGATTCTGGGGCATTCTCATTGAATCTGGGGTAAGTGCGTGTCTTTCTCATTGAATCTGGGGCACGAGGCTTAGCGTTTATGTGTGCTGACGTCGGCTGTTTCGGCTGGGCCAGGTGTAGCGAGTGCAGTGGACTTGGAGTTCAACACCCGCGAGGGATGCACGCGGCAATCGCTGGACCGATGTGCTGCAACCCGGTTTGAGTTGGACTGTTCACCAGTGCGGAATTTCCCCTCGTTTCGAGGTCAGCGTAACTTTCCCGGGCTGTGGTGGTTCGCCACAACCGGCGCACATGTAGGTCACGAGTCCTGGGTAGAACGTGACCAGTTGATGGCGTTGGATGCCGATCCGGATGTTGTTGGTGTTCTGTCGCAACCATTTTGGATTCATTGGCGTGACGGCACGCGGCATGCTCCTGACTACTTCGTGCGGCGCCGCGATGGATCTGTCGTCGTAGTCGACGTTCGTGAGGACGACCGGATCTCTGACGCTGATCGGGACGTGTTCGATCGGTCTGCCGCCACGTGCGCGATGGTCGGTTGGGATTACCTGCGTGTCGGTTCCCTCGATCCAGTGCTGCGGGCGAATCTACGTTGGTTGTCGGGTTATCGGCATCCGCGAGTATTGAAGATCGGTTTGGCTGATCAACTGGCGGAGGTCTTCGCTCGGGTCCGTCCGTTGATGGCTGGTGTGCACGCGGTCGGGACTCCTTTGGTGGTGCTGCCCGTACTGTTTCATCTGCTCTGGCACGGCCGTTTAGTTGCCGATCTGCAAGGAGCGGCACTTGGCGACGACACGGCGATTGGCCTCGGGACCGGGTGGTGACCTGACGTGCGAACGGGTGTCGTCCGAGAGGGAGACGAAATCCGTTTATCAGCAGGTGTTTTCACCGTCGTAACCCTGTCGGGCGGATCAGCTCGACTGGTTGACGCTGTCGGCGAGCAGATTGTGGTGCCGCTCTCGCAGCTGATGGTTGATCCGGCATTGGAATTGGTGTCGGGGTCGCGACCGCCACTGTGTTCTGAGGAAATGCTGGCTGGCATTCCCGAGGCAGCCGTCGAGCAAGCACGGTGGTGGGAGCGCCACATCGTGGAGATCCTCAGCGGCCGCCCGCCTGGGACGGCCGCGGGCATTCGTCCCCGCCCAGAGTTCGACACGGCGAAACGATCTCTGCGGCAGCGTGAGCTGGCCAAGTTGGACGAGCTGCGTGCCGCCGGCCACGACGTGAGTCGGAATGCGTTGCAGCGTCGCCGATTTGCCTACGAACGGGACGGGCTCCTGGGAGTGGTTGACGGGCGCCATAATCGGCGGCGCGCGGTATTCGGCCGTGTGGACGACCGTGTCGTCGCCGCGGTGCGGGATGCGATCGAGGGCGAGACCGACCTGTCAACGGGAACGGTGCAGCGTCTGCAACGGCGGGTCGCCAAGACGCTGGTGGCCACCTATGGTGCCGACGACGCGCCCGCGATGCCGTCGCAGCCCACCTTCTACCGGCTGGTCAAGCGCCTCGCGGAAGGACGGCACACGTTCGGGTCAGCACGGACGCGGCGATCGCTGTCCAAGCAGCCCGATGGCCCATTCGGGTCGATCACCGTGGTGCGCCCCGGCGAGATGGTGGAAATCGATTCAACCCTTCTGGATGTACGGGTAGTGCTCGATGACGGCATGGTAGACCGAGTCGAGCTGACTGCGATGGTCGACAACGCTACGCGGTCCATCCCGGCCGCGGTGCTGCGACCGACGACCAAAGCAGTGGACGCGTCACTGCTCTTGGCGCGGGCATTGACGCCCGAACCGATGCGCCCGGGATGGGCCGATGCGCTGCGGATGTCCCGGTCGGTACTTCCGCACCACAGCCTGACCAGTGTCGATCAGCGCCTGGCCGATGCTGCGGCCAGGCCGGTGATCGCTCCCGAGACGATCGTCTGCGATCACGGGAAAGCGTATCTGTCCCAAACATTTCGGCAAGCGTGCTGCACATTGGGGATCAATCTGCAGCCGGCTCATCCCGACTGCCCGACCGATAAGCCGAAGATCGAGCGGACATTGCAGTCGGTGGGCACCCTGTTCGCACAGTACGTGGCCGGTTACGTCGGTTCATCGGTGGAGCGGCGTGGGAAAAACGCCGAGGACGACGCGGTGTGGTCGATGATTGAGCTGCAGGCGCTGCTGGACGAGTGGATCATCGCGGTGTGGCAGAACCGCCCCCACGATGGCCTGCGGGATCCGGTGACGCCGGGGAAAGCGTTGTCTCCCAACGAGAAATACACTGCCCTCGTTGAGGTGGCTGGCTATGTACCGGTCCCACTGGACGCCGACGACTATATCGAATTGCTTCCCGTGCAGTGGCGCACAATCAACAGTTACGGGGTCCGGATCAACCATCGCACCTATGACGCCAAGGCGCTCAACCCATACCGGCGCCAGCATTCCGGGGTCGATGCCCGTAACGGACAGTGGGAAGTGCACTACGACCCGTATGACGTGTCGAGGATTTGGGTGCGCAATCACCACGAAGACGGATGGCTGGCCGCGACGTGGACGCACCTTCGGTCCTCGCCGGTGCCGTTCGGCGAGACACTGTGGCGCCACGCCCGCTCCGTAGCCGACCGCAGAGGGGCCCAGAAGACCCAGGAAGCGGAGATTGCGGCCATCGCGGAGGACTTGCTGGACCGCGCCGCCGCTGGGCCGCAGCAGCAGACGAAAGCCGAGCGCCGAGTGACTGGACGGACCAGCGCCGCGAGCGCCGGCCGGGACTGGCCGGACCCGACGGAATCATCCGAACATCATGGCCCGTCACCGTCGGAACGGGCCGCCGACAACGAGACTTTCGACGATGACGGCGAGATGGCGGAGGTCATACCCCTGCCGGTGTTTGATGCACGCAAGGAGGCCCAAACGTGGCGACTGTGACCGAGATTGCGGCGGTGGGTCAGTTAGAGGATCGCCGCCAGCCGACCACGACGCTGGAGGGCTGGCGGCGTTTTGTTGATGCCGATCCGCCGGAGTTCACGTTGCTCGCCGACGACGAGTGGGCCAGCCTCGGTGAGGACGAGCGGACGGCCTACAACGAGGCCCGGGTTGCGCATCATTCGGAGCTGGTGGTGGTCACCACGTCGGCGATCGAAGCGATCACCCATCAGGGCCGGCTGTTGACATTGCTCAACCAGCGCGAGATCGGGGCCCGGCGCGGGCTGATCATCTCCGGCGGGGCAGCGACGGGGAAAACTACGGCGATCAAGCAACTGGGTCGGTTTCACGAATTGCGCACCCGTGCACGGTTTCCCGGCGATGAGAGCCGGATTCCGGTGGTGTATGTGACGGCCCCGCCGAAAGGGTCGCCCCGCAAGTTGGCGATGGAGTTCGCACGGTTTCTGGGGCTTCCCACGCTCAATCAGCGGATGAACGTGACCGATATTTCCGATGCCGTGTGCCAGGTGCTCATCGATGCCCGTACCGACATCGTGGTGGTCGATGAAATCCACAACCTCAACCTCGACACCCGCGCCGGCGAAGAACTGTCCGACCACCTCAAATACTTCACCGAGCATCTGCCTGCGACATTCGTTTA
>NZ_JBQQCF010000115.1:0-3581 GCF_052245755.1 Mycobacterium sp. 4D054
AAGATCACCCGCCACGGCAACTCGCTCGGCGCAGACTCCACCCGACCCACCTCGCCCATAGCCGGATCCTCCGCCCGCCGCAGCCACTCCATCGGAAGGCTCGCCGAAGTTCAGTCAACTAGACGCGGCTTGATTGTGCTCGACGACGATGAGCTGGTTGTCTTCACCCGGAACGGCGCCGAGGTGTCGAGGACATTCCCTGAACTCGCTGGGATCCGGGGCGCGGTTGGCGGTCGCCGCGTCATCTTGGATGGAGAGATCGTTGCTGTCGGCAGCGACGGCTGCCCGTCCTTCACCCGCCTGCAGCGCCGCTGGCCGCAGCAGAGGCGGCCCAGCGCCGAGCTGGTCCGCGAGGTCCCCACCCGATTTCTGGCCTTTGACGTCTTAGCCATCGACGGCCTCGACGTCACCGCCGAACCGTACGGCCGACGCCGAGAGATCTTTGATGGGGTCATGGTGGTCGACAAGTCACCGGTGATAACCGTCCCGCGGCATTGGGTTGATGTGTCGCCGGCGGACATGCTCGACGTATGTGCCGCCAACGCCATGGAAGGCGTTGTAGCGAAGCGCTTGGACTCACCGTATCGGTCTGGCCGATCCCCGCTGTGGGTGAAGTCGATGGTGAGGGCGACCGCGGAGCTGGTCATCGTCGGGCACATCAGCACGCGCGCCGCGGGCGGCAGCATCGGCGCGCTGCTGGTGGCCGGCCATGACGACACTGGCAATCTGGTCCTCGTCGGCCAGGTCGGCACCGGAATGAGTCTGCGTGAGCGGCGAAGGCTGTTCGACCTGCTCGATCCGATCGGAATCCCGCTTGCGCCAGTGTGTAACCCGCCCGCCGAACCAGGCGTGCGATGGGTGACTCCACGGTACGTCGGCGAGATTGCCTACCGGGAGTACACGCCGGGCCGGGGGCTGCGCCACCCGTCGTGGAAAGGCCTTCGGGAAGCCTCCCTCGCCGGTATCCGTCTGCCGAGCGCCTGAGCCGCCGGGCCTCGCCCGGGGCCCTCGACCAGGCCGCGACAGCCCACGCTCCCTGCGACTCGACAGCCACGATTCCCCGGATCAGAGCCACCCCAGCTTGGTGATGACACCCGTCACGGTAATCGCCGTCGTGGCGAGGCCGCCCGCCACCCAGGGCCATCGCGCCGGCCGGCGGGACGGCAGGGTGGTCTGCAACAGCATTCGGTACCGCAGTGTCACCATCCAGCCCGCGCGGGCCACCCGCTCGAACTCGCTCGGACTGTTGTCGTGCTTCGCCATGCACGCATGCTGCGCTCGATCAGCCCGCAATTTCTCGGCCCGATTGGGTAAGCACTCACGGTTCTCAGGGTAGGTCGGAGCGGTTCGTAACCATAACCATGTAACCTTCCAGGTACCTACCGCTAGCACATACCCTGCCAGGAGTTACCCATGAGTCCGCGCCACGTTCGCCCGAACATCTCCTGGGAGGTCATCGAGGCCGCTGCGGCGAAGACCGAGCAGCTCGACCGGGAAGCCATCGCGGCGATCGTGGGAGCCCGTACTGCGAGAGTGCAGCGCCTTGAAGACCTCAACCAGAAAGCGCCGGCAATCAAGCGGGCCACCGACAAGTACGAAATCCTCGACCGCGGTGAGCGGCCTGAAACCCGCATCCGGAGGTCGTTCGTGCGCCTGGCCAAAGCTAGGCCTCGCCAAGAAGACGAGTCGTGGCCCGAGACTGTCCAGCAGAAGCTCAAAGCCGACGTCGACAGCCGGCCACCGCTGACCAAGCTGATTCACCGACCCAGCAATGCCCTGCAGGTGTACTTGAGTCTGATCTACGTAGCTCAGCTGGAGTTCGAGCCCGGCGACCGGTGGGAAAACGAGCGCGACAACAACGGCAAGGACGGCTGGGGGGCGCTGTGCGGCCTGCGGGCGCCTGAAACCTTGCCGAAGGAACTGAACCTGCGCGTTACTCGTGCGCTAGGAAAGCTCGCCGAGCACGACCTGGTGCGCGTGGGCCCACGGAAGAGCAAGAACAGGTTCGCCGGGTTCACCCTTCATCGAGAAGACGAACGGCAGGCCTATTTCACGCCGTCGTCGTCTGAGTCGCGCAGCCTGCCGGCGGCCTTCTTCACGGCTGGGTGGCACCTGGTCCTCACCAGCGACGAGATGGCGACGCTGCTGGCGGTCATCGAGCAGACGGGGCAGCCCCGGGCCCGCAAGGATGCTGAGCAGGCCGGCGTGGCACTACCCGTGAAGGTTCGGTGGCAGTTCTATGGCCTCGCGCCGGAAGCGTTCGCCGCGCGCCACGAGCTGGAGGAGTTTGGGCTGATCGAAGCATTCGACCCGATGGACCGTACGAATGGAAAACTCTCGGACAAGCAGCGCCAGGGGGAGCTGCGGGCCACCCGCATCACGCTCAAACTCGACGGCTTCGACTTCACCCGTCCCGCGATCGACGTGGTGCGGGAGAAGCTGGCCGCCCCAGTGCCGCCGCGAATGATCGAGAGGGCGATGGGCGTACGTCTGCTCGACAGCGCCGGCCGCTGGCGGGAACCCAGAACGGCATGACACCGACACACCCGCACGATCGGCACCGCGAAGACCGAGACTGATCCGGGGCTCGTGGTGGACTGCTGGCCAGCTCACCCTTTAGCGTCGACGCCATGGCATCGAGCAGCGCTGGCGAACTGTTCAGCGAGGACCAGGTGGCTAAGGAATCTGGGCTGGCGGGGCCACTGGTCGCGGAGCTGATACCGCGTGCCTCGTCGACCGACAGTGACGAGCGCTTCATCTCTGATGTCAGGGCCTACGATGAGGTTGGGCTGTGGCGTGCCAAGGTGGCAAAGCTGCTGCTGGACAACAACATTCGGCCCAACTTCGTGCGTCTTGCGTGCCGGGAGCCGTTGACCGTCGAGCAGCTACGTGCCACCGTCGCGGAGTATTACGCTAACGCCGTAGGTGACCCTGGCGAGACTTCGAGGCCTGCTGATCACCAATAGGACAGCAGGCGTTCGGATGAATGGGCAGGATGGTTTTATGACCACGCCTCAGGTTTGGGTGTCTGCGACGTCGCGGGATATCAACTACGACGGCCACACGCCGGGCGGCCACTGGACGCTCGTCGGTGAAATCGACACAACGCAGGAAAGTGACTTCTTCACCTACGTTCAGGTGTTCATCGTGGGCCGCCGGACGGTCAGGGGACCGGCAGAGTTCTATCTTGATGGCAATCCGGATAGCGAGTGGGTCCAGGAATTCAAGAGTCAGCAACCGTTCTGGGTAGCGATCGATCCGTGGGGCGAGATGCGCACTAGCATTCACGGGGCAGACCCCACGTACCTGGTGAGCAACGCGAGGGCGGAGACGACCTCTCTGGCTCGGCGTCCGCCGGAGCCCCATCCTGGCCGGACCGACCGACCGGTCAAGGTGCCAATCAAGCTCAAAAGGGTCTCCGGCGAGGTGTTCACGCGCTGGACCCAACCTGCGAGCTAGGTGTACTGACCACGGACGTTGGTGACGGCGTGGTGAGGTGACAAGACGAAGACCTCCGAGTGAAGTGCGAACTGCCTAGGAACGCACCAACTCACTTCGGAGGTCTTCGTGTCTCACCGTAA
>NZ_JBQQCF010000116.1:0-2825 GCF_052245755.1 Mycobacterium sp. 4D054
CTAGTTGATGGTTGTCGAGCAGGTGGGCTTCATCGACGACCAGCACGGGGCTGCGGCCGCGTTCGGCGTGTTCGGCGGCCAGAGCGTCGGCGGCCTGGGGTGCCAGTCGGGCGGTGTGAAAGACCGGGGTGTGTCCGAGGGCAGCCACGATGTGGGTGAGCATGCCGCGCACGCCGATGGTGGGGTTGGCCAGGTAGATGATGACGTGTCGCGCCGGATCCAAGGAGGTGGCTGCGGCGCGGATGGCCACGGTTTTGCCGGCACCGACTTCGCCGGTGATGACTCCGATGGCGCATTGGTCCACACACCAGGAGATCCGGGCGATCGCTTCGCTGTGTCCGGGATAGCGGTGCAGCATCGAGGGGGCGAGGTCGCGTCCGAACGGCATCCGGGAGAATCCCCAGTGTGATTGCAGTCGTTGAATACTCACGCCGAGGCCTCACCTTCATGGTCAGAGTTCTCGGCACCGAGGTCGGTCAACGCGAGCTGTCCGAGGACCTGGTCGTTGACCACAATGTCGTCGGTGGCTGTGACCTCGGTGCCGTAGAGGGCGTGGTAGCCGATGCGTTCATCGTCACGCAGTTGGGCGTGGTGGGCGGCGGCGGTCAATGCCAGGTAGTCGATCCCGGTCGCCGCCGGCGCAGGCGCTGGGCCAGCGGCCTCGGGTCGGGCTTTCGGGTGAGCGTGGCGGGTGATGGTGTGCGGCGCCGCGGCGCCGAAGCTTTGATCGCGGTAGCGGACCTCGATGGTGTGCAGGTCGAACGGGGAGAACACCAGCTCCACGCGGCGCCCGGCCAGGGCGGGGTCGACTCGGTAGGTGTTGGAGTGCAGCGACACGGTGGCGGTCTTGGTCACCACGCGAAACTCCGACCACAAGAACGCTTCGGTCAGATCCGCGGCGGTCGGCAATGCCGGTGACCCGCCGAGCCGGTCGAAGCCGGCTTCCCACCGTGCCAGTGGTGCCTGTTCGGTCTCGGAATGAGTCCGTCGGTGGTATTCGGTTTCGACCCAGGCCATGAACAGCCGGTTGAGTTCCAACAACGCCGCGGTGTGGGCGACCCCGGCCGCTGTGAGGTCCTCGCTGCTGGTGTCGGTGACCTCGACGAGGAACTGTTCGCGCACGGTGCGGAAGAACCGTTCGATCTTGCCTCGGCCTTGCGGGCGCCCGGGCGCGGAGTGCACCAGCCGGATCCCGAGTTTCGCGCACGCCCGCAGCAGCCAGGCATCGACGAACGCCGAGCCGTTGTCGACATAGATTCCGGCGGGCACTCCGCGGGCGGCCAGCGCGGGTTTGAGCGCGGCGGCCAGGCGCACGGTGTCTTCGGCGAATCCGAACCGGTGCCCGACGACCAGCCGGGAATGGTCGTCGAGGAAGGCGAACAGGTAGGTTTTGCGGTCCCCGACCCGCGGGCCATGCAAAGCGTCGCCGACCCACAGTTCGTTGGGGTCAGCGGCTTCGAACCGGCCGAACACCTCCGTGCTCTGACCTGCGGCCGGGCCCATCAGCTCGCACCGATGGAAGTGGCGCAGCAGGGTCGATTCCGAGGGCGCCCACCCGGTCGCGGTGCGCAGGATGCGAGCCACCTGCGCGGCGGTGCGGGCCGGGTTCTCCCGCTTGAGCGAGGCGGCCAACTCCAGCACCCCGACATCGGTGCGGGTGGCTAGCCGGCGCGGCTCAGGCACCAGCGCTTCGAACCCGCCACCGCGGTAACGCCGGATCCAGCGATCCAGCGTCGCGCGGGCGATCTGGACCTGGGAACCGAACGGATCGATATGGCGGCGTTCGGCGATCTCACGGACCACCCGGCCGCGCTGGCGGGTGGAGAGCCCCTCTTCCAGCGCGGGGCAGATCACCTGATAGCGGAACAACCCGATCGCATTGGCCCGTTCCCGACGCTTGTGGTCCTCCAACGACACCGCAGTGCCCTCCTCGCAGTCGATGGCCCCACCCGAAACCGGTGCCGGACAGGCGCCCTGGCGAGGATCACCGATCACCTGACAGCGCGTCAGGGGCAACTGGTGTTGTGTGGCACCGCCGATGACATCGGCGGCCACCCGGGCGCCAACAACCGGCCGCCGCTGACGGCCACCATCACCAGCGCCGGCGTCACCACGCCCAGCAACCCGGCCGACCCGAACCGCTGCCCGATCGCCGACGCGGCGACCAAGACCGCCGCCTCGACGTCACGCCAACCACAGCCGAGTCCGTCGGGGATCGTCACATCGATCCCCGTACGCACCGCCACCGTGACAAACCACGCCCGCATCGACTCCAGACGCTGCCCAGCCCGCCGCAGCCAGCCCCGCACCGTTGACGGCGGTACCTGCAACCGGGCAGCGATCCCGCGATGCCCTACCCCTTCAGCCCGCGCCGACAGCGCCATCCAAATCCGCTCGGCTGCATATGCTCTGCGCAACAGCATGGTGACCGGCAACAACACATGAGTGACCAGACAAGAGCGGCACCGGGCCCGGCGCGGCCGCACCGGATCATCGAGCCCCTCGACGTGGCGGGCGCGGGCATACCCCCAGCCGCCGAGCACACCGTCCAGGCAAGCCGGACAGGCGATCGCCCCACCAGCCAGCCGGGACTCGACGCGGACAGAATCGACCTCTACCGTCACCATCAGTGCCTCCGAGCACTACAGCGCGGCACCTCGCAAGCCCGCCAAGACTTCAGCGAGGTGCCGCGCACCCATCAGTTCCTCGTCACACTGACGGTGCACACGAACAAGATCAATTCGACAACGGCGGCACAGGCCACATCAGCACGCTCAATGACGTCCACATACCCCGTGATCGTCATCCCGAGAGACGGTCAACAC
>NZ_JBQQCF010000117.1:0-2717 GCF_052245755.1 Mycobacterium sp. 4D054
TCACCCGATGCGCGGCCTCCACCCGATACTCCGGGGTAAACGAACGCCGACGACCAGACATACGAACATCCTTCCACGGGACCACCGTCCCGCTATCTCAGATGTCCACTACTTCTGGGGAACCTCACCTTATCAGTGCACCATTCGCCGAGATTTCCGGCGGGCGGATACCGAGGCGCCGGCGGATCTAGGGATGTTGAGGGTGTCGGCGGGTCACTAGTTCTCAATGGGGACGGAGGC
The DNA here is from genome assembly GCF_052245755.1 of Mycobacterium sp. 4D054. Taxonomy (NCBI): domain Bacteria; kingdom Bacillati; phylum Actinomycetota; class Actinomycetes; order Mycobacteriales; family Mycobacteriaceae; genus Mycobacterium; species Mycobacterium sp. 4D054. The sequence continues at coordinate 241 of NZ_JBQQCF010000117.1, forward strand.
TGTGGGGGCGACGGCCGGACTAACGAACTTTGAACCGGCGCGGGAACCGACGCGGTTCTGGAGTTTGGCGACTGTGACGGCCCAGTGCTCGCAAGATCGCCGGAAGACCAAGGCCACCGAAGTAAAAGCCCGCCGAGGATGGCGACAACCGCGACGGTCGCGCCTGTAGCCCAAATCCAGTGCGACCGCTTGGCGGCTGTGGCTGCACTCTGCGCCTCTGCGGCAACCGCTTTGGGGCGCGGTATGGCTGCTTTCGTCGTAGCGGCGGGGGCAAATTTCGCAGCAGTACCTACCTGTTCAGAGAAGGCTCGCGCGATGTCACTGCATCGCTGAAAGCGGTCCTCGGGACGCTTGGCCAGTCCTGTAGCGAGGACAGCATCGAACTTTGCAAGCTCCGGGCGGTAGTCAGCAAGTGCAGGCGGCGCGCTGTTGAGGTGGCGGCTGATGACGACGGCGGGGTTTGAGTTCACGAAGAGCGGCGCACCGGTCAGCAGGTGGTAGGCGGTCGCGGTGAGCGCATACTGATCGGCGCGGCCATCGACATCCTCTCCGAGGAGCTGCTCCGGCGCACAGTAGGCGACGGTTCCAACAGTCATGTTTGTTGCGGTGAGCCCGCTGATGTCGTGCGCGTTGCGTGCTATGCCGAAGTCGGTCAACAGCACCCGCTGTTCTTCGTCATCGTCGACATGGGTCAGCATGATGTTGGCCGGCTTGACGTCTCGATGAAGCAGGCCCCGCTTGTGGGCTGCATCGAGCGCGCTGGCGACTGCACTGACGATGCGTGCAACTTCGTCGACCGGCATACCGGCCGGGTTGCGCTCCGCTAACAGTTTGGCCGCGTCGAGTCCGTCCACGAAGTCCATGGCGATCCAGAGCTGTCCGTCGGCCTCACCTCTGTCATGTACACCAACGACGTTGGGATGCCACAGTGTCGAAGCCAGGTCGGCTTCGCGAGTGAACCGCGCACGGTACTCCGCATCGGCAGACCATTCCGGGGGAAGCAACTTGAGTGCATCGCGTCGAGGTAGCCGCGGATGCTGCGCGAGGTACACCTCTCCCATTCCGCCACTGCCGAGCTGGCGGAGAATTCGGTAGCCCGCGAAGAGTTGCCCCTCGCTCAATGCCATCGCTCGAGCGCCCCCATCATCCGTGCTGGTCCTATTGCCCGTTCTCTATGGCCGCGACAAGCTGCGCGGCTTCGGGGCCGCTGATCAGCGGCAAGCTGACTGGGCCGGCGGCCAGCAACTCGGTCACGCGGCGCGTGAGTTCTCCCGATGTGACGTGGGTGTACAGGTCGGCGCCTGGGCATGCGGTAGCGGCGTAATCCTGATGTCCTTCGACCTCGGTCGAGCCGATCGGGAAGGTGGAGACGGCCCAGGCGAAGACCGTCGCTGCGCCCTGCAGCTGTTCTTCGGTCACGGCTTCCTCGTCGAAGTTGCCTTCACAGAGGACCAAGAAGTGGCCGTTGGTGTCGTAGTCCGTCGCCGTGTCACCTTTGATCCACGGATCCCGCAATTGGTAGATGTTGCCGTTGCGGTCGACACCGACGTGATAGGCGATATCGACCCAGCCACGGTCGTTCTGGTGCAGCTGCTGATGTTGACGCAACCGGGCCGGAGCATTGCGGTTATCGCCGAGCACCACACCCGTGTGGTGAATAGTCATACGGGTAGGAGTGTGTGGAACGCCGCCTTGTCGAGCCGGTTGCGCGCTCCAGCCGTCCCGGGAAATGATCCGCGCCGAGACGGTCGACGACGGCACCACTGGCTCGGTTGGCGAAGGTGGCGCCGGCGAAGCAGCAGTCACAGCAGAGGTTCCAGCCTGAGTCGCCGAGGTGAGAGAGCTCTCCGGTGTCGCCGAGTTCGCCACCTCGGATGGTTGCGAGCAGGCGCCGAGCACTGTAGCCAACCCCGCCGTCCCGGCGAGGGCCAACAGCTGCCGACGGCTCACGGCAGCATCGAGCGAGCCGTCGAACCCATCAACCCCCGGTGTCTGCACGACGATCACCATACGTAGAACCCGCGTGGACGCGCGGCGACTTGCACTGATCACCGAGTTGACCGGCGGCCACCGCTCGGGGCACCCGCGGCAGCGCAACGTTCTCCGAGAAGCACCCTGGCTGAGCTCGGTTTCGGCGAGTCGGCGACTGTCCTGCTCGGCTCCGAGCGGAACCTGTCCGCTTTGTCGGTGATGCTGGTTAAGATTCGCGCATGCCCATAGCTGAAGGGGCGGTCTTTGCCGGCTACACCATTCAGCGCTTGTTGGGCAGCGGGGGGATGGGCGAGGTCTATCTTGTGCAGCACCCCCGGCTGCCCCGCCAGGAGGCTCTAAAAATCCTCCCGGCGAACATTAGCCCGGATTTTTCGTGGAATGTTGACTGTGGGGGTGTGTAGATAAGCGAAAGTGCCTGTCCTGCAAGGAATAATTGGACTTCTCTACGGTTCAAAAACCCTGACGGGAAGGCACTTCGCAGGTGA
>NZ_JBQQCF010000118.1:0-2569 GCF_052245755.1 Mycobacterium sp. 4D054
CGGATAGTCCTCCCGGTGCTCGCGCACCAGACGGACCGCCTTCGCTCGGGTCTCCGGGTCGTACTTGCTCGGCATGACATGCACCTTCCCAAGGAAGGAGGTGCGCATCAAACGCGGGATGGTTCACTGCGGTTACCAACTTCAGCTGGATAGTGCACAGACTGAGTGCATCGCAGATGGCACCCAATGCCGCATCTATGTCGTCGGGGATGTCGGATGGCTGCAAACCGTGCAGCGCCTCCCACGCGATAGACCCGCGACACGCGTAACCGTGGATGATCTCGCTTAGATAGCCGTACACCGTTGGGGGACATACCTCCGTTCGATCCGAAAGTGCGATGTGCTCGTGGTCCAAGTCAGGCTCGAGAGTCGTGACGTTGAGATCATCGAACTGCGTGGTATCAGGCAAATCCGGTGCATCCGTGATCTTCTCGCCCAGAACTCTGATTGAATAAGCCGACCAGCAGCGAGCAATGAATTCCTGCACAGTTTCGCCGCGTTGCCGCGTGTTGCCCACCGCGTCGCCGAGCAGCAACGTCCAGCGCTCTAACTGCTGTCTCGCGACCACGGCGGCGCCAACGAGCTGCCCCGCGAGCATGAGGCGACAGGCCGAGACTGCACTTTCCAACCCCCAGGCGAGGTGAGCGGGGCCGTCTCCGTGGAAGGATGCGGGAAAGCGCTGAAGTGGTACGCCAAGCTCAACATGCGCCCTATCGAGGATCCCAATCGGCAGTAACGGCTTGAGGGCTTCAACGGCGTACCAGTCAGGTATCTCTTTGATGTTTAACATCCGCACGTTGTGCCGAGCGATCAATGCCTCAATCAGTCGCGATTCGCCCAGAGCACTCACGCGTTCGAAGTCCGCTACGGTCGGCTGCACTTGGCGTCCACGGCGATCCGCCTTTGCCACCGCGCGACGCGTCTCCTTTGCGGTCGGCTCCCGAAGCCCCGCCCGCCGCTCTGTCTTCGACCTACTTTTTCGGCCCACGGCCACCGATGATGCTGCACCGAACATCCCAGCGCTAGCGGTTTGCGAGCGCGCAGGTCAAGGCAAAAGATCCGGAAAAGCCGTCGCTAGGAGGTACGCGGTTGGTACGCAAGCGCTATTGCTGGACTTTCACGCGAGCCCTTACCTAAACTCGCAGGCTACACGCGAAACCGACTGAATCAAGCACCCTAGAGGCTTTGGAAGTACGACGCCGGTCCGAAGATTCGGAAACACGACCGCCGACTCTACTTACCTGCCAAAACTATGCTGGACGGGAGATCACGCGTTGGGCACAATGACTGAATTGTGCCCAAGAAAAAGTCGCTGCGGACCATCGATGATCTGCTCTCAGAGATTACGCCGGTTGATGCAAGCGAGGTCCAGTCTTGGTACAGAACCAGACACGGCCAACTCGCGGGCAGCGAGATACAAATGTCTGCGAAGACATTTCCTGTTCCGCCACTAATTCGCTACATCCTGGTTAGCTGCGGATGCAAGGACCTGGGGAGGGCGGAAAAGACGGCCTGGCAATACCCGTTCACACACGGCGACTGGCTTTTCATCGTTTCGCATCGAAAGTTCGGCCTCCGGCTATCGTTCTCGTATCCGACCGACAGTCAAGACGCTGCGAACGCTTGGGCACGGAGTTTTCTAGGGCGCCTCGCAGCCAGTCAGCGCTCCGCAGAATTGCTGCTCGCCGACGTTGCCGACCGCCAAATCGCGGAAGGTAACGTGACCCTCCAGAATCAGTACCAAGCGTTACGACTCACGTACGAGTACTTCCGCGAAGGCGCCCAGCTCGCTCTCGACGGAAAGGGGCGCATTCCCGAAAAAGCGCCTGGGGGAGGCTTCTGGATCGCACGAGAGGAACGAGAAGCGTTCTACAATATCGTCGCGATGTGCGGCGCCTACTTTTCCGTGATCGAGCATGTGCTTGTTTTATCCATCCCTTTCTTCGCAGAGCATAATTCGAAGGCGATCGATGTCCGCGAGGTCATCAAACTGTCCTGGGCTGACAAGTATCGTTACGTCCTCGGTGACTTAACGGGGATCGCGGGCGACTACTTCTCACGGCTTAACACCATCGCCGAAAGGTATAGGAACACGTATGGCCACGGCGCCTTTGGCAAAGATTGTGCGACCACCTATTTTCATGCTCCTGGAGTGGGGGCGATTCCGGGAAATATGACCCGAGTACGCCATAGCCCGCAATTCTCACTGGTGCCCGCCGCGGAGAGTGACTTCACGAAGGTGTGCGCCGTCTTCGATGGATGGGAGGCCGAGGTAGCCGACATTCTTATGTGGCCGGCGTGGACCTGGATCCAAGCTGGACTTGACGTCCGGTACGACCGAGAGTTTTGCAGCAAGGTCAATGCAGCGTTCGAAGCTGAACGGTTTGATCAGTTCGTAGACGAGGAAGCTGCCCAGTGGGAATGGCACGTAAACATGGAGTACTAAGCCTCGATCCACTGATGAATTGGGGTAGGTGTGCCTCGCTGGGCTGTTGAGGGCTGGTCCTGGTCGCGGGCAGGGGGTATCTGCTGGTCTGTCCAGCTGTTCCTGTGCGCTCCGGTCGGGCCT
>NZ_JBQQCF010000119.1:0-2473 GCF_052245755.1 Mycobacterium sp. 4D054
GGGGAACCACCCAGCCGGAAGATCGGCAACCCACCCACCGTGATGGCCGGCGGCAATCCGATCACGGTCACCACCGCAGCACCGGGAACCAGGCTCTCCTTGTCGGTGTCATCGACCACCGACACCGTGATCGAACGCGACAGTCCACCCTCGGTCGCGGTGAACGTGACGGCCTTGATCGCCGCCTCGTACTGCTCGATCGTGGCCACACCCGAGAGCGTCAGTGTTCTGGTGGTCTCGTCCCAGGAGGCGGTGATCGGGTTGCCCTCAATACCGCTGAAGCTCAGCACATCCCCGGACTTGTAACCCACACCAACAGTCAGCGTCGCCTTTGACAGGTTCTCCGAATCACCGTCCAGGATGCTCACCGAGGACACGACCTTCACCGGGGCGCCACCCAACCGGAAGATCGGCAACCCACCCACGGTGATGGCCGGCGGCAGACCGATCACCGTCACCACCGCAGCACCGGGAACCAAACTCTCCTTATCGGTGTCATCGGTCACCGACACCGTGACGGTTCGAGACAGTCCACCCTCAGTCGCGGCGAACGTCACGGCCTTGATCGCCGCCTCATACTGCTCAATCGTGGCAACACCCGAGAGCGTCAACGTGCGGGTGGCCGCATCCCAGCTCGCGGTGATCGGATTGCCGTCAATACCACTGAAGCTCAGCACATCCCCGGACTTGTAACCCAAACCAACCGTCAGCGTCGCCTTCGACAGCTTCTCCGAATCGCCATCGAGGATGCTCACCGACGACACGACCTTCACCGGGGCACCACCCAACCGGAAGATCGGCAAACCACCCACCGTCACCACCGGCGGCAGACCGATCACCGTCACCACCGCAGCACCGGGAACCAAACTCTCCTTATCGGTGTCATCGACCACCGACACCGACACCGTCCGAGACAGTCCACCCTCAGTTGCACTAAAAGTGACGGCCTTGATCGCCGCCTCGTACTGCTCAATCGACGCCACGCCGGACAAGGTGAGAGTCCTCGTTGCCGCATCCCACGAGGCGGTGATCGGATCTCCCTCAATACCGCTGAAGCTCAGCACATCCCCCGAGCGATACGACAGACCACCAATGGTCAGCGTCGCCTTCGACAGGTTCTCCGAATCCCCATCGAGAATGCTCACCGACGACACGACCTTGACGGGGGAACCACCCAACCGGAAAATCGGCAACCCACCCACCGTCACCGCCGGCGGCAACCCGATCACCGTCACCACCGCAGCACCCGGGACCAAGCTCTCCTTGTCGGTGTCATCGACCACCGACACCGTGATCGAACGCGACAACCCACCCTCAGTGGCAGTGAAGGTAACGGCCTTGATCGCCGCCTCGTACTGCTCGATCGTCGCCACACCCGAGAGTGTCAACGTGCGCGTGGCCGCATCCCACGACCCGACAATCGGATTCCCGTCAACACCGGAGAAATTCAGCACATCCCCGGACTTGTAACCCAATCCAACCGTCAGCGTGGCCTTGGACAGGTTCTCCGAATCACCGTCCAGGATGCTGACCGAGGAGACGACCTTCACCGGGGCACCGCCCAGCCGGAAGATCGGCAAACCACCCACGGTGATGGCCGGCGGCAACCCGATCACCGTCACCACCGCAGCACCGGGAACCAGGCTCTCTTTGTCCGTGTCATCGGTCACCGACACCGTGACGGTTCGAGACAGTCCACCCTCGGTCGCAGTGAAGGTAACGGCCTTGATCGCCGCCTCGTACTGCTCGATCGACGCCACACCCGAGAGCGTCAACGTGCGCATCGCCGCATCCCACGACCCGACAATCGGATTTCCCTCAACACCGCTGAAATTCAGCACATCCCCGGACTTGTAACCCAAACCAACCGTCAGCGTCGCCTTTGAGAGATTCTCCGAATCACCGTCCAGGATGCTCACCGAGGACACGACCTTCACCGGGGAACCACCCAACCGGAAGATCGGCAAACCACCCACGGTGATGGCCGGCGGCAACCCGATCACCGTCACCACCGCAGCACCGGGAACCAAGCTCTCCTTATCGGTGTCATCGACCACCGACACCGTGACGGTTCGAGACAGTCCACCCTCAGTCGCGGCGAACGTCACGGCCTTGATCGCCGCCTCATACTGCTCAATCGTGGCAACACCCGAGAGCGTCAACGTGCGGGTGGCCGCATCCCAGCTCGCGGTGATCGGATTGCCGTCAATACCACTGAAGCTCAGCACATCCCCGGACTTGTAACCCAAACCAACCGTCAGCGTCGCCTTCGACAGGTTCTCCGAATCCCCATCGAGGATGCTCACCGACGACACGACCTTGACGGGGGAACCACCCAACCGGAAGATCGGCAAACCACCCACCGTGATGGCCGGCGGCAACCCGATCACCGTCACCACCGCAGCACCCGGGACCAGGCTCTCTTTGTCGGTGTCATCGACCACCGACACCGTGATCGAACGCGACAACCCAC
>NZ_JBQQCF010000120.1:0-2262 GCF_052245755.1 Mycobacterium sp. 4D054
ATGGGGCGCCGCACTATGTGCGTTTCGACAACGGGCCTGAGTTCGTCGCGCATGCCGTGTCGGATTGGTGCCGATTCAACAGTGCCGGTTCACTTTTCATCGATCCCGGCTCGCCGTGGCAGAACGCGTGGATCGAATCATTCAATGGCCGACTGCGGGACGAGCTGCTCAACCTGTGGCGCTTTGATTCGCTGCTGGAAGCCCGCGTGATCATCGAGGACTGGCGAGCCGATTACAACTCCAATCGGCCCCACTCCGCCCATGGCGACCGCACCCCAGCCGAGTTTGCCCTACAGTGGGCCGCGACCCATCAACCGAAAGTCGCATAACGACTGGACCACCAAACGGGTCCCTCTCACACTCGCCCGACAACTCCGCGTCATACACCCGCTGGAGCTGCTCGGCGCGGTCCGCAGCCGCAACCGCCCGGTCCAGAGCCTCGGTCTCGTACTCATCGAACTCGATGCCGGGGACGCCGGTCGCCTCCAGCGCGGCGACCATCTTCAACCGCAGCTTCTCGCCCGCCGTCTGCCGTCGCCTACCCATAGCACGAGCATACGACCGGCGACCGGCACAGCACCCGAAACCTGTTTGCTGTCAGGTGTTTTCATGCTTTCGTCGCAGCTAGTGGAACATGTTCCTGGGCAACAAGATTCGGCCCCAGCAAACACCGCAGGTCCACGATCAGGGGTGCGCGAAAAATGGCCCCTGCCAGGGGTTTAGGGTGCAGTGCGGCGAACTGGAGCCAGCGCGCCGTGCGCCCGCGACTCGAAGACAGCAACGGAGGGTCCCCCCAGGGCAAAGTTTTGCCCTGCGCAAACAGTGATACAGTGATATGCACAGCAAACTTTCAGCAACCGTTCCTCAGGCTACCTTCGTCCGTGAGAGCGGTTGTGGCGCAACGGATTTCGACTCTTAAATGCGCACGGATGGCGCTGTGCCGCAACGGTTCTCGGGCGCGGTCAGCGGGCGGTGTCGGAATGGGTGTCGGCTCCCACATGTGGGCCGACCGGCTCCAGCAAACTCCCCGGTTGGTGGCACCGCTGGCCGCGCTATGGCGGGTGACCTCACGCGGCCAGCGGTGGTCTAGCACCTGCGCCCGAGCGGAGTAGCCAGTGGCTCCCGAGCGCAGGTGGTCTGTTAGCTGCCTTCCATGCCGACGCGCACGACGGCTGCCTCGTGGGGGAAGGCGAACCCGACGCGCAGCACGGCGCGGATCGCGGTCCTGTAGCTGGAGAAGAACGGTGACGGGTCGGCCACGACCTCGGGGTCGTTGCGCAGCACGACGAACACGCGGTCTCTCGGGATGAGCCAGGCGGTGCCTTGCGCGCAGGCGGGTGCGGAGTGGATGCGCACGCCGAGCGCTGAGCGTCCGGTGACGGCGGTGGCGTCGACCCCGAGCAGCGGTTGATTGCTGTCGGTGCTGACTTTCGCGGTGGACAACGCGAGCACGTCGACCGGGTTGGCGACGAGGGAGAAGTTGGGCAGCCCGTCCACGGGGTGAATCGTGGGCGCACCCGCGTTCTCGGCCAGCGAGACCGCCTCGGCGATCACGTCGAGCGAGCCGTCGAATACCGCCGTTGTCTCGGTGACCCCGGTCAGGGACTCCAGCCCGTTGGGTCCGTTGGCCACGGTGTCCCCGAGCCAGGCGGCGTCCAGCTTGGTCCGCAAATCCCTTACGAGTCCTTGCCCGACAACGTCGAGCGCGGACGGGTCGGAGTCGGCGACCAGCTCGTTACTGACCACGGTCAAACCTTTGAGACCGGACGGGGTGACAAGCACTTCCTCGACATCGGGGTCGGAGACCGGGATCTCCGCACCCTCGGGCACCCACGCGGTATCGGGGTCGGACACGACGACCGGGAAGCGCATCGAGTGGCTGTCGGTCTGCACGACGGTGGAGGTGACCATTGCGACCGAGCTGGTGATGAGCGGCTGCACGACCAGCTCGGCAACCTGCTCGGGAGAGAGGATGGCGGCAGCGTTGGTGCTGTTGAGTGTCATCGGAGCGCCTTACGTGTGAGGGTGTCTCGGGGATGCTCACGGTGAGCGGTCACGCTCTGCCGTTGGTGCCTCACGAAGGCGAACAGTGCTGCGGATGACTGCGGCGCGCAGCCGGTCCGGCAGTGGCGAGTCTAGTGTCCTGAGTCATTAATTCGGTTGCAGTAGTTGGCGATGCTTGCCAGGATCTGGTCGGCGGTCTTAGTCCAGACGTAAGGCTTGGGGTTGTCGTTCCAGGTGTCGATCCAGGCACGGATATCG
>NZ_JBQQCF010000121.1:0-2179 GCF_052245755.1 Mycobacterium sp. 4D054
ACAATACCAGCGCACCGCCCACAGGATCACATCACCCTGGAAATGGCGCCACTTGAAATCCGTCATCGTTCCGTCCGTCCAATCTCCGCCAAGCATGCTCAAGCTTCACGATTTTTGCAACAGAGCCTGCAGTTTGATCCTGACGAGCCCAGCATGTCTGCGCCCACCTTCGCGGAACCTGACCAGGGTCCGCTAGCGGGCGGCCGGAAGGTGAATGCTAGGCATGATCTAACCCTCGGTCTCTGGCGTCGCGACTGCGAAATTTCGCGAGGGTTTCCGAGAAGGTGATTGCGCTTCGCAGATCTCCAGGCGCGTGGGTGCGGACGTAGTCAGCGCCATTGCCGATCGCGTGAAGTTCCGCCGCAAGGCTCGCTGGACCCAGATCCTTTACAGGAAGGCCAACGGTGGCGCCCAAGAAGGATTTCCGCGACACCGAGACCAATAGCGGAAGCCCCAACGCCGACTTCAGCTTTTGAAGGTTCGACAGCACGTGCAGCGATGTTTCCGGTGCGGGGCTCAAGAAAAATCCCATCCCCGGATCGAGGATGAGCCGGTCGGCAGCGACCCCGCTCCGTCGCAAGGCGGAAACCCGCGCCTCGAAGAACCGCACAATCTCGTCGAGCGCGTCTTCGGGTCGAAGGTGACCGGTGCGGGTGGCGATGCCATCCCGCTGCGCTGAGTGCATAACCACCAGCCTGCAGTCCGCCTCAGCAATATCGGGATAGAGCGCAGGGTCAGGAAATCCTTGGATATCGTTCAGGTAGCCCACGCCGCGCTTGAGCGCATAGCGCTGGGTTTCCGGTTGGAAGCTGTCGATTGAAACACGGTGCATCTGATCGGACAGGGCGTCTAAGAGCGGCGCAATACGTCTGATCTCATCGGCCGGCGATACAGGCCTCGCGTCCGGATGGCTGGCGGCCGGTCCGACATCCACGACGTCTGATCCGACTCGCAGCATTTCGATCGCCGCGGTGACAGCGCCGGCGGGGTCTAGCCGCCGGCTCTCATCGAAGAAGGAGTCCTCGGTGAGATTCAGAATGCCGAACACCGTCACCCTGCTGCGTAACATCGTTGCTGCTCCATAACATCAAACATCGACCCACGGCGTAACGCGCTTGCTGCTTGGATGCCCGAGGCATAGACTGTACAAAAAAACAGTCATAACAAGCCATGAAAACCGCCACTGCGCCGTTACCACCGCTGCGTTCGGTCAAGGTTCTGGACCAGTTGCGTGAGCGCATACGCTACTTGCATTACAGCTTACGAACCGAACAGGCTTATGTCCACTGGGTTCGTGCCTTCATCCGTTTCCACGGTGTGCGTCACCCGGCAACCTTGGGCAGCAGCGAAGTCGAGGCATTTCTGTCCTGGCTGGCGAACGAGCGCAAGGTTTCGGTCTCCACGCATCGTCAGGCATTGGCGGCCTTGCTGTTCTTCTACGGCAAGGTGCTGTGCACGGATCTGCCCTGGCTTCAGGAGATCGGAAGACCTCGGCCGTCGCGGCGCTTGCCGGTGGTGCTGACCCCGGATGAAGTGGTTCGCATCCTCGGTTTTCTGGAAGGCGAGCATCGTTTGTTCGCCCAGCTTCTGTATGGAACGGGCATGCGGATCAGTGAGGGTTTGCAACTGCGGGTCAAGGATCTGGATTTCGATCACGGCACGATCATCGTGCGGGAGGGCAAGGGCTCCAAGGATCGGGCCTTGATGTTACCCGAGAGCTTGGCACCCAGCCTGCGCGAGCAGCTGTCGCGTGCACGGGCATGGTGGCTGAAGGACCAGGCCGAGGGCCGCAGCGGCGTTGCGCTTCCCGACGCCCTTGAGCGGAAGTATCCGCGCGCCGGGCATTCCTGGCCGTGGTTCTGGGTTTTTGCGCAGCACACGCATTCGACCGATCCACGGAGCGGTGTCGTGCGTCGCCATCACATGTATGACCAGACCTTTCAGCGCGCCTTCAAACGTGCCGTAGAACAAGCAGGCATCACGAAGCCCGCCACACCGCACACCCTCCGCCACTCGTTCGCGACGGCCTTGCTCCGCAGCGGTTACGACATTCGGCTCTGTTGCAAAAATCGTGAAGCTTGAGCATGCTTGGCGGAGATTGGACGGACGGAACGATGACGGATTTCAAGTGGCGCCATTTCCAGGGTGATGTGATCCTGTGGGCGGTGCGCTGGTATTG
>NZ_JBQQCF010000122.1:0-2031 GCF_052245755.1 Mycobacterium sp. 4D054
GGCTAAAGGTCCGTGAACCGGAGGCGTTCTCGCTGTACGTAGCTGGAATCCGCGGCTTCAATTCGTCGATGCTGTATCTGCCCACGAAAGGCAAGATCGGCGATTCTCACGGCGGCGGCGACTTCGGTTGAGCGGGTACAGGTGCGGGGGACGCCGGCACTGTGCTCACCACGGTCGTGGTCATCGTGGGTCCGTGCGGTAAAGGTATCGCAGCCTTATCGGCAGTGAACGCTGCGGTGACGGCCACTCCGACACCGAGTAACAGCATTGCGCTGTAAAAAGGGGCGATCGACCACGACGTCCACACCTCCCGAGGGGGGAGGTACTTGTCGCGCAACACCTTCCATTTCGCTGCGGCAGGCGCATCGCCGCATTGCGGCTCGTGGGCGTCCGTTGGGTCGAGCGTGAATCGCGGAACCATGCGTTCGGAGCGGCTTACCGCGTTGTAAAGAGCGCGGTAAGCCTTCTCGCTGCGGAGGTAATTCGCGTCGATGTAGGCGAACACGGCAATCAAGAACATTCCCAGCAGGGCGAGCAGCCACACGTGCTGGGTGAGTGCGAACCCGAAAAGTGCAGTGACAACAGGAAGCAGCCACCCCTTCGCGGACGCTGAGGCCGCCGACTGTCGAGTCACCACAGCTTGGATGTAGTCGAGGTGCTTGCGTCGGTCCTCCGGTGACACCTCCGGCTCGACGGGTTTGAGAGAAGACACCGCCGATTTGACCCGGTTGAGCACATCGTCCTTGCGGTCCTCGGAATAGTCCGTCTCTTGCGGCCAGATAGGCCCCATCGCGTCCGCATCGTTCCTAGGGACGAGATGGACGTGTAGGTGGGAAACCGTCTGTGTAGCGGCCGCTCCGTTGGACTGGATGATGTTGAAGCCCTCGGGGACGACCGCCGCCCGAATCGCTTCAGCGAGTCGTAGGACGGCCACGGAGAGCTGCGCGGCCTCCTCGGTGCGCAAGCTCCAGATATCCGGAACGTGGCGACGCGGGATCACCAGTGTGTGGCCTAGTACTGCGGGGTCGGTCGGGAAGAAGGCGACCACATTCGCGTCGCGGTATACCTCGCGCACGTCAGGATCGCTGCGGTCGACGATCTCGCAGAACGGGCATTCCGCTGGAGGCACTACGCGCGTGCTCTCGCCTGGTCCACCCAGCTAGGCAAGTTGGCAGCGAGGTAGGCGTAGGTGGCCTTGGTGTCGATCCGGCCTAGATAGTCATGCTTGGTGGGGTCGAAGACCGGCACGCTCGTGACGCCAGCGACTGCGTCGAACGGGTTAGCCCCCTTGGTGTCGGTGAGCCCCATAGATGACAGCCCGTGGATGTGAACGCCGACGAGGGGCTTCTTGTTGTTCCATGCCTTCTCGATCTCGTACTTGACCCAGGGGCGGTTCGCAGTCTGCTGTCCGATAAGGACGACCACAGCTCGCTTGTACGCCATCTGCTTGTCGATCCAGCTGACTACCGCCTGCCGGCTGTTGCGCCGGACGGTTTCCCACTCTTGCGATCCGAGAGCGGGGCTTCCGTCTACGGCGCCGATATTCCTCACCAGCTGGACGCGGTGAACGTCACGGTCGTAGTGGAACGAATAGAACACCGTCCGTGTACCCAATGCCAAACTCCTGCCGTGATGCGGACCCTTTCTGGCCGCGGTTGAGGGTACCGGCCGGCTCCGACAGTCACTTGGTGTCATATCGAAGATCAACTTTTCGGATGCGCAGGCGAGCGCGACCAGCCCCTTGCGGTGGTCGGCACGCGCTCCCGTCATCACCAGCAAACACGGCGTTTCCTGCTCCAGTCGAACTTTGGGGTGGATTCCGTTGACCCACAGGTAGACGTTAGTCGCTGCCGGCCAGGTCACGGAGCCGGTGGGAGATCGGCTCGACTGGCACCATGTCGGTCAATACCCTAGCAAGCCAGCGGTCCGATCTAATCGGGTAGTTACGCCGTACCCGCGTCGTGTGGCTTACATGTGCGCGATGCATTCCCGCACGATCCGCGGCCCGGTTCCGTGAGTCCGATCAGTAAA
>NZ_JBQQCF010000123.1:0-1952 GCF_052245755.1 Mycobacterium sp. 4D054
TGTCGCTTGCCAGGGTGATGGGACCACCTGATTGCCAGGGGGATGGGACCACCGTGGCGCGTTATCGAGGATGCTCGTCGGGTCCCTCTGGGTCAAGCTGACCGGGTCGGGTGCGTTGGCGGTAGGACGGTCCTTCGATGACCAGGGTGTGGGCCGCAGCGGTGAGTCGGTCGATGGCTGATTGGGCGAGCAGGGTGTCGGCGGTCATGGTCAGCCATTCGGCGGGTTCCCGGTTTGATGTCACGATGGTGGTCTTGGTTTGGTGGCGTTCGACGACGATTTCGTAGAAGTCGCTGGTTTCGGTGGCGTCGAGGGGTCGCAGCGCGAAGTCGTCGATGATGAGGACGTCGACGGCCGCCAGTCGGCGGATCTCGGCGTCGACGGTGTGGTCGAGTCGGGCGGCGCGTAGCCGGGTGAACAGTTTGTCGGATCGGGCGAACAGGACGGTGTGGCGGCGACGAATGGCCAAGTGCCCCAGTGCTGTTGCCAGATGTGTTTTGCCTACGCCCACGGGCCCGAGGATGATTGCGGACTGTCCGGCGTCGAGGAATCGTAGCGAGGTCAGGTCGCCGAGCAGGGTACGGTCGTAGCGCAGGTCCTGTTGTGCGGTCCAGGAGTCGAAGCGCATCGTCGGGTCGAGTCCGGCTTTGGCCGCCCGCAGGGCGGCTGATCGGGATTCGCGTCGGGATACTTCGTCGGCAAGAAGTGTTTCGAGGAATCCGATGTGGCTGAGTTTGTGCTGGCGGGCCAGTGCGGCCCGTTCGGGCAGGGTGTCGGCCAGGGCGCCGAGCTTGAGCGCTTTGAGCAGTCGGAGCAGGTCGGCGCCGACCGGGTCTGCGGCCACGCGGTTGGTAGTGGTCATATCAGCAGGTCCCCTCGGAGTCGGCATTGGCGATGACGGTCAATGATGTTGAGGTGGTGCCGAATTCGGATGGATCGCGCGAGAACCGGGTAGCGGTTTGGCCGACGGCCAGCGGCAGTGCCGGGATCGTGTTCTCGGTGGCGCGCTCGAGCATCGAGGCGATCTTGTTGACCGAGACGACGTCGAGATCCAGTGCCACCGAACATGCCTGCTCGACACGCTGCGCGCCGTAACGGCGCACCAGGCCCTGGAGTCGGTAGACGGTGCGCATCCGCGTCCACGGCAGCGGATCGTCGAGGATGCGTTCGGCGTAGATCCCGACGTTCGGGCCATAGGCGGCGCAGGTGGCGATCAGCGTCGTTAAGTCCCGCAGCGCGTAACCGACTTTGTGTTCGGGTAGATCAGCGCGGTCGGTACTGCGGCCTCCCGCAGGCTGACGAGGATGGACTTTGACCAGCACACCGCGGTGATAGAACTTCACCAGCTCACCGTCAGCACGCACGTCGAGGGTGTGCCCGATCCACTGCTCAGGAAGCGAGTAGAGGGCTTTGGCGACCTCGGCGTGGAAGTCGCGGTGCACCTTGACCGCTTTGAACACCGGCACGTCGTAGGCCCCCGGCACCGCCAGCAGCAGCGGTTGCTCCTCGGTGGTGAACACCTCCACCGGCCGTGCGCAGGTGGTGCCGTGGATGCGGGTCCCGGCAGTACGAAGACACCACACGGTGACAGCCTGCTGCGCCTGCTCAATACTGGCGAATGTTTCACCGTCCCAGAAGTTTCGGCGCACGTACTGCACCGCACGCTCCACTCGCGGTTTGTCCTTTGGGGAGCGCACCCGAGCCGGGTCGGTGAGGAACCCGACATGACCGGCGTAGTCGAGCCACCCCTGGGTGAATCGGGGATTGACCGCATCAGCGGCGGCGATCACCGGCTTGAGGTTGTCCGGGATCAGCACCGCGAACACCCCTCCGAAGAACTCCCACGCCGCCTGACATCCGGCGATCACCGCCACCAGGGTCTGCGAGTAGGTCAGCCACACGAACATGTGCCGGGAGTAGACGGCGGTGAAGATCAGCGCGTGCACCTTGCG
>NZ_JBQQCF010000124.1:0-1895 GCF_052245755.1 Mycobacterium sp. 4D054
TCAGTTCCTCGTCACACTGACGGTGCACACGAACAAGATCAATTCGACAACGGCGGCACAGGCCACATCAGCACGCTCAATGACGTCCACATACCCCGTGATCGTCATCCCGAGAGACGGTCAACACCCGGGGGGAACGAGGCGGCTTCAAGGTCCACGGCGACGGACTTCCCTCAGCATAGCGGCGTCGCCGCTTGGAAGCGTCGACACGCCGGCCGCCAGCGTGTCGTCCCACTCGATTGCGGCTGCCGTGACTTATGGCCTTGCCGCTGCACCGAGCCGCCGCTGTCGGCCCGCATGATCGACGCCGGCCGTGACGCGGCCCAACACATCCTCGACGGCGGTGATGTGCCGCTGCTCGAGCTTGAGGTGTTGCAGGCGCTTTGGCGGCGCGGTGGTGCTGATCGCGCCTTCGCCGAACGGCTCCACGAGCTGACCGGCGGCGCCATCGCATGACCGATGAACACGTCAAGCAACGCGCACTCGATGCCGTCGAGCGGCACCGACGCGACCGGCCACCCCCGACCTCACTGCCAACGTTCGATGGCCTCGACGATTCACAAGCGCTGGGCCGGCCCGAGGACGGCCCACGCCACGAGCCAGAGACCGCCGTTGATGGCGCAACATTCGTCCTGGACCAACCCGCCGGCATCCCAGCACTGTGGGGCCGCGATGCCCAGGTGATCTGGCCCGCTGGCGAAGCTCTCATGATCGCAGGAGGGCAGGGCCTGGGGAAGACCAGCATCGCGATTCTCATCGTGCGCGAACTCCTTGGCCTCGGCGACGGCAGTCTGATCGGCTTGCCGATTCACGAAATAGATTGCCGCATACTGTATCTCGCCATGGACCGGCCCAAGCAGATCGCGCGGGCCGCCGGTCGTGTATTCAGGGAATGCGACAGGCACACACTCGCCAAACAGCTCACCGTATGGTCAGGGCCGCCGCCGCGCGACTTGGCCGCCAATCCTGCACTGCTCGCGCGCATGGCCGACTACTACGACGCTGGCGTGGTCATCGTCGACTCTCTCAAAGATGCCGCTGTCCGCCTTTCCGAGGATGCAGTTGGCGCACAGTGGAATCGAGCTCGTCAGCACCTGCTGACGCAAGGCTGCCAGCTGTTGGAGCTGCACCACACGAAGAAGCGGAACCCGCAGGGGCCGGCTGTGCCGTCAGTCGATGACGTCTACGGCTCGACATGGCTGACCTCCGGTTGCGGCAGCATCGTGCTACTCAACGGCGATCCTGGTGACCCGATCGTTTCGTTCCGCCACATCAAGCAGCCCGCCGAGGAAGTCGGCCCGTACCGACTGCTGCACGACCAGGCCGCTGGCGTCCTCACCATCGAGCACTCCGTCGACCTCGTTGATCTGGTGAGGGCCAGCGGCGTTGACGGTCTGACGGCCAGAGACGCCGCAGCTGCCATCACTGAGAAGTCCTCACCTGGCCGCGCCGACATCGAGAAGGCGCGCCGCAGGCTCGACCAGCTGGCCACCGCGGGCGTGCTGGTGCGGCTCGACGGACGCACCAATGAGCACGGCGGGAAGGCCCGTAGCGCCTGGTTTCTCGCTGAGGTTTCCCAATCACGCCCAATAACGGAAAGAGGTAAACCCGCAGGTCAGAGCAATCACGCACTTTTCGAGGCCGATAGCAATCACGCAGTCGTCACGCCAATCACGCGACCAGCAAAACCGCAGGTAGAGCAATCACGCAAGCAATCACGATGATCACAAGCACCCCAATCACGGAACCCACCACCCCTTATAGGGGTGGTCAAGTCCAGGGGCGTGGTGTACGACGCCTGTCGTGTGATTCTTCGAGTTAATGGTTCAGGCGGTCAGTGCCGCGGGGGTGGCCTCCTGTTCGGTCGGGGTGTCGTTGACGGCGCGTGATTTGCT
>NZ_JBQQCF010000125.1:0-1765 GCF_052245755.1 Mycobacterium sp. 4D054
AGGCCCGACCGGAGCGCACAGGAACAGCTGGACAGACCAGCAGATACCCCCTGCCCGCGACCAGGACCAGCCCTCAACAGCCCAGCGAGGCACACCTACCCCAATTCATCAGTGGATCGAGGTTTAGTGACAGCTCCCATGCAAACCGGGCTTTTCACGAGATGTTCGGCCTCGCACCCATCGATGCCCGACGAGGCGTTCGACTCACCTAGCGGTACGCGGTACCGGAGGTTCCGGTATGTTTCGTCCACGCGAATTACGGAGACAGTACGTAGGTGCTGATGCATGTCGTGGGGAGTCGCAGATGTTGAAGTTCGCCGCGGTTGATCGGGATGCGATCACGGCGACGAGGGAATCGGCTCGAAGATCATGAAGCCTCCCGTAGTCACATATCTCGCAACCGATGTAGGGCTGTGGATGTCCCTGCCCGCGTTTGCGCCCGCGCTGATCATTGTCGGCGTCGTGTTCTATATCGCGCGCCGAAATCGTCGTCGCGAACCCGCTGTAGATGCGGGTTCCGCCGAGAATCCCGTCGTTGAGAGGAACGAACGCCCATGACCACTGAACAGCCAGATCTGTCGTGACCCTCGCCCCGGTGGCGCTGTTCGTCCTGCTGGCCGGCTGCGGCTCGACGACGACCGATTCGGCATCGACCAGTCCGTCAGCGGCTCCCACGCCTTCTGCGGCCGGCGCTACCCAATCGCCGCGGGCTCATCAGGCGCCACTTCCCGAAGAAGCCACGATCGTCGAAATCGCCATCAGCGGCGGCACGGTTACCCCGACAAACGGGCAGACCCAGGCGACCATCGGGAAACCGATCGTGCTCCAGGTGACCAGCGACGTTGCCGACCAGCTGCACGTGCATTCTGTGCCTGAGCACACGTTCAATGTCGAACCGCGCCCGGACCAGAATTTCGAATTCACCGTCGACGTGCCTGGTCAGGTCGACGTCGAGCTCCACGATGTCAACCGCACTGTCGTCACCATTCAAGTTCGCCCGTGACCCCACGTGTCGACATCCTTGCCCATGGCGTCGGCGGGTCGACAGATCTCCCTGTACCGCTGTCTTTCGCCTTGATCGGCGCGGCGTGGGCGCTTACGGCGACGTTCGCCGTCGTCGCGCTCGCGTGGAAGAACCCGCGCTTCGACCCGGCGAAGCCGGGCCGCGAGTTACCAGAGTGGGTAACCCGGACCGTCGATAACGCGGTGCTGCGTTGGATCGCTGCGCTAGCGGCACTGACTTTCGCCCTCTGGGTGGCGGCGGCCGCCCTATGGGGTCCACAAGGCAGCGACAATGCGCTGGCCGGCGCGTTCTACGTCCTGCTCTGGGTCGGGCTGGTCGCGGTGTCGGTGTGCATCGGACCCGTCTGGCGCCTGCTGTCTCCCCTGCGCACCGTGTATCGGTTCTGCGGAGTCGTCCGCAAAGGGGACCTTGGACCGCTACCCCGCCCGTATCCGCAACGATGGGGTTACTGGCCGGCGGCTATGGGGCTCTTCGCCTTTGTGTGGCTCGAGCTAGCTGTACTGACCTGAGAGGTTAGGTACGCGGCTGGCTGGTGCTTGACCGCCGAGTGCTGTGTGGCCGCGGTGGTGATTATAGGTGTGCAACCAGCGCGGGTATTCGTCGCAGCGTTGCGCGTGTTGACCGTCCCTCTGTGTGACGACCACGGCGGGGGTGATCGTCATTGAAGTTGTCGAAATCCCGGGTCGGGGACGGCGGTCGTCTGCATCATCAGCGTGCCCACGAACGGACCCCGCGCTGGTC
>NZ_JBQQCF010000126.1:0-1664 GCF_052245755.1 Mycobacterium sp. 4D054
AGCCTCGATCCGTGGACTTGAGTGATTGATGTGTCTGCCATGGCTGGTTGTCGTTTGGTGGGCTTGTGAGCGTGACGTAACCGCTGGTCTGCCCAGCTTTTCCCTGTGCGCTCCGGTAGGGGCCTATTCGGCCAGGTGGTCAGGCTGTGGCCAGTAGAGGTGGATCGTAGCCGATGATGTTGCGCCACAGCGTAAGCCAGTGGTCAGCCCAGGGCCAGTGGCTCGGTAGGTGCAGAAGGGGTCGGCGTTGCGGTCGGACCAGGCGTGCGGGGACGGTGATGAGCTTGCGGCGCAGTGTGGCGCCCCGGGCGACTGCGTGGGCTCCACCGGCCAGGACGCCGGCGGCGCGCAGCAGGTTGTGGGCAATCGCGGCGCACAGGATCCACGCCGAGTTCGCTCCGAAACGTCCCGAAGGCATGTGAGCCAGGGGTCCATCGATCAGGTCGGCGAACACGGTTTCGATGATCGCGTGGCGGCGGTGGGTGATGTCGGCCGCAACGGTGGGTTCGTCGGTGTCGGTGAAGAACGGGTGATACCGCCACACCGGAAACAGCGCATCAGGAAAGCGGGCATCTTTGACCCGACGCACGATCAACCGGGCGGTCATCGGGTTGTCGGTGGAGGTGAAGGCGGTGTAGGTGGTCTCGGCGACTTCTGCATCGGAGATCCAGGCTCCCGTGTCGGGATCACGGACCGCTCCGGGGTATTCCACTGCAATCCAGGCGCTCTCGTCGATGGACTCGATGGCTGCAGCGACGGCGCGGGTCTTGGTCAGCACCAACGAGAACTGGGCACCGGCGCGGCGGCAGGCTGTGGCCACGGTGCTGTTGCCGTAGGCCGAGTCGCCGCGTACCAGGATCGGGCCGGTGACCCCGGCGGTGCGGGCGGTGGCGACGGCTTGGGCGATCATCCGGGCCGCACCCTTGCCGGAGTTGGCCTTCCCGGCTCGCAACCGGGCGCCGGTGATCACCGGCGCACTCGTGGCGGTGCTGATCGTGGTGACCAACGGTGACAGGCCTTTGCGCAGGATCTGCTTGCCCGCGATTTTGGTGTGTCCGTAGGAAGCACCTTGTTTGGCGTGGCCATAGACCGGACGCAGCAGTGAGTCGATGTCGAGGAACGCGCGCTCGTCGGCGCCAGGCAACAGATCGACCCGCGCGCAGAGTCCGGCCAGGTGCTCGCGCAAAACCGATTCGAGCTGGCGGGCGTGTCCGAAAGTAAACTCGCGCAACAAAGTTCCGATGGTCGAGGGTGCATACACGCCGCCGAACAGTGTCTTCATCCCACCTGCCCGCACCAGGTCGAGATCGTCAATGCAGTCCGCACCGGCACACATGCCCGCGATGACTGTGCTCAGCTTCGGTGCCGGGTTGGCCGCCCCGGACTTGATCCTCGGCTCGGCAATGACCACCTTGTCACGTAATAGCTGCGGCAAGGCAGTCTGGGCCGCCAGGGTCATCACCGGGACCAATCCAGCGCAGGACACGAGATGGTCATCATCGAAGACCGCCGACGACACAGCGAAACTATGGGACACTTTCACCGGAAGTGCCTTTCTGACCTGGACTGATTAGTGCGTAGAGAACACCAATCTTCCCAGTTCAAAGGGCACTTTCCTCATTCCGACACCCTGCGACCAGCCGATACATCGGTGGATCGAGGCT
>NZ_JBQQCF010000127.1:0-1657 GCF_052245755.1 Mycobacterium sp. 4D054
CCTCGATCCACTGATGAATTGGGGTAGGTGTGCCTCGCTGGGCTGTTGAGGGCTGGTCCTGGTCGCGGGCAGGGGGTATCTGCTGGTCTGTCCAGCTGTTCCTGTGCGCTCCGGTCGGGCCTTTCGGCATATGGTCAGGTGGTGGCGATTTCTGGTGGGCTGTAGCCGATGGTGTTGCGCCACAACGTGAGCCAGTGCTCTGTCCAGGGCCAGTGCGCTGGTAGGTGCAGGATAGGTTGGCGTTGCGGACGGGCCAGGCGGGCCGGGATAGTGATTATCTTGCGGCGCAGTGTCGCCCCGCGGGCGACCGCGTGGGCACCTCCGGCCAGGACGCCGACGGCGCGCAGCAGGTTGTGGGCGATCGCGGCGCACAGGATCCAGGCCGAGTTCGCGCCGAACCGCCCCGAGGGCATGTGCGCCAAAGGTCCGTCGATGAGGTCGGCGAACACGGTTTCGATGATGGCGTGGCGGCGATGAGTGATGTCAGCGGCGTCGACGGGTTCGTCGGAATTGGTGAAGAACGGGTGGTACCGCCACACCGGAAACAGCGCATCGAGGAACCGCGCGTCTTTGACCCGGCGCACGACCAACCGGGCGGTCACCGGAGTCTTGGTGGAACCGAAGGCTGTGTAGGTGGTTTCGGCGACTTCGGCATCGGA
The DNA here is from genome assembly GCF_052245755.1 of Mycobacterium sp. 4D054. Lineage (NCBI taxonomy): Bacteria > Bacillati > Actinomycetota > Actinomycetes > Mycobacteriales > Mycobacteriaceae > Mycobacterium > Mycobacterium sp. 4D054. Next base: position 660 of record NZ_JBQQCF010000127.1, read on the forward strand.
GATCCAGGCGCCGGTGTCGGGGTCACGCACAGCACCGGGATAGTTCACCGGGGTCCACGCGGTCTCGGGAATTGCGTCAATGGCGGCGGCAACTGCGGCGGTCTTGGTCAGCACCAGCGAGAACCGGACACCTGCTCGGTGGCAGGCGGTGACCACGGTGCTATTGCCGTAGGCCGAATCGCCACGCACCAGGATCTGCCCGGTGACCCCGGCAGCACGGGCGGTAGCGGCCGCTTGAGCGATCATGCGGGCTGCGCCCTTGCCGGAGTTGGCCTTGCCCGCCCGCAACCTCGCCCCGGCGATCACCGGCGCACCGTGGTCGGTGCTGATCGTGGTGATCAACGGTGAGAGGCCTTTGCGCAGGATCTGCCTGCCGGCGATCTTGGTGTGTCCGTAGCTGGCGCCCTGCTTGGCGTGCCCGTAGACCGGGCGTAGTAGTGAGTCGATGTCGATGAACGCCCGTCCGTCGGCGCCGGGCAACAGATCGACACGCCCGCACAGCGCGGCCAGGTGTTCGCGCAGGACAGATTCGAGCTGGCGGGCATGCCCGAAGGTGAACTCCCGCAATAAGGTTCCGATCGTCGACGGGGCGTACACACCACCGAAGAGGGTCTTCATCCCACCCGAGCGCACAACGTCTAGGTCATCAATGCTGTCCGCGCCGGCGCACATCCCGGCGATCAGCGTGGTCAGCTTCGGTGACGGATGGGCCGCACCCGAACGGATCCGCTCACAGGTGAACCGGATCTTGTCGGCCAATAGCTGCGACAGACCGGTCTGGTCGGCCAGGGTCATCACCGGCACCAGCCCGGCGCACGACACGAGATGTGCATCATCGAAGACCGCCGACGACACGGCGAACCTATGGGACACTTGCACCGGAAGTGCCTTTCTGAACGTGGGCTGATCGAAGTGTGGTAACTCCAATCATCCCAGCTCAAAGGGCACTTTCCTTACATCAACACCCTCCGAACAGGCGATTCATCGGTGGATCGAGG
>NZ_JBQQCF010000128.1:0-1653 GCF_052245755.1 Mycobacterium sp. 4D054
AGTTGTGTTGTTGGGTAGTGGTTTTCGTGTGGTGGCGTAGAGGTGCTGTCCCGTGTCGCCGGGTGGGGCGGGCTTTCCTGGGGCCTGTGGGTCCTTCATCGTTGATGGGTCCGATGGGGTGGGGTGTTATCCGAAGGCGGTGCGGACGCGGTGCCAGGCGGCGGCGATCGCCGCCGCCCAGCGCCAGGTGGCATCGATGCGTAGCCGCAGTTGGCGGGCGCCGCGGGTGATACGGGCGGCCACGTGCAGGACCCGGTAGCGGAACGTGGTGATCTCGACGCGGGCCAGAGCGCGATCGCTGGCGAACCCGATGAGGCGGGTCCAGGTGACCAGGTCAGCGGCGGCCAGGACGATTTCGAGCCAGGCAGCATTGGCCCAGAAGGAGTGGCAGGGCAGGTTACGCAGCCCGGTGGCTTTGAGTTCGCGGATACGGTCCTCGACGCGGGCGTGCTGGCGGTGCCGTAGTTCCAGACCGGCGACCTGACCGGGTACGACACCCGGTGGTGTGTCGGTGATGAACGCGGTGACCCGCATGCCGTCGGCGTCGGTGAACCGCAACTGCGCGCCGGGGTGGGGGCGTTCTTTACGCAGGATCAGCCGGGTCCCTTCGGGCCAGGAGGCCAGGTTGACCAGGTCGGTGGCTTCAGCGACCCACGCGCCGTCGCGGATCCCGCCGTCGGTGTCGATCGCTGGATACCAGCAATCGCCGAGGTTGAGGGTGTCCACGGCGTCCTGGACGCGGGTATCGACGGGGTACCCGAAGGAGAACCCGGCCCCGGCGGCCCGGCACGCTGCGGCGAATTTGTGGGTGGATCCGGCGGTATCGCAGCGCACCAACACCTTCGGGGCCTCGGGGTTGTCGGGATCGTCGGGGTTGGGCCGCCACGCCGCTGGCAGCGATGCCAAAGCCTGGTGCAGGACGATGATGTGGTCGGAGGCGGTGTTGGAGCCGGCGTTACCGTTGCGCAGCAACCCGGCCAGGGCTTCGCCGCCGGCGATGTCGGGGCGGTCCAGAAACGCCAGCAGCGGGTGCAGCCCGAACGTTTTCTTCCAGGTCGGCGCAGCCCCGGCCTTGTTGTCGGAGTGATCGATCACCAGCGTGGCATCGATGTCGATATGCAGCCAGCCGCCGGTGGTGGGGGCGGCTCCGACAGCCCAGGCCGCTGCCCGCGCCGCGGCTCGGGCTGCGCGCACCCCGGGTAGATGCGCGGCATCGATCCGCTCATCGATCAGCCGCCACATGGTGGTCGTTGAGGCCTTGGCCCCCAGGACGTGCTCCCGGTCACCGCACAGCTGACCGACCGCGTCGATGCAGTCCGCGCCGTCGGCGACCGCGGCCGCCAGATCAGCGAACACCTCCCCAGGCGCATACACCCACGGGCCGCGGTAGGTGTCGGCCAACGCGGCCGTGACCTGCGCCGATAAGCCGGTCCGGTCGGCAAGCTCACGCAGCATGCCCATCCCGGCATGCGACACAACGCCATGGCCGTCGGCGGAAACTTTCACCGGCGATGCCGCCGCGATATTCTTCACCTGCGAAGTGCCTTCCCGTCAGGGTTTTTGAACCGTAGAGAAGTCCAATTATTCCTTGCAGGACAGGCACTTTCGCTTATCTACACACCCCCACAGTCAACATTCCACGAAAAATCCGGG
>NZ_JBQQCF010000129.1:0-1621 GCF_052245755.1 Mycobacterium sp. 4D054
GGCTTAGGCGATGGCCCAGGTGGTGCCGGTGTGGGTCAGGCCCATGCTGATCAGGCGGCGCAGGTTCAATGCGGCGGCGCGGTGGTGCAGCCAGTGGTTGTTCTTGCTGACGCCGCGGTAGCGGACTTTGCGGTTGCCGCGGGTCAACCAGGCGATCGAGCGTTCCACCATGGGGCGGTGTTGGCGGTACTCGGCCTGCCATTCGGGTGTGCGCGCGATGGCCCGGGCGGCACGTAGGTGCGGTTCGTGTTCGCTGATGGTGAGCTTTCGCCCACGCACTGCGGTGGTGCACAGGTGCCTCAAAGCGCATGACCGGCAATGCTTTTCGAATGCGGCTCCACCGCTAGGTCCGATGGGGATGGTGTGCTCGGCCGGACACGTCACGGTACGGGCCGCGAAATCGATGGTGAAGTCATCGCTGGTGAACCCACCCGGGACCGGGGTTCTCAGCGGGAGCGGTTTGATCACGGCGACATGCTTGAGCTCGGCCAGCGTCGCCCGTGCCTGACCGGTGCCGTAGGCCGAATCGCCGAGCACCCGCACCGCCGTCGTCTCGTGTGCCAGCAGCGCCAGTCCGATGACGGCTTCGTGATTGTCTTGTCCGCTTGCCTTGGTCAGCGCGCAGTCGGTGATGATCCCGGTATCAGGTTCGACCGCGATGTGGGCCTTGTATCCGTCCTGGCGGCGATGCACCGTCTTATGGGCATGGCGGGCTTCGGGATCCACGGTAGAGATCACCCGATCACCGGCCACCTTCTGCGCGATGCGCCACTGCCCGTCGGTGCCATCAGAACCCTCGACCGGTTCGACGTCCTGGCCGGCGACCAGCGCCAACAACGACACCGCCTCAGCGGCGCGCGGGCCCAGTTCCTGGTCGGGCAGATGCCCCAGCAGCCGGTGCGCATCGCCGACCAAGGCGTCGACAAGCTGGTCGCGGGCGGTTCTGTCGTTCCAGGCGATCGCCGGTTTACCCGGATCGCTGTAATCGTGGGCGGTGCAGTAAGTGGTGATCACCTCGCCGGCCCCTGGGACTTCGCGCCCGACCCGGCGGATCGCAGCGATCAGCTGGGTTACGGTGTCCTGGGTGGACACCGCATCATCGAGCACGGTGGAGTCCAACGCTCGCCGCGTCTTTTTGGCCAACACACCGGTCTGCGCCACGACGGCCTTGACCGCCTCAAAGATCCGGTCCGGCGCCTGCGAGGCCGCCAGCCGGCGCCGCCAATAGGTCAGCGTGGTCGAGTGAAACGCCGGCGCGGTCACCGCCAACCCGCACGCGGCTTTCCAGCGCAGATCGAAGGTGACCGCGTCCACGGTCTCGCTATCAGAGAGCCCGTGCAGGGCCTGCAAGGTGATCACCGAGGCCATCACCTCGGCCGGCACGCTCGGACGCCCCCGCCGCGACGGGAAAAGATCAGCGAACATCGCCTCGGGAAACAACTCGTGGCGGTGTTCGGCCAGGAATACAAACATGCTGTCGGACTTCAGCAGATGCCCGGCAACCGACTCCGCATCCAACAGCTCACGCTGATCCTCAGAATGCCCCTGCATCCATTAATCATCTCGAGAACCCAGCCACAAACCCCGCCACCACGCCGGATTAATTCAGCAGACTCCTAGG
>NZ_JBQQCF010000130.1:0-1587 GCF_052245755.1 Mycobacterium sp. 4D054
TCTCCTGGGGCGGTCTGCCGGCCGGTGTGGATGCGCATTACGCCGACGGGGTGTTGACGTTTACCGGCACTGCCTCGGTGGCGGTGTATCAGCAACTTCTGCAGTCGGTGACGTTGACCTCGACGGGTGCGGGGCTGAAGTCGGTGTCGTTCACGGTGGTCGATGGTGAGGGTAACGCCAGTACGGTGCCCGCGGGCACGGTGGTCACGATCGTCGGTCTGGTGACCGAGGTGCCGCCGTTGGTGGTGGTGTCCCCGGTGGCCACCGGGGCGGTGGGGTCGCCGATCACGGTCAGCCCGATCGTGGTCATCACCGACCTGGACTCTGATCAGATCGATTCGGCCACAGTCACGGTGAATAACGCGTCGGCCGACGATGTGCTCGGTTGGGGTTCAGTGCCGGAGGGCATCTCCGCGGAATACTCCGGCGGCGTCCTCACATTTACCGGCGCCGCGTCGGTGGCGGTGTATCAGCAGTTGTTGCAGTCGGTGACGTTGACCTCGACCGGTGCGGGGTTGAAGTCGGTCAGCTTCGCCGTGACCGACGCCCAGGGCAACACCAGTGCGGTGCCGGCGGGCACGGTGGTCACGGTGGTCGGTCTGGTGACCGAGGTGGCGCCGTTGGTGGTGGTGTCGCCGGTGGCGGCCGGCAGCGCCGGGTCGCCGATCACAGTCAGCCCGGTCGTGGTGATCACAGACCTGGACTCTGATCAGATCGGCTCGGCCACAGTCACACTGAGTAACCCGTCGGCCGGTGACGTGCTCTCCTGGGGCGGTGTGCCGGCCGGTGTGGATGCGCATTACGCCGACGGGGTGTTGACGTTTACCGGCACTGCCTCGGTGGCGGTGTATCAGCAACTTCTGCAGTCGGTGACGTTGACCTCGACGGGTGCGGGGTTGAAGTCGGTGTCGTTCACGGTGGTCGATGGTGAGGGTAACGCCAGTACGGTGCCGGCGGGCACGGTGGTCACGATCGTCGGTCTGGTGACTGAGGTGGCGCCGTTGGTGGTGGTGTCCCCGGTGGCGGCCGGCAGTGCCGGGTCGCCGATCACGGTCAGCCCCATCGTGGTGATCACCGATCTGGATTCTGATCAGATCGGTTCGGCCACAGTCACGGTGAACAATCCGTCGGCCGGTGACATGCTCTCCTGGGGCGGTCTGCCGACCGGTGTGGATGTGCACTACGCCGACGGGGTGTTGACGTTCACCGGGTCTGCGTCGGTGGCGGTGTATCAGCAGTTGTTGCAGTCGGTGACGTTGACCTCGACGGGTGCGGGGTTGAAGTCGGTCAGCTTCGCCGTGACCGACGCCCAGGGCAACACGAGTGCGGTGCCGGCGGGCACGGTGGTGACAGTGGTCGGTCTGGTGACTGAGGTGGCGCCGTTGGTGGTGGTGTCCCCGGTGGCGGCCGGCAGTGCCGGGTCGCCGATCACGGTCAGCCCGATCGTGGTGATCACCGACCTGGACTCGGATGAGATCGGTTCGGCGACAGTCACTGTCAACGATCCAGCCGCCGGTGATGTGCTCGGTTGGGGTGCGGTGCCGGAGGGGATCTCCGCGGCGTACTCCGGCGGTGTGTTGACGTTCA
>NZ_JBQQCF010000131.1:0-1549 GCF_052245755.1 Mycobacterium sp. 4D054
GCCTGCGTAGTTCGGCGTCGGTGTGGGTTGACCGGTCGGGCCCCCGGCCGATTAGGCTGCGACCCCTGCTGACGGTTAAAGGTGAGTAGCTACCCAACCCACGCCCGCCGCAGGCGGGCATCCGGCGGTCGCACCTAGTGCGCCGGCGCCTCGGGGCCGCAGCGCCGAGGCTCGACGATGAACGAGGGGCACCACGCCAGCGTCGCTCGCTGGCGGGTGCCCTCGGGTGCGACTGGTTACTGTTCCGGTGGCGCTGCGTCGGCCAGGGTGGCGAGGTCGAATTCCAGGTCGCGGTCTCCGACGGTGACGACGATGCGCGCGTTGGCGCCGGCGGCGGCGACGTAGCTGGACAGGGTGGACAGCAGCAGGTCGTGTTGGCGTTCGACTTTGGACACCGCGGCTTGTCCTACTCCCAGGCGTCGAGCGAGTTCGACTTGGGTGAGGTCGGCGGCGCGGCGGATCAGCGCCAGGTTCATGGCGTAGGCGCGGTCGTCCTCGCGCATCTGCTGGCGGATGTGGTCGACGCGCTCGGCGCGGTCGGGGTCGGCGAGCAGCTTCTTGAGGCGGGCCCCGCCGCGATCTTCAACAGTCATGATTGGGTGTCCTTTCTGCGTTTCCAGGTCTCGATTGCGGCGTCGGCTCGGGTTCCGACGCTGTTGTAGAAGGCGTTTCCGATGCGGGCTTTGTCGCCGGCGAAGAGGGCGATGACGGCGTGTTCGTCGTCGGGGAACCACACGATGAGCCGCACGGCGATGTCGGGGTCGTAGGGGTGGGCCAGTCTCCAGACGGGATAGGTCTTGGATTGGCGAACGCGGCGCAGGTGGGCGGTGTCTTCTTCGGGTGCGTCGGTGAGTTCTTGGAGGTGCTGCAGTTGTGCGGTGATGTAGTCGAGTCGGCGGGCGCTGATCGGGTCGTTGTGGGCGTGATCTTCAAGCCGATCGAGCCAGGTGTCGAACTCGTCGGACCAGTCGATCAGCATACGCAAATACTACTCTGAGGGAATACGTCTTGCAACGCATATTGTGGGTGTGGAGCGGTTCTCATTGTCGGGCCTCCGGGGTTGAGATGTGCTGGTGCAGAGCTGTTGTCGGGGCTGCGGGGCCGGGCCCACCAGGTGGCGGTGGGCCCGGCCCCTGACGTTTTAGGTGCGTTCGTCCTCGATGACGCGGTGAGCGATGTGGTAGGCGGCTCGGGTGTTGCGCAGGCTGTCGGACAGGAACGAGGCGATGTCGTCGCCTTGGGGGTTCTCGGCGAACTCGATGTCGTAGACGTGTGTGCTGGTCAAAGTGGCCAGCGCCTGCTGTGCGCGGGTGAGGGCGTTGATGGCGTCGACCAGGCTGCCGTCGAGGGCCAGGCGGCCTCGGTCGATCTCGATTGCCCAGTCGGCCTGCCAGTCGGCGTCGTTAGTGTTGGTCATGGTGGGTCCTTAAGTTCGTAGTTGCAGTTACTTCGTGTTGTTACGTTGGGCTGTGACCCGGGTGGGTCGGGTGAGGCTGCATGGTCGTAGCCGGCCCTGGTGGTGCGGCTTGAAAGGACTGGCCGCCCGGCC
>NZ_JBQQCF010000132.1:0-1525 GCF_052245755.1 Mycobacterium sp. 4D054
GCATGAGTTGCCCTGTGTCAAGCCGCCCTGGGTTGATCCTGGTTGATCAGCTTTTGGAGGGCCCTGTGTTGGGTGGGATCGTAGGCGACTTCGTCGTGCCAGCAGTGCCAGAGGATGTAGAGCCAGGCGCGGGCGAGGATGCGCACGGCGTGGGGGTGGTCGTGTCCGCGGGCTCGGGCGCGGTTGTAGAGATCGGCAGCCCAGGGGTTGGCTCGACGACTGTCACCGGCGAAATCGCATACGGCGTCGCGGAGTTGTTTGTCTGCAGCCCAGCGGAATCCGACGTGTTTGACTTTCCCGGACTGGCGGGTGGAGGGGGCGACTCCGGCCAGGCACGCCAGCGATTCGGGGGTGGGGAACCGTGCGCGGCAGTCGCCCATTTCGGCGAGCAGTCGGGCGGCACGGAAGGTGCCCGAGCGGGGCAGGCTGGTGAAGATATGAGCATCGGCGTGAGCGTCGAGTTGCTCGGCGATGCTCTGGTCGAGGGTTTTGATCTGGGCGCTCACAGTGCTCAACACCTCGACGAAGGTCGCGGTGATGGTGGCACCGTCGATACCGGTGGCGCCGCGAGGCGCGGCGGTGAGTCGTCGGTGCAGTTCACTGGCGTGGGTGCGGCCGCTGTAGCCAACGCTGGCCAGCCAGTTGGCCATCCGGGTGACCGAGAGCCAGTCGGCGCGGTCCTGGCAGTCAAAGCGGGCCAAAAAGGCCAGGCTGATCGGCGAGTCGATATCGGCGAACAGCCCGACCGCGCCGGGAAAGACGATCATCAGATGAGCCCGCAGCTGGTTGGCGATCGCCACGCGGTGAGCGACCAGATTTTTGCGGGCTCGACAGGTCTGACGCAGGGCGACGGTGGCCGGGCTGTCGGGCTGCAGGGGCCGCAGCCGGGTCCGGTCGGTGCGCAAGGTGTCGGCCAGGACGAACGCGTCGAAGCGGTCGTCTTTGTTGCCGGCCGATCCGTAGCGCCCGCGCAGGTTCTTCACCTGGTTGGGACTGATCACCACGACGGTGATCCCGGCCTCGAGCAGGGCATCTACAACCGGACCGTCGGGGCGTTCGATGGCGACTTCTCCGACACCGACGCGCTGCAGTGTGGTGAGCAGATCACGCAGCCCAACGGCGTGGTGACCGATCGTTTTGCGGGTGATCTCGCGGCCTTTGGCATCGACGATCGAGACCGCGTGATCATCGCGGGCCCAGTCGATTCCACAGGTGAGCCCATTGGTGGGTTCCGTTGGCAGGGTATTTCGGGCAGACTTCATGACAGCCTCCTCGCTGCTAAGCCCAGTGGGGAGGCACCCTTATGTGCAGGTTCCGGGGCACGACTGCCGGTTCGCTCACTGAGCGGCGCTCGGTGGCGCATAGCCCTGTCGACGGTCAACGCGCCCCGGGTAACCACTGGCCTCCGCAGAACTCATGCTGGACATCGAATGTGTCGAGCGAGCAGGGCGATAGATCAGCGGCACCTCGGGTGCATCGGCAATCCATCCAAGATCACCGACACAAGGATGGTGCACCAGTGAGC
>NZ_JBQQCF010000133.1:0-1514 GCF_052245755.1 Mycobacterium sp. 4D054
CCCTAATGGGAGTCGACCAGCGAGTCTTCACCCGATAGCGATCTGTTGAGGGGACGCTGGTCACCGAGCCGCTGGCCGGTGAGCACTGTGCACGCCCTGAGGCGCTTTTCGACTTCTAGGGCTAGATCGTGCCCCGGCCGGTCGGTGAGGTCACCTATAGCGCTGATGGGGTGTCGTGCTTCGAGCACTGATCCATTAGGTTGCCGCCGGGTGTCCTTCGGCTCGAACAGGTTTCACCCGATATCGAGCAGGGAGGCGAGTTGACGATCTTCGTTGGAGACGATTGGGCCGAGGACCACCACGACATACATTTGATGGACGCCGACGGGATCACGCTGGCATCGCGTCGGCTCCCGGAAGGACTTGCCGGGATCGGTGGGTTCCACGAACTGGTGGCCACCCACGCCGACGAACCTGACCAGGTGGTGATCGGCATCGAAACCGACCGCGGCTTGTGGGTCGAAGCGCTGGCCGGAGCCGGTTACCAGGTGTTCGCCGTCAACCCGCTCGCGGTGGCCCGCTACCGCGACCGCCACCAGGTATCGGGCGCGAAGTCCGATGCCGCCGACGCCAAGGTGTTGGCCGATCTGGTGCGCACCGACCGCCACAACCACCGTCCGATCGCCGGGGACACCCCCGACGTGGAGGCGATCAAGGTGCTGGCCCGGACCCATCAGAACCTGATCTGGGCGCGCAACCGCAACACCAACGCACTGCGCTCGGCGCTGCGGGAGTACTACCCGGGCGCGTTGGAGGCCTTCGACTCGCTGTCTGACCGCGATGCCCTGGCCATCCTGGGTCGCGCATCCACCCCGGCCGACGCCGCCCGCTTGAGCGTCTCCAAGATCCGATCGGCACTCAAAGCCGCGGGCCGACAACGCAACCTCGACGCCAGAGCGCTGGAGATTCAAACCGCCCTGCGCACCGAGCACCTCGCCGCCCCGCCCGCGGTCACCGCCGCGTTCGGGGCGAGCACCCGCGCAGCGGTCGCCATCATCGCCGAGATCAACCATCAGATCGCCGCCCTCGAGACCGAACTGGCGACACATTTTGAGACACACCCGGACGCCGACATCTACCTCTCCCTGCCAGGACTCGGTGTCATCCTCGGCGCCCGGGTGCTCGGTGAGTTCGGGGACGACCCGAACCGCTACACCACCGGCAAGTCTCGCAAAAACTACGCCGGAACCTCACCACTAACCGTCGCGTCGGGCAAGAAACGCGCCGTGCTGGCCCGCCACGTCCGCAACCGCCGCCTCTACGACGCGATCGACCAATGGGCCTTCTGCGCCCTGACCAACAGTCCCGGTGCCCGCACGTTCTATGACCAGCACCGCGCCGCCGGCGATACCCACCACCAAGCCTTACGCGCCCTCGGTAACCGCCTCGTCGGCATCCTGCACGGCTGCCTGCGCCACCACACCGCCTACGACGAACACAAAGCCTGGGCACACCGCCAGCCCACCCCAGATACCCAAGCCGCTTGACAACCTACGGTCCTGGGATGTCTAGCC
>NZ_JBQQCF010000134.1:0-1491 GCF_052245755.1 Mycobacterium sp. 4D054
CCTACCGCCAACGCACCCGACCCGGTCAGCTTGACCCAGAGGGACCCGACGAGCATCCTCGATAACGCGCCACGGTGGTCCCATCCCCCTGGCAATCAGGTGGTCCCATCACCCTGGCAAGCGACACGTGGTTTCAAGCGCCGAGACGTAGGGCTCGATGTTGTGTTCCATTGCCAACTGCTCGACAAGGGGAGAACGCAGGAAGGCGGATAATTCCGTGGGCAAAACCCCGACTTCTGGCCACACGTCGTCGAAGGCCGAATCCTCGCCATGCCGAAAGCTGCGCAGAATCTCGAGGAAGACGTCCGGTTCGGCAAGCACGATGTCGTCGTAGAACTTGTTCCAGTCACCACGGAAGTTGATGGTCTGCAGCGCCAGGGTCGTGTTGGGGTTCAGGTTCTGCCGGATCATTCGCTGCAGTGTGTAGGCGTTGATGTACCGCTTCACCTCTCGTGGATTGATCCGTCCCTCTTTCGCGACGTAGTACAGGTAGTTCTTCACACGGTCCGTGAGATCCGTGCGCTGGCCTTCTCCCAACGAACCGTGGGCCTGCAGCCACCACAGCAGCTCCTCTAGTTGAGCGGGCGCGATTTTGGGCAGTGTGTAGGGCAGCTGGAAGATCTTGTTGAGGTACTCCTGTTCGACCCGCTGATCGATTTCCGTGTTCCCGTCGGCTGATCCAGCGAATTTCGTGCGAACCGCCGTTTGCACCACACGCTCGTCGAGCCCGACGACGAAGACGAAGCCCTTGGTGTCGAAGAACAACTTCATCGATTCAAGGACCGTCAATGCACGCTCCGGTAGGCAGCGATCCAGATCGTCGACGAACACGATGATGCGCGACAATCCTGCTCGTTCAACTCGTTCGAATGCGTCACGCAATTGCTCAAAGGCCGCGAAGTACAACGATTGTGGACTGCTCGTCTCGTCATCGTTGTCACCGTTGATCGTCTGAAGCGCCTTGTCGGGGTCCATCGCGATCGTCACGGCCCCCGGTATGCCGACTTGGACCGAAGTGGCGCGAACCAGTGCACGAATCACGCGCCCGATCCGGGTGGCGACGATCTTGATTGATTCACTTCGTTCGTCCGTCGGTCGGCTGAGAGCCCACTGGGACAGTCCGGCACGGATGGTGTCCAGCAGCGGGACGATAAGGTGTGGTTCGCGCTCATACCGCCAGGCGTTGAAGTCGACGACCACCGCGTCGGTCGGCTCGACGCGCCGCTTGATCGCTTCCATGAGCGTGCTCTTCCCCGAGCCCCATCCGCCGAAGATGCCTACCGCGAACTGCGGCTCACTGCCGGTAATGATCTCGGCAAGTGCCTGCGACATGCTGTCGAAGTTGAACGCCGGGTGTTGTGCGGGTGAGAGGGACCCGTTTGGTGGTCCAGTCGTTATGCGACTTTCGGTTGATGGGTCGCGGCCCACTGTAGGGCAAACTCGGCTGGGGTGCGGTCGCCATGGGCGGAGTGGGGCCGATTGGCGTTGTAA
>NZ_JBQQCF010000135.1:0-1478 GCF_052245755.1 Mycobacterium sp. 4D054
CTCGGCATCGACGTGTTCGCGATCGTCGAGCAGGACATGTATCCCTGCCTCGCCGACGCCCCGCTGCCCATCGCCAAGCGCACCCGCAACTACCTCGGGTCGTGCGGCATCCCGTCCGTCACATTCACATAGTCGGCCGCTCTTCCACAAGGAGAAATCACCATGCCCGAATTGCGTGTCGCCGTCCTGGGAGTCGGCGTCATGGGGGCCGACCACGTCGCCCGGATCACGTCCCGGATCTCGGGCGCGCGGGTGTCGGTGGTCAACGACTACGTCACCGAGAAGGCCGAGCAGATCGCCTCGGGCATCGAAGGTTGCCGCGCCGTTGCCGATCCCCTCGACGCGATCGCCGATCCGGACGTCGACGCCCTGCTGCTGGCCACCCCGGGCACCACCCACGAGAAGCAGCTGCTGGCCTGCCTGGAGCACCGCAAGCCGGTGATGTGCGAGAAGCCGCTCACCACCGACGTTTCCACGTCGCTGGAGATCGTCCGGCGAGAGGCCGAGCTTGATCGCCCGCTGATCCAGGTCGGCTTCATGCGACGCTTCGACGACGAGTACATGCGGCTCAAGGCACTGCTCGACGGCGGCGAACTCGGCGAGCCCCTGGTGATGCACTGCGTGCACCGCAACCCGAATGTGCCGTCGTACTTCGACAGCTCGCTGATCGTCAAAGATTCGCTGGTGCACGAGGTCGACGTGACGCGCTACCTGTTCGGCGAGGAGATCGCCAGCGTCCAGATCGTCAAACCCTCGTCGAATCCTGGTGCGCCCCAGGGTGTCATCGATCCGCAGATTGCGATCCTACGAACGGTGTCCGGACGGCACGTGGACGTCGAACTCTTCGTCACCACCGGTGTCGCCTACGAGGTGCGCACCGAGGTGGTCGCAGAACGTGGCAGCGCGATGATCGGCCTGGACGTCGGGCTGATCCGCAAATCCGCGCCGGGCACCTGGGGTGGTCAGATCACCCCCGGGTTCCGGGAACGGTTCGGCCGCGCCTATGACACCGAGATCCAACGGTGGGTTGACGCCGTCATCTCCGGCACCAACGTCGACGGACCGACCGCGTGGGACGGCTACGCGGCCGCGGCGGTGTGCGCGGCAGGTGTCGAATCGCTCGAAACCGGCCTGCCCGTTGATGTGCAGCTCGCCGACCGACCGTAGAACCGAAAACACAAGCAGGAGCAGAGTAATGACCAAGACGATTTCCCATTGGGTTGATAACAAGGTGTTTGCCGGCGAGTCCTCCGCGACGGCGCCGGTGACCAATCCGGCGACTGGTGTGGTGACCGGTCAGGTCGCGCTGGCCAGCGTCGCCGACGCCCAGCTGGTGATCGATGCGGCCGCTGCCGCGTTCCCGGCCTGGCGGGACACCTCGCTGGCCAAACGCACCCAGGTGCTGTTCGCCTTCCGGGAGCTGCTCAACGAGCGCAAGGGTGAACTGGCCGAGATCATCACCGCCGAGCACGGCAAGG
>NZ_JBQQCF010000136.1:0-1469 GCF_052245755.1 Mycobacterium sp. 4D054
GTCCTTAAGTTCGTAGTTGCAGTTACTTCGTGTTGTTACGTTGGGCTGTGACCCGGGTGGGTCGGGTGAGGCTGCATGGTCGTAGCCGGCCCTGGTGGTGCGGCTTGAAAGGACTGGCCGCCCGGCCTGCCTGGACTCCTCTGGCCGCTGATTGAGATCTGCGATGTGATCGCTTGTTTAAGGAAATGCTGGCGGGGTTGTCCATGGGGATCATGTTGGTAGACAGGCGAAAAGAGGGGTGATGACGACGGGCCAGGTGTGGGCTGGAGTGGATGTTGGTAAAGAGCATCACTGGGTTTGTGCGGTCGACGACAGCGGGAAGGTGGTGTTGTCGCGCCGGCTGGTCAACGACGAGCAACCGATCCGGGAGCTCGTCGCTGAAATCGACGAGCTGGCCGAGCGAGTGTCGTGGACGGTGGACCTGACCACGGTGTATGCCGCACTGGTGTTGACGGTGCTGGCCGACGCCGGCAAAACGGTCCGGTATCTGGCCGGCCGGGCGGTGTGGCAGGCCTCGGCGACCTACCGCGGTGGGGAGGCCAAAACCGATGCCAAAGACGCTCGGGTGATCGCCGACCAGGCGCGCATGCGCGGCCAGGACTTGCCCGTTCTGCATCCCGATGATGACTTGATCAGCGAGTTGCGGATGCTCACCGGCCATCGCGCCGACCTGGTGGCCGACCGCACCCGCACGATCAACCGGCTGCGCCAGCAACTCGTCGCGGTCTGCCCGGCCCTGGAACGAGCCGCCCAACCGAGCCAAGACCGTGGCTGGGTGATACTGCTGGCGCGCTACCAGCGTCCCAAAGCGATTCGACAAAGCGGTGTTTCGCGGCTGACCAAAGTCTTGACCGATGCCGGTGTGCGCAACGCCGCCTCGATCGCGGCGGCTGCGGTGGCTGCAGTGAAAACCCAGACGATGCGCCTGCCCGGCGAAGAGGTGGCCGCCGGGTTGATCGCTGATCTGGCGCGGGAGGTGATCGCCCTCGATGACCGCATCAAGACCACCGACGCCGACATCGAGGGCCGATTTCGCCGCCATCCACTCGCCGAGGTGATCACCAGCATGCCCGGCATAGGATTTCGGCTGGGCGCCGAATTCCTCGCCGCCGTTGGTGATCCCGCGCTGATCGGATCGGCTGACCAACTCGCGGCCTGGGCCGGCCTGGCGCCAGTGTCTCGAGACTCCGGAAAGCGCACCGGACGACTGCACACCCCCAAGCGTTACAGTCGCCGACTGCGCCGAGTCATGTACATGTCGGCGTTGACCGCGATCCGCTGCGACCCAGATTCCAAGGCCTATTACCAGCGCAAACGAGACGAAGGAAAGCGGCCGATCCCCGCCACCATCTGCCTGGCGCGACGGCGCACCAACGTTCTCTACGCCCTCATCCGTGACAACCGGACCTGGCAACCTGATTCACCCCCGGTCACCGCCGCGGCTTGACTTCTTCATTGAGAGTCCTTTC
>NZ_JBQQCF010000137.1:0-1372 GCF_052245755.1 Mycobacterium sp. 4D054
CCTGTTGCCTCATGTCAAGATGCGCGCGAAGGCTGATTCGTTGCCTCACGTGAACGTGCGCGCTTGGTGACTGGGGCCTTAGTGGCGGGACCAGCTTTGCTGGTGGTGATCGTCAAGAGCTGGGCGGTGAGGGCTTGGATCTGACGCTGAGTGGCGGCGGGATTGATCAAGGAGTAGGTGCGGGTCAGCGCTACGATGCGCTCAACGGTCATCGCGGGATGATCGATCGCGCGGTGAAACGGCGTGGCGGCGGTGTCATGTTTCTTCGACACTTTGGCTCCCTGGCGGACTTTGGATAGCAGTTTCTGCTGCGGGTAGAAGTAGTTGGTCAGTTGAGACTGGAGACGCCATATCTCGTTGAGTAACAACAGCTCCGCGGCTGTGTCGTAGCGGTGGTAGCCGACCACGGTACGTACCACCGCCCAGTTCTTCTGCTCGACATGGCAGCCGTCGTTCTTGTTGCCTGGCCGTGCGCGCGTGAAGGTGATTTGGTGGCGTTCGCACCATTGCAGCAAGGCTTGGTTGATGAATTCTGAGCCGTTGTCCGAGTCGACGCCCAGCATCGGAAACGGCATGTTGTAGGCGATCTCGTTGAGTGCGCGAAGGACGCCTTTGGCAGCCTTGCTAGGCACTGAGCGGTTCTCGGTCCACCCGGTGGCCACGTCGGTGACGGTCAGGGTGAATGCGAACGCTCCGGCGGCGTTACCGCCATCGTGGGACACCAGGTCGATCTCGACGAACCCAGGCCGGGCATCGTCCCAGTCGGCCCAGGTACGCACCGGAATCTGACTTTTGAGCAGCGATCCCGGCTTAGTAGTGCAGCGCCCCTTGAGTTGATACTTGGCCCGTTCACCGGCCAGGCGACGATCGATGGTGGCAGCAGACATTGACACCAATAGTTCCGCGGTGTCCTGATCGATCTCCAGTTCCCCGAAATGGCGCAGGACTGCCAGCAGTTCACCCAGCATGGGGGCCAGCCTCTTGCCGGCCGGCATCCCCAACACTGTCCAGCACACCGTCAGTGCGGCAATGACATCCGGCCCGTACTTCGGTGGGCGCGGAGTTCTGGGTGACACCAGTTTGGGGTGCAAAGCCGTCGTGAGGGCCTTGCGGGCGTGGTTGCGGTGCCAGCCGGTGGTGGCGCACAACTCGTCGAGAATGATGCCCTTGGTCGTCTTGTCTGCCAACGAGTAGCGGATCGCGATCGTCTCAGTCACTGCCCTGCGCTCGGCCAATGTCAACCCCATCATCTGGGCCTACTGAGTTCGTAGCTGACCGATCACGTAGGCGCGCCGCACACGCGCGCATTTTTAGTGAGGCAACGAAGCATCATTTCGAGGCCTTTCACGCGCATTTCGGATGAGTCAACGCG
>NZ_JBQQCF010000138.1:0-1361 GCF_052245755.1 Mycobacterium sp. 4D054
TGAACCATCCCGCGTTTGATGCGCACCTCCTTCCTTGGGAAGGTGCATGTCATGCCGAGCAAGTACGACCCGGAGACCCGAGCGAAGGCGGTCCGTCTGGTGCGCGAGCACCGGGAGGACTATCCGAGCGAGTGGGCGGCGATTACCGCGGTGTCCAAACGGTTGGGGATGAACGCCGAGACGCTGCGTAATTGGATTCGCCAGCAACAGGTCGATGACGGTGATCGAGACGGGGTCTCTTCGGAGGCGGCTGCGGAGATCCGGGCGTTGAAACGGCGTAACGCCGAGCTGGAGCAGACTATCGAAATCCTCAAGGCGGCAACGTCTTTCTTCGTGCGGGAGAGCGACCCGCGCAGCCGCCGCTGACCGCTACGGTCTGCGAGTTCATCGCCGCCCACCGGGACCGTTTCGGGGTCGCTCCGATCTGCCGCGTGCTCACCGAGCACGCCGTGCCGATCGCCCCGCGGACATTTCATGCCTGGGCGGTGCGGGCGCCCTCGAAACGGGCCCTGTGGGACGCCACGATCACCGAGATCCTAGCCGGCTACTACGAGCCTGATGAGCACGGACGCCGCAGGCCCGAGTCGCTGTACGGGTCGCTGAAGATGTGGGCCCATCTGCAGCGTCAGGGCATCCCGGTGGCCAAGTCCACCGTGGAACGCCTGATGCGCAAGAACGGCTGGCAAGGCGTGCGCCGCCAGAAGAGGGTCCGCACCACGATCCCCGACCCGGAGGCGGTGCGACCGCCGGACCTGGTGGACCGCCAGTTCGGGGTGGCCGCACCCAACGTGCTGCTCGTGGCCGACTTCACCTACGTCAAGCTCGTCACCGGCGTGTTCGTCTACGTCGCGTTCGTCATCGACGCCTACGCCGGGTCGATCGTGGGCTGGGAAGCCTCGGCGTCCAAGCACACCCGCTTCGTCGAATCCGCGCTGCGTCAGGCCGCTGCACTGCGTGCCCGCCAAGGCCATCCCGTCGACGGCGCAATCCATCACAGCGACGCCGGCTCGCAGTACACGAGTGTGAGATTCGGTGAGACACTGAGCCTTTCGGGAATTCGCCCGTCCGTGGGCAGTGTTGGGGATGCCTTCGACAACGCGCTGGCTGAGACGACCATCGGCCTGTACAAGAACGAATGTGTCCGGGCGGATTCCCCGTTTCGCCGCGGCCCACTGAACACCGTGGGCGACGTCGAATACATCACCGCCGACTACGTCGCCTGGTACAACCAGCAGCGCCTGATGCACCGCCTCGGACGCATTCCGCCGGCCGAAGCCGAAGCCCGCTACTATTCCCAACTCGTGACCGGTAGACCGGCCGGATCACAGAAACCTGAGGGTGCATGAAACCCGGGACGGTTC
>NZ_JBQQCF010000139.1:0-1353 GCF_052245755.1 Mycobacterium sp. 4D054
CCTCGATCTTTCACGTGGCGGGTAGTTGAGGTCTTTTCGTGGCGTGGGTGGGCGGTTCTGACGTGGGCGGCCTGGGGTTCCGGCGTTGCGTCTCGCCGGTGCTCCTGGGTCCTTTGCTCGTCGGAATGGTTTCTGTGTTTTAGGTGGGTTGCAGTGCGGTCCAGCCGAATTCGATGAGGTCGCTCCACGGCCAGCCTCTTGGCAGCCGTAGGTAGCGGCGACGCCCTGAGGTGATGATGCGTCCGGCGACGGCAAGCAGGCGCAGGCGTAGTCGTTTGGGTTCCCAGCCTCTGGCCGGGTGGCCGGTGAAGGCCAGGACTTGGGTCCAGACCAGCAGGTCAGCGGCCAGCAGGGTGATCTCCAGCCAGATCTGATTCTGGGCGAACCCGTGAAACGGCAGGTTGGTCAGTCCGGTGTCTTTGAGGTTGCGGATGCGGTCTTCCGCGCGGGCGCGTTGACGGTGCCGGACTTCGAGATCGCAGATCGACCAACCGCGGGTGTTGGTCGCAAAGCACGTGATCCGCCACCCGTTGTCATCGGTCAGGCGCAACTGCGCGCCGGGATGGGGACGTTCTCGGCGGGCGATGACCCGCATCCCTGCCGGCCAGCCTTTCAGCGTGTCGGGCAGGTAGCGGGTCAACTCAGCGACCTGGGCGCCCTCGCGTGGTGTGCCGTCGCCGTCGAGGGCAGCCCGCCACGCCCGCCGCGGGACCCGGCGCAGCGCTTCGACGATCGGGGGCATGCCGTAGAACCCGACTGAGTACTGCAGTCCCAGGTCGGTGATGTGGTGCAGGAAGTCCTTGACCCCGCCACCGGTGTCGGTGCGCACCAGCACCCGGGCCCGTTCGGGTTCGGGCAGTTGGGCCAACGCGGCATCCAGGACACTGATGTGGTCAGCAGCGCTGTTGGAGCCGGCTGAGCCGGGTCGCAGCAACCCGACCAGGGCTTCACCGGATCCGTGGCTGCCGTGGTCGACGAAGGCGAGCATGGGATGAAACCCGTATCCGTACTTGAAGGTTGGGGTGGCGCCCTGTTTGTCGCTGTGGGCGGTCACCAGGGTGGCGTCCAGATCGACGATGACCTGGCTGCCTGAGGTACCGGCCAGCGGTTGCTGGCGCCGCCATATGTGCGCGCGGGCTGCTGCCCGGGCCGCGCGGATCGCCGCAACGGCGGCATCGACGTCGCCGGCCAGCGTGGCGATCAGACGTGACACGGTGGCATCGGAGGCCACCGCCCCGAACAGCTCGGGCTGAGCACGCACCACCGCGATATCGGCGGCACAGTCACCGCCGAGTGCCACCGCGATCGCGACATCGGTGAGCACCTTGGCCGGGTCGTGCAGGGTTCGTGGTG
>NZ_JBQQCF010000140.1:0-1327 GCF_052245755.1 Mycobacterium sp. 4D054
GGTGCGGCAAAGCGGACTGCCCGGGCGCTGCGCCGGTGGCTCCGGGCAGCTCGAATGTGGTGATCTCCGTGCTCGCCGATCCCGCCGCGCTCGACGCCGCCTACCAGCTGATCACCGACCAAGACCAGCAACAACAGAACCAACCCCAACCGCAGCCTGCGGAGGAGCTCGAATTCGAGCGTGAGCCGGCGCCGGAGCCTGAGCTGGAGCCTGTGGACAAGCCCGGGCCTGACCCTGAGCCCGGCTCCGTAGATGAGTCCGACTCAGCGCCCGAGCCGAATCCTGCACGGTGTGTGAAGTATTCGGGGTTGGCGTTATTGCCCGGGGTGAAGGTGCTGCCGATAGTGGCGTTGGCCGAGGCGATCCGCGGGGGAGCGGCGATCAAACAGCTGTTGTTGCCCGGCCCGGATCCCGAACCGCACTACCGTCCGTCGGCCAAGCTGGCGGCGTTCGTGCGCGCTCGGGACCTGTTCTGCCGCTTCCCGGGCTGCACGGTGCCGGCCGAACGCTGCGATCTCGACCATGTTCTGCCCTGGCCCTTCGGGCCGACCCATCCGTCGAACCTGAACTGCAAATGCCGCACCCATCATCTGGCCAAGACCTTTTGGGACGGCTGGCGCGACGAACAACTTCCTGATGGCACGGTGATCTGGACGACCCCGGCGGGCAAGCGCTACACCACAGTGCCCGGCAGCCGGGTGTTTTTCCCCGGCTGGAACACCACTACCGCGAAACTACCGCCGATGACCTTGCCGCCCCCAGATTTCGACCGTAGTGCCAGGATGCCCAAACGACGCCGCCCCCGCGCCGCCGAGGACGCCGCGCGGATCACGGCCGAACGCGAACACAACGCCGCCCAACGCGCCCGCGACCGAGAACGTGCTGATGCTGCCGACCGAAACCGGTGGACCAGACCGCCACCTCCACCACATCCCGACGGCGACGACCCACCGCCCTTCTGAAAGCGTGGGGCTACCAGCCATCGGCGTAGCAGTCGAAAGATGGTCCGGAGTGCGCGGGGTGTCGCACGCACTCAGGCTGCGATGACATTGTCGGGGTACCCCGGTCTACGTGAGTATGGAGACCATGCCCTCAGACCTGCCGGTGACCCCGCCGCTGGAGCCGATGTTGGCCAAGGCGCAGACCAAGGTGCCCGACGATCCCGGAGTCTGGTCCTATGAGCCGAAATGGGACGGTTTCCTTCACTGAACTTGTCAACCGTCGTTGCGCGCCAACCTGTGCGGCGGACTTCTTCATCTGTACGTCTCGGGTCAACCCAGCGGCGCATCGATGCCACCTGCGCCCTGCGGTGCGGGTCGACTGAGTT
>NZ_JBQQCF010000141.1:0-1245 GCF_052245755.1 Mycobacterium sp. 4D054
GCCGCGTTCCCGGCCTGGCGGGACACCTCGCTGGCCAAACGCACCCAGGTGCTGTTCGCCTTCCGGGAGCTGCTCAACGAGCGCAAGGGTGAACTGGCCGAGATCATCACCGCCGAGCACGGCAAGGTCGTCTCCGACGCCCTCGGCGAGGTCAGCCGCGGCCAGGAGGTCGTCGAGTTCGCCTGCGGCATCCCCCACCTGCTCAAGGGCGGCTACACCGAGAACGCCTCGACCAACGTCGACGTGCACTCCATCCGCCAGCCCCTGGGCCCGGTCGCGATCATCTCTCCGTTCAACTTCCCCGCCATGGTCCCGATGTGGTTCTTCCCGATCGCCATCGCCACCGGCAACACCGTGGTCCTCAAACCCAGCGAGAAAGACCCCAGCGCCGCGCTGTGGCTGGCCGAGCTGTGGAAACAAGCCGGCCTGCCCGCCGGGGTGTTCAACGTCCTCCAAGGCGACAAGACCGCCGTCGACGAACTGCTCACCAACCCCAAGATCAAATCCGTGAGCTTTGTCGGGTCCACCCCGATCGCCCAGTACGTCTACGCCACCGGCACCGCCGCCGGCAAGCGCGTCCAGGCCCTGGGCGGAGCCAAAAACCACGCCGTGATCCTGCCCGACGCCGACCTGGATTTGGCCGCCGACGCGATGGTCAACGCCGGCTTCGGCTCCGCCGGCGAACGCTGCATGGCCATCTCCGCCTGCGTGGCCGTCGGCCCCATCGCCGACGACCTGGTCGCCAAGATCACCGAACGCACCACCGGGCTCAAGATCGGCGACGGCACCCGCAACACCGACATGGGTCCGCTGGTCACCAAGGCCCACCGCGACAAGGTCGCCTCCTACATCGACGCCGGCGAAGCCGCCGGCGCCAAGGTCGTCGTCGACGGCCGCACCGTCCAGGCCGACGGTGATCAGGACGGGTTCTGGCTGGGCCCCACCCTGCTCGACAACGTCACCGCCGACATGAGCGTCTACACCGACGAGATCTTCGGCCCCGTCCTGTCGGTCGTGCGGGTGGACACCTACGACCAGGCCCTGGACCTGATCAACACCAACCCCTACGGCAACGGCACCGCGATCTTCACCAACGACGGCGGCGCGGCCCGACGCTTCCAAAACGAGGTCGAGGTCGGCATGGTCGGCATCAACGTGCCCATCCCCGTTCCCATGGCCTACTACAGCTTCGGCGGCTGGAAAGCCTCCCTGTTCGGCGACAGCCACGCCCACGGCACCGACGGC
>NZ_JBQQCF010000142.1:0-1216 GCF_052245755.1 Mycobacterium sp. 4D054
TTACAACGCCAATCGGCCCCACTCCGCCCATGGCGACCGCACCCCAGCCGAGTTTGCCCTACAGTGGGCCGCGACCCATCAACCGAAAGTCGCATAACGACTGGACCACCAAACGGGTCCCTCTCAACGGCGACGGGGCAGCCGACGGAGGAGCCTCGGGCGACTGGGCGAGTTTGGCACCAACGAACGCGACGAGCCCAACGACCAGCAGCGCCGCCGCGGCACCACCGGCGATCAACGCCGTGCGCCGGCCACTTCGCTGAGATTCGAGCGAGGTTGGGGAAGGAACCCGGTGTGGTGGCGGAGCATCAACGAACACTGGAGCACGACGGGGCGCGAGCTGAGTGGCGTCATAGGGACTCACAACTGCTGCGCCGTCGGCGCTGTATGCGGAACTGCGGCCCGCGAGCGCGACCGCGAACTCACGGCAGGTCTGAAACCGATGGTGCGGCTCCTTGGCCATGGCTGTCGCCAGCGCCGAGTCCAGATACCCGAGATCGTCGCGCAGCTTGCTCAAGGTCGGCGGCGGTGAGGACAGGTGGTTACCGATGACGACAGCCGGGTTGGAACTTCCGTAGGGCACGGTCCCGGTGAGGAGGTGAAAAGCGGTGGCGGCGAGCGCGTACTGGTCGGCCCGTCCGTCGAGCGCCTTTCCGGTGAGCTGCTCGGGTGCGGCGTAGGCCACGGAACCGACTGTCATGTTCGTCGCCGTCAACCCATTGCTGTCGTCCACGCCCCGGGCGATACCGAAGTCAGCCAGGACCGTACGGCGTGCACCGTTGCGGGGGTCGCTAAGCAGGATGTTGGCCGGCTTGACATCGCGGTGCAGCAGAAACCGCTCATGGGCGTAGTCGAGGGCATCAGCGATAGCGGTAACGATGCCGATGACGTCTTTCGGCGGCATTCCATGCGGATACCGTGCGCGCATCAGCCGCGATGCATCCGTGCCCTCGACGTAGTCCATCGTGATCCACAACTGGCCGTCATGTTCGCCGCGATCGTGAACGGACACGATATGCGGATGCCACAGCGACGCGGCGATGTCAGCTTCACGGGCGAACCGTTGGCGGTAATCCGGGTCGGCGCTAACCCGGATTTTGCGTGGTAATTGGTGTGGGTTCGGTGTGATGCCGAGTTGTGTTGTTGGGTAGTGGTTTTCGTGTGGTGGCGTAGAGGTGCTGTCCCGTGTCGCCGGGTGGGGCGGGCTTTCCTGGGG
>NZ_JBQQCF010000143.1:0-1201 GCF_052245755.1 Mycobacterium sp. 4D054
TGAGGTTCCCCAGAAGTAGTGGACATCTGAGATAGCGGGACGGTGGTCCCGTGGAAGGATGTTCGTATGTCTGGTCGTCGGCGTTCGTTTACCCCGGAGTATCGGGTGGAGGCCGCGCATCGGGTGATCGATGGGAATCGGCGGGTTGCTGAGGTGGCCCGTGAGTTGGATTTGCATGAGAATCAGCTGCACAAGTGGGTGGCTGATGAGCGGCGGCGGATGGCCGCTGCGGTCGGCGGTACTGTGCCGGAGCCTGGTGACAGTCAGCAGCTTTCACCGGATGAGCGGGCGGAATTGATACGGCTACGGGCCAAGGTTGCCGAGCAGTCCAAGGACATCGCATTCCTGGAAAAAGCGTCGGCGTACTTTGCGGGCAAGCATCTAAAGTGAGCCGGTTCGAGCTCATGGCCGCGGAGTGCGCCTCCCACGATGTCGTCAGGATGGCCCAGCTGCTGGGTGTGTCCACCTCGGGCTACTACAAGCATCGCGACCGTCTCCGGGCCAGCGAGCCCACGCCGGCAGTCCAGCGTCGCCGGGACCTGGAAGTCAAGATTCTGACCCATCACACGAACTCCAACGGCACCTACGGGTCGCCGCGGATCACCGCCGATCTGCATGAGGCCGGGGACCAGGTTTCGCACAACACGGTCGCCAAGATCATGGCGGAGTTGGGCATCGAGGGCGTCAGTCCGCGCACCTTCAAGACCACCACGGTCGTTGATCCGTGCGCGTCGTTCCCGCCGGATCTGGTGGGTCGCCGCTTTGACCAGGGCCGTATCGACGCGGTGTGGTCCACCGACATCACCTACCTGAGCTGCGGTGAAGGCGACATGTTTCTGTGTGCGATCCGCGACGAACATTCCCGCCGGGCACTGGGCTGGGCGGTCGATGATCACATGCGCACCGAGTTGGTGACCACGGCCGTGGATCGGGCAGTGTTCACCCGCGGCGGCAACGCCAACGGCGTCATACTGCATTCAGACCGCGGGACCCAATTCACCTCGCACGGCATGGCTGAGGCCGCCGCCGAGCATGGTTTGCGCCGTTCGATGGGTGCCACTGGGATCTGCTGGGATAACGCCGGTGCCGAATCGCTGTGGTCGACGTTCAAGCATGAGTTCTACTACCGGCACACTTTCGCGACGAAAGTCGAATTGATTGCAGCAGTTGACAATTGGATGCGATTCTACAATCATCAACG
>NZ_JBQQCF010000144.1:0-1165 GCF_052245755.1 Mycobacterium sp. 4D054
GACGAGATCGTCCGCGACGGCGCCCGGCAGATGCTGGCCGCTGCCCTGCAGGCCGAGGTCGCCGCGTACGTCGCCGCGTTCGCTGATCAGCGTGACGAGAGCGGTCATCGGTTGGTGGTCCGCAATGGCTATCACCAGCCGCGGGAGGTGCTGACCGCAGCCGGGGCCGTCGAGGTGAAAGCGCCGCGGGTCAACGATCGCCGTGTCGACCCCGATTCCGGCGAGCGGCACCGGTTCTCCTCGGCGATCCTGCCGGCGTGGGCGCGCAAGTCTCCGC
This sequence comes from Mycobacterium sp. 4D054, assembly GCF_052245755.1. Taxonomy (NCBI): domain Bacteria; kingdom Bacillati; phylum Actinomycetota; class Actinomycetes; order Mycobacteriales; family Mycobacteriaceae; genus Mycobacterium; species Mycobacterium sp. 4D054. Next base: position 278 of record NZ_JBQQCF010000144.1, read on the forward strand.
AGATGAGTGAGGTGTTGCCGCTGCTGTATCTGCACGGCCTGTCCAGCGGTGACTTCGGGCCCGCACTCGAGCAGTTCCTGGGCTCGGGGGCGGGGTTGTCGGCCTCGACGATTACCCGGCTGACCAGCCAGTGGCAGGACGAGGCGGCGGCGTTCGGGCGCCGGGATCTGTCGGGCACCGATTACGTCTACCTGTGGGTCGATGGCATTCACCTCAAGGTGCGTCTGGACCAGGAGAAGCTGTGCCTGCTGGTGATGCTCGGCGTGCGCGCCGACGGCCGCAAGGAGCTCGTCGCGATCACCGACGGCTATCGGGAGTCCACGGAGTCTTGGGCGGATTTGCTGCGTGACTGCAAACGCCGTGGGATGACCGCCCCGGTGTTGGCCGTCGGTGACGGTGCACTCGGGTTCTGGAAGGCGGTGCGGGAGGTGTTCCCGAAGACCCGAGAGCAGCGCTGCTGGTTCCATAAGCAGGCCAATGTCCTTTCCGCACTGCCGAAGTCGGCGCATCCGGCCGCGCTGGCGGCAATGAAGGACATCTACAACGCCGAGGACATCGACAAGGCTCAGGTTGCGGTCAAGGCGTTCGAGGTTGCCTTCGGCGCGAAGTACCCGAAAGTGGTTGCCAAGATCGTCGACGACCTCGATGTGCTGCTGGAGTTCTACAAGTACCCGGCCGAGCACTGGATTCACCTGCGTACCACGAATCCGATCGAATCCACCTTCGCCACAGTGCGTTTGAGGACGAAGGTCACCAAGGGGCCGGGATCACGGGCCGCTGGATTGGCGATGGCCTATAAGCTGATCGACACAGCCCAAGCCCGTTGGCGTGCCGTCAACGCCCCGCATCTGGTCGCCCTGGTACGCGCGGGAGCGGTCTTCCACAAAG
>NZ_JBQQCF010000145.1:0-1043 GCF_052245755.1 Mycobacterium sp. 4D054
TGTTGACCGTCCCTCTGTGTGACGACCACGGCGGGGGTGATCGTCATTGAAGTTGTCGAAATCCCGGGTCGGGGACGGCGGTCGTCTGCATCATCAGCGTGCCCACGAACGGACCCCGCGCTGGTCTGCTCGCGCAGAGTCCATTTCGGCTCCGGCGCGATGCCGAATCCCGAGATCGTCACAATCGGTGACGGCGGACGCGTCGATTCTGCGGTCGCCCAACACGAACTGACCCCTATCCCGGTTCCCGGGTGATAGGTAAGGCTGGTGGATCATGGACTGGCTCTGCGGTGATCGTCGCGCGCACCGGCGAACTGGCCGAGAAACTGCTCGCCGCCGGCGAACTCCGCTGCCCGCGGTGCCGCGACGGCCAGCTGACTTCTTGGGGCTACGGCAGGCGGCGCTCCGTGCGCGATCACGACGGGACCACGATCACGGTGCGCCCCCGCCGCACGCGATGCCGGTCCTGCTCGTCAACGCATATCGTGATGCCCGCCGCTCTGCAGCCACGCCATGCCGACACCACCGCAGTGATTGGAACAGCATTGCTGCACAAAGCAAATGGACTCGGACACCGGCGTATCGCGGCGACCATGGGGCGGCCGGTGTCCACCGTGCGCCGCTGGCTTCGCCGACTACCGCCAGAGCACCTGGACCGTCTCGCACGCGACGGGACCGAGCAGCTGCTCGCCCTGGACCCCGACACGTTCACCGCGCTGCGCTACCGAGGGAACATGTTGCACCACGCGCTGTCGCTGTTGTCGGCAGCGGCCTACTGGGACCGCCGCCGCTACGCCCTCGGTGAGCCGCCGTGGACCCTGATCGGGATGTACACCCGCGGCCGCCTTCTGGCGCCACCCGGCTGACCCTCCGACGTCCCCGCGCTGCCGCCGGGGGCGTCATCACCATGCCTGCCGACAGTCGTCACCATGACGACCACCGCGTCGCCGCGACGATTACCCCGTCACAATGCAGACCGACCCCCGAAATCACGTCTGCATCCACAGTGACGCCATCGTCTGCATCCTGAGCGACGGCCAACA
>NZ_JBQQCF010000146.1:0-1037 GCF_052245755.1 Mycobacterium sp. 4D054
GCGATGGGTTCGGCGGCGCGTGCCGAGTCGGCGGCGATCGCGCAGCGGCTTGAAGCTGTGGCTGTGTTGTTCCACTGTCGCCAGCGCGATTACGCCGATGCCGGCTTTCATCACACCGACGTGTATGAGGCGGTGGCGGCTGAGGTGTCGGCCGCGCAGAACATCAGCCGGTCTCGGTCCAGGAACCAGGTGCAGATGGCGGTGTCGTTGTACACCCGGTTGCCCAAGGTCGCCGAAGCGTTCGCCCGTGGCGATGTCGATTTCCGCATGGTGCAGACGGTGCTGACCCGCACCGAGAACGTTGAGGACGACGTGATCGGCGCTCTCGATGAAGCCATCGCTGCGAGGTTGTCGCGGTGGATGCGGTTGTCCAAGAACAAGCTTCGGGACCGGGTGGATCTGTATGTGGCCGATTTCGATCCGGCTGCGGTGCGGGTGCCGCCGGTGGCCAAGGACAACCGCTACTTTGATGTGACACCGGATGTGCCGGGGATGGCCTTTGCCGGGGGAGTGCTCAATGCCCGCGATGCCGCGGCGCTGGATCAGCGTCTGGAGGCGATCGCTGCCACGGTGTGCGGTAATGACCCGCGCTCGCACAACAATCTGCGGGCCGACGCGGCGGGGGCGTTGGGGCGGGGGGAGTCGAGTCTGATTTGTGAGTGCGGCGCCCAGGATTGCGCGGCGGGGGTGCTGCGGGAGTCCGCGGCGCAGGTGGTGATCCACATCCTTGCCGAGCAGGCCACGGTGGACGGAGACGGCGATAGGGCGGGATACCTGTCGGGGTTCGGGGTGCTGCCGGCCGAGGAGGTTCGTGCCGCGGCCAAGACGGCGAAGCTCACGCCGGTGCGATTGCCTGCCGCCGCACCGGAGCAGGGGTATCGGCCCTCGGCCGGGTTGAAGGATTTCCTGCAGTGGCGGGATTTGACCTGCCGGTTCCCGGGTTGCGACGCCCCGGTGGAGCGCTGCGATGTCGACCATACGACGCGGTGGCCGTTCGGGGTCACGCATGCTTCAGGGCTCAAGCATTACTGCCGTAC
>NZ_JBQQCF010000147.1:0-1017 GCF_052245755.1 Mycobacterium sp. 4D054
TGAGGTGAGCCCCCTGTAGTGGTCCAGTCGTTGTGGGACTCTGTTGCCCGAGTGCTCGGGCAGGAAGAATCAATGACGACATGGCAACGAACAAGCGCCGGCGGCACACTCCGGATCAGATCATCCGCAGGCTGGCCGAGGGCAACAAGCTCCTCGGGACCGGCCAGGAACTCGGTGAGGTGTGCCGGCACCTGGAGATCACCGAGTCGACCTGGCATCGCTGGGTCGCCCAGTACGGCGGCATGAAGGCCAACGAGGCCAAACGACTCAAGGAGCTCGAGGCCGAGAACGCCCGGCTCAAGAAGCTGGTGGCCAACCAGGCCCTCGATATCGACATGCTCAAGGAGATCTCGTCGGGAAACTTCTGACCCCGAACCGCAAGCGCAGCGCCGTTATCGCGCTGCGTGAGCGGTTCGGGGTTTCTGAGCGCCGCGCCTGCTCGGTGGTCGGCTTGCACCGCTCGACGATGCGGCTGACGCCGGCACCGATCACCACCGAGGAGGCTGAGCTGCGGGCGTGGCTGCGCCGGTTCTCGGTCGACCGGCCGCGCTGGGGGTGGCGCCGGGCCGCGAAGATGGCGCGGCGAGCCGGCTGGAAGGCCAACAACAAGCGCATCCGCCGGCTGTGGCGTGAGGAGGGCTTGCGGGTGCCGCAGCGGCGCCGCAAGAAGCGGCTGACCGGGATCGGTGTCGCCGTCGGTGCGATGTCCCCAATCCGACCGAATGTGATCTGGGCGATGGACTTTCAGTTTGACACCACCGCCAACGGGCGCACCCTCAAGATGCTCAACGTGATCGACGAGTTCACCCGCGAAGCCCTCGCCATCGAGGTGGATCGGTCCATCGACGCCGCCGGTGTCGTCGACGTCTTGGACCGTCTGGCGCTCACGCATGGGGCGCCGCACTATGTGCGTTTCGACAACGGGCCTGAGTTCGTCGCGCATGCCGTGTCGGATTGGTGCCGATTCAACAGTGCCGGTTCACTTTTCATCGATCCCGGCTCGCCGTGGCAGAACGC
>NZ_JBQQCF010000148.1:0-914 GCF_052245755.1 Mycobacterium sp. 4D054
CGATCGGCACGGTGCGGCGATGGCGCAACCGGTTCGTCGAATTACGTCTAGACGGGTTGGTTGACGAGCCTCGCCCGGGTCGTCCGCGGGTCGTCGGCGACGACCAGATCGAAGCGTTGATCACCAAGACGCTGGAGACCACCCCGCCGGATGCCACTCATTGGTCGACCCGCTCGATGGCCGCTCATTTGGGGTTGAGTCAGTCGATGGTGTCGCGGGTCTGGCGAGCGTTCGGACTGGCTCCCCACAAGCAGGACTCATGGAAGCTATCGAAGGATCCGCTGTTCGTGGCCAAAGTCCGCGATGTCGTCGGCCTGTACCTGGACCCGCCGGAGCGGGCGCTGGTGCTCTGCGTGGATGAGAAGACGCAGATCCAGGCCCTTAATCGCACCCAGCCCGTGTTTCCGATGCTGCCCGGAACCCCGGCGCGAGCCAGCCACGACTACGTCCGCCACGGCACCTCCAGCTTGTACGCCGCCCTCGACCTGACCACCGGCAAGGTCATCGGCGCGCTGCACTCCCGGCACCGGGCCACCGAGTTCCTGGCCTTCCTCAAGAAGATCGATGCCGAAGTTCCCGACGATCTCGATGTGCATCTGGTCCTCGACAATGCCTCCACACACAAGACGCCTGCGGTGAAGCGTTGGCTGGCAAGCCATCCCAGATTCGTCCTGCACTTCACCCCGACCAGCTCCTCGTGGCTCAATCTCGTCGAGCGCTGGTTTGCCGAGCTGACCACCAAGAAACTGCGCCGCTCCACTCACACCTCGGTGCGGCAACTCAACGCCGATATCCGTGCCTGGATCGACACCTGGAACGACAACCCCAAGCCTTACGTCTGGACTAAGACCGCCGACCAGATCCTGGCAAGCATCGCCAACTACTGCAACCGAATTAATGACTCAGGACACTAG
>NZ_JBQQCF010000149.1:0-904 GCF_052245755.1 Mycobacterium sp. 4D054
TGAAGCGCCCCAGGTTTGATGCCGCATCTTTCTGAGTTGGAAGGATGCAAACCATGCCGAAGAAGATCGACCCGAACGTCAGGGAGCGCTGTGTGCGGCAGGTGCTGGATACCTTGCCGCTGTACCCGTCGGTGACTGCCGCGTGTGAGGCCGTCGCGCGGCGTGAGGGCGTTGGGAAGGAATCGGTGCGCCGCTGGGTCGTGCAGGCCCAGATCGACGGGGGTCAGCGTCAGGGCGCTACGAGCGAGGAGCTCGCTGAGATCAAGGAGCTCAAGGCCAAGGTGCGCCGGCTTGAGGAGGATAACGAGATTCTGCGGCGGGCCTCGATTTTCTTCGCGGGGGAACTCGACCCCCGCAACCGATGATCGTCGCGTTCATCGACGAGCTGCGGGCCCAGGGCCACGCGGTCGAGTCGATCTGTCGAGTCCTGCGTGAGCAGGGCGCGCAGATCGCCGCGCGGACCTACCGTGACTGGGCACGGGCCAACCGGCCTGTCGCTGACCGGACGATCACCGACGCCATGGTCACCAATCAGGTTCGCGACCTGGTCTGGACGGTCGATCACGCAGGAGTGCGGCGGATGACCCCAGAAGGTCTCTACGGCCGCCGGAAAATGACAGCGCTCGTGAAGCGCACCACCCCCAACGCGTCGCCGGGCAGCGTGGACCGAGCGATGAGATTGCTTGGCCTGCAGGGTGTCCGACGCTCAAAGGGGATCCGGACCACTATCGCGGCCAAGGACGGTAAGCGCGCCGGTGATCTCCTCGATCGGGACTTCACGGCCCAAGCACCCAACCGCACCTGGGTCATGGACTTCACCTACGCCCGCACCTGGGTTGGATTTGTCTACGTCGCGTTCATCCTCGACGTGTTCGCCCAGAAGATCATCGCGTGGAACGTGGCA
>NZ_JBQQCF010000150.1:0-902 GCF_052245755.1 Mycobacterium sp. 4D054
CTGTGCGGGTAGTCGGCCTCCCAGCAGATGTTGTCCACCCCGATCTGATGGCGGGTGGTGACACCGACGGGGTCGGCGATGAAGCAGGTCAGGAAATGCTCGCGGAACACCTCGCTGGGCAGCTTGCCCTTGAAGTCCTGCCCGGTCCAGGTCGAATGCATCTCATAGGTCCGGTCCACCCGCTCCAGGAAATACGGGATCCACCCCGTCCCACCCTCGGACAACGCGATCTTCAGATCCGGATACTCCTTGATCGGCCGCGACCACAACAGATCCGCCGCGGCTTGGACGATGTTCATCGGCTGCAACGTGATCATCACGTCCATCGGCGCATCCGGGGCGGTGATCGCCAACCGCCCCGAAGACCCGATATGCACATTGAGCACCGTGTCGGTATCGACCAACGCATCCCACATCGGCTTCCAATGCTCGAAATCATGGAAACTCGGATAGCCCATCGCCGCCGGGTTCTCGGTGAACGTCAACGAATGCACCCCACGGGCGGCATTGCGGCGGATCTCAGCCGCACACGCCTGCGGATCCCAGATCACCGGCAACGTCATCGGAATGAACCGCGCCGGATAGGCCCCGCACCATTCCTCGACATGCCAATCGTTGTAGGCCTGCACCAACGCCAACGAGAACTCCGCATCCTCGGTGGCGAACAACCGGCCCGCGAACCCCGGAAACGACGGAAAACACATCGACCCCAGGATGCCGCCGGCGTTCATGTCCTTGACCCGCTCATCGACCTGCCAACACCCCGGCCTGATCTCATCGAGCCCCTGCGGCTCCAGGCCGTACTCCTCTTTCGGCCGGCCCGCCACCGCATTGAGCGCCACGTTCGGGATCACCACATCCCGGAACTGCCAGGTATCACTGCCATCCGGGTTGTGCACCAA
>NZ_JBQQCF010000151.1:0-892 GCF_052245755.1 Mycobacterium sp. 4D054
ATTCGTGTCGGCTCCGCGCCGGATTCGTGGGGGGTGTGGTTTCCCGACGATCCGCAGCAGACGCCCTACACCCGTTTCCTCGACGAGGTCGCCGAGTCGGGCTATGAGTGGATCGAGCTGGGCCCCTACGGGTACCTGCCCACCGACCCGGCCAAGCTGGCCGACGAGCTGGCCGCCCGGGGGCTCAAGCTCTCGGCCGGGACGGTGTTCGAGCACCTGCACCAGGATGACTCATGGGATGCGGTCTGGAAGCAGATCGAGGACGTCGCCAAGCTGACCGCCGCGGTCGGCGGCAAGCACGTGGTCGTGATCCCGGAGATGTGGCGCGACCCGGCCACCGGCGAGGTTCTCGAAGACCGCCACCTCACCGCCGAGCAGTGGGCCAAGAAGACCGGCGGCATGAACGACCTCGGCAAGGCGATGTTCGAAACCTACGGGGTGCGTGCGCAGTATCATCCGCACGCCGACTCCCACGTCGACACCGAGGACAACGTGTACCGCTTCCTCGATGGCACCGACAGCCGGTATGTGAACCTGTGCCTGGACACCGGCCACATCTCCTACTGCGGCGGCGACAACATCGCGATCATCCGCCGCGCCCCCGAACGCATCGGATACCTGCACCTCAAGCAGGTCGATCCGCAGGTCCGCGCCAAGGTCGAAGCCGAGGACCTGCCGTTCGGCGAGGCGGTCAAGCTCGGCGCGATGACCGAACCGCCGCTGGGGATCCCGGACATGCCACCGCTTCTCGCCGAGGTCGAGAAACTCGGCATCGACGTGTTCGCGATCGTCGAGCAGGACATGTATCCCTGCCTCGCCGACGCCCCGCTGCCCATCGCCAAGCGCACCCGCAACTACCTCGGGTCGTGCGGCATCCCGTCCGTCACATTCA
>NZ_JBQQCF010000152.1:0-886 GCF_052245755.1 Mycobacterium sp. 4D054
GTCACTCGGCCTGCGGAGTTCGGCGCGGGTGTGGGTTGCGCGTGACGGGGCCTCGTCGGTCACACTGGGCGACCCAGCTGAACGGTTAAAGGTGAGGGGCTACGGACCACGCCCGCCGCAGGCGGGCCTCCGCGTCTCCGGGCGCGCCGGCCGACAGGGGGGCGGCGGACCGGAAGACACCACAGGCCCGCCGGTCCCGCGCGGCTGCGCGGACCCGGGCGGGCTGGTGGTTGGTCAGACCCAGAGCAGGGCGGGCACTTCGGTCCATCCGGGGCCTGGGTGCTGGGCTGCGAGGTAGATGCGGTCGCGGGCCCAGGTGGTGTGGCGTCTCTGTGTGGCGAGGCCGCCTTCGGCGGTGAGCCAGGGCAGGGGGGAGCGCCGGAATCCGTAGTCGTCGACTCCGAAGTGGTCTTTGTCGAGGTACTGGCGCTTGTCGGCGTTGCAGATGTACCGGTGGGCCGGCAGTGCTGCGGGCGCTTCAGCGTTGGGGGTGACCGGCTCGTCGGGGTCGATGAGGCCGGCGAACCGCACGAAGTGCTGGGGTTCGACGAGCCAATACAGCGCAGCCTGGTCGTCGTCGGGGTCCTCGTAGTCGCCGGCCCAGACCAGGCGGGCACCGCCGTCGAGGGTGAGCAGTATTTCCACGGCGGTCATGAGGGGGCAGTCGGCGCGGGTGTGGGTGGACAGTTTGGGTCCGGCGCCGTAGGTGGCGGGGTTGAGGGCGGCCAGGGGTTGGCCCGTGGGGTCGACGATGACGGGGTTGAAGCGCCCCAGGTTTGATGCCGCATCTTTCTGAGTTGGAAGGATGCAAACCATGCCGAAGAAGATCGACCCGAACGTCAGGGAGCGCTGTGTGCGGCAGGTGCTGGATACCTTGCCGCTGTAC
>NZ_JBQQCF010000153.1:0-880 GCF_052245755.1 Mycobacterium sp. 4D054
GGCTCTGTTGCAAAAATCGTGAAGCTTGAGCATGCTTGGCGGAGATTGGACGGACGGAACGATGACGGATTTCAAGTGGCGCCATTTCCAGGGTGATGTGATCCTGTGGGCGGTGCGCTGGTATTGTCGCTATCCGATCAGCTATCGCGACCTTGAGGAAATGCTGGCGGAACGCGGCATTTCGGTCGACCATACGACGATCTATCGCTGGGTCCAGTGCTACGCCCCGGAGATGGAGAAGCGGCTGCGCTGGTTCTGGCGGCGTGGCTTTGATCCGAGCTGGCGCCTGGATGAAACCTACGTCAAGGTGCGGGGCAAGTGGACCTACCTGTACCGGGCAGTCGACAAGCGGGGCGACACGATCGATTTCTACCTGTCGCCGACCCGCAGCGCCAAGGCAGCGAAGCGGTTCCTGGGCAAGGCCCTGCGAGGCCTGAAGCACTGGGAAAAGCCTGCCACGCTCAATACCGACAAAGCGCCGAGCTATGGTGCAGCGATCACCGAATTGAAGCGCGAAGGAAAGCTGGACCGGGAGACGGCCCACCGGCAGGTGAAGTATCTCAATAACGTGATCGAGGCCGATCACGGAAAGCTCAAGATACTGATCAAGCCGGTGCGCGGTTTCAAATCGATCCCCACGGCCTATGCCACGATCAAGGGATTCGAAGTCATGCGAGCCCTGCGCAAAGGACAGGCTCGCCCCTGGTGCCTGCAGCCCGGCATCAGGGGCGAGGTGCGCCTTGTGGAGAGAGCTTTTGGCATTGGGCCCTCGGCGCTGACGGAGGCCATGGGCATGCTCAACCACCATTTCGCAGCAGCCGCCTGATCGGCGCAGAGCGACAGCCTACCTCTGACTGCCGCCAATCTTTGCAACAGAGCC
>NZ_JBQQCF010000154.1:0-877 GCF_052245755.1 Mycobacterium sp. 4D054
GGTTGCGTCCAGCAGAGTGGTGTACGAGTCGGACCTGATCAGCGGTACCGGCGTGTCGTAGCCGACTGATTGAGGGTCATCGCGTGATTCTTCGAGAGACCGACCAAAGTCACTCGAGCAAAGGAATCGACGCGATGACCACTGCCCACAATATCGACCTGCCCACCGTGCTGGCCGAACGACTCACCACCGCCCATCCTGACGTGTTGCGCGAGCTGCTGGCCACGTTTATCCACACCCTGATGGGTGCTGAGGCCGACGCCCTGTGCGGCGCCAGCTACGGCGAGCGCAGCACCGAGCGCACCAACTCCCGCAACGGCTACCGGCACCGCCAATTCGACACCCGCGCGGGAACATTGAATCTCGCAATCCCGAAGCTGAGGCACGGATCCTACTTCCCGGACTGGCTGCTGGAACGCCGCAAACGCGCCGAGCGGGCGCTGACCACGGTGGTGGCGACCTGCTACCTGCTCGGGGTCTCCACCCGACGGATGGACAAGCTCGTCGAAACGCTCGGCATCACCTCGCTGTCGAAGTCGCAGGTCTCGGTGATGGCCAAGGAACTCGACGTCGCCGTGGAGGCGTTTCGCACCCGACCGCTGGACGCCGGCCCGTACACGTTCGTCGCCGCCGACGCCCTGGTCCTCAAGGTCCGCGAGCAGGGCCGGGTGGTCAACGTGCACGCCCTGATCGCCGTCGGGGTCAACGCCGAGGGCTACCGTGAAATCCTCGGCATCGACGTCACCACCGCCGAGGACGGCGCGGGCTGGCTGACGTTCTGGCGGTCGCTGACCGCCCGCGGGCTGTCTGGGGTGAAGCTGGTTACCAGTGACGCCCACGCCGGGCTGGTGGCCGCGATCGGAGCCACTCTGCCCGG
>NZ_JBQQCF010000155.1:0-865 GCF_052245755.1 Mycobacterium sp. 4D054
ACCGGAAGTGCCTTTCTGACCTGGACTGATTAGTGCGTAGAGAACACCAATCTTCCCAGTTCAAAGGGCACTTTCCTCATTCCGACACCCTGCGACCAGCCGATACATCGGTGGATCGAGGCTAAGGGTTACCGCCGCCAGTCGGGTTGCGGTGGAGACGGCCACGGTCGTCGTCGCTTTTAACCCCTGTGAGGAGGCATGTCTTCACATCTGCTGACCGCGCTCAAGCTTCTGCTGACCACGGTAGTCGTCATCGTCACGTCCTGGCTAGCGGTATGCGACATTGCGATGTTCACCGGCCACACCGAATTCCTGCCCGCTGTCGGTGCGATGCCGGTCGACCTGATCGAAGCACTCGTCACGAGACCGCTGCACGAGCTGGCCACCGAGACTACTGGGAGAGGTCGATGAGGTAGCGGCCCTGCTTTTCGGCGGCGTCGATCTTCTTGATCAGTGCGTCGACCAGGCTGATGCGTCCTTCGAAGATGAGGGCCAGGTCCTGGCCGGTCATGTACACGACGTTGCGTTTGCCGCTGACGTTTGCGAAATGCTCCAGGATTTCGTCGTTGAATCCGATCATGGAGATAAACAGCCCGCGGGTGCTTTCCAGTTTTCCATCCACTTTGACCTTGAAGTCGGCGAGATCGCCGGTTGTGGGTGGTTGGCTTCGCCAGCGTGCTTCGACGAGGTAGGTGAATCCGCGGAAATGGAAGGACCCGTCGACCTGTTCGTGTGGCTGGTGTTGACCGTCTCTCGGGATGACGATCACGGGGTATGTGGACGTCATTGAGCGTGCTGATGTGGCCTGTGCCGCCGTTGTCGAATTGATCTTGTTCGTGTGCACCGTCAGTGTGACGAGGAACTG
>NZ_JBQQCF010000156.1:0-859 GCF_052245755.1 Mycobacterium sp. 4D054
CCTGATGCACCGCCTCGGACGCATTCCGCCGGCCGAAGCCGAAGCCCGCTACTATTCCCAACTCGTGACCGGTAGACCGGCCGGATCACAGAAACCTGAGGGTGCATGAAACCCGGGACGGTTCACGAACCTTCTTGTCATTTCGCTTTCTATTGCGCTTACTTGCCATTCTCATTTCCTCTCAGTTTGTGATTGCACTTCGGTTCGGCCTCGGGTCGGTCCCTCTCCCTATAGGGAGGGAGAGGGGGACAGACGCAACCGAGCGGACTTGGACCTGTCCTGATCTGTCCGGGACAGCCTGACCAGCACGAATGCCGATCTGTCCTGACCTGTCCCGGACAGAAAAACCTGTCCTGGCGACCTGTCCCAGCAAACTCCCGAAATCGGTGTTTCCGCAGGTCAGACCTGTCCCGGACAGAAGCCGGATTTCGACCCGCCCAGGACAGGTTTCTGAACAGGTGCGCTTGGCCGGTCACGGGGTCTGGCTCGTCGTGGCGTGTTCCCTACGGAATTTCAGCGCTGCCGTCCAGACCGCGTTTGCAGCCACGATTGCGCCCCCGGCGCTCTTGTACGCCGCGCGCGCTCTATCCCTACCGAAAGCGGCGTCAACGCCAAGTCGGTCCAAGTCCGCTACGAGAGCGTTGGTATCTGGGTCAAGCGCTGTGACGTTTCCATCGGCAGTGCGAACCACGAAATTCACGGCGCTAGCGTTGATTTCGTGACGTAGTGGCCCTGAGAGGGACCCGTTTGGTGGTCCAGTCGTTATGCGACTTTCGGTTGATGGGTCGCGGCCCACTGTAGGGCAAACTCGGCTGGGGTGCGGTCGCCATGGGCGGAGTGGGGCCGATTGGCGTTGTAA
>NZ_JBQQCF010000157.1:0-794 GCF_052245755.1 Mycobacterium sp. 4D054
CGTGACGGGGCCTCGTCGGTCACACTGGGCGACCCAGCTGAACGGTTAAAGGTGAGGGGCTACGGACCACGCCCGCCGCAGGCGGGCATCCGCCGGTCGCACCTAGTGCGCCGGCGACCGCGCACCGGAAGACACCACACCAGCCGGTGCCCGCACCCTGCGCGGACACCGGCCGGGGCGGCGGGTTAGTCGGTCATGGTGTTGCCGCGGTAGACGTCGCCTTCGATGTAGGTGAGCAGGTCGCCGTTGGTGTCGGCCAGGCACCAGTAGTAGGGGGCGTCGTAGCGGACGACCCGCCAGGTGCTGTCGGCTCGGTCCCAGTAGAGCTTGTCGAGGAGCTGGGTGTCGCCCCCGGAGCCGCCGAAGAAGGCGGCGCCGGGGGAGGGGTTGAAGTGTTCGTTGAGGATGGTGATCACGTCTTCGACGGTGGTGGCCTCTGCGCAGCGGTTCAGGGCGGCGTCGACGTTGGCCCAGAAGTCGTCGAGGGGGTAGGTCATGGTTGTTCTCCGTTCGTCTGCGGTATTTGCTGCGCCGGTTAGCGCTGGGGTTGCGGGGGACCGGCGGGGTGGCGCGCGCAACCCCGAAGAGGCCGTGACGAGCGGAGCAGGGATTTCGGCCCGCGCGAGCCGGCGCGCAGCGCCCTGGCGAGCTGGCGTTGGGCCGAAACGGTCACTCGGCCTGCGGAGTTCGGCGCGGGTGTGGGTTGCGCGTGACGGGGCCTCGTCGGTCACACTGGGCGACCCAGCTGAACGGTTAAAGGTGAGGGGCTACGGACCACGCCCGCCGCAGGCGGG
>NZ_JBQQCF010000158.1:0-792 GCF_052245755.1 Mycobacterium sp. 4D054
GACAGTCGTCACCATGACGACCACCGCGTCGCCGCGACGATTACCCCGTCACAATGCAGACCGACCCCCGAAATCACGTCTGCATCCACAGTGACGCCATCGTCTGCATCCTGAGCGACGGCCAACATGCGCGTCGCTGGTGTAGAGCCGCGCATAGGCCCACTCGTCGGCCAGAGTGCGATGGAAGCGCTCCACCTTGCCGTTGGTCTGCGGCCGGTAGGGCCGAGTGCGACGATGCTCGATATCGCCGAGGGCATCGCGGAAGACGTGCGATCGATAACAGTTCCCGTTGTCGGTCAACACCTTTCGAACGGTGATGCCGCAATCGGTGAACCACGCGTTGGCACGCCGCCAGAAGCCGGCGGCGGTGTCCTTGCCCTCGTCGGCGAGTAATTCGGAGTAGGCCAGCCGCGAATGCGCGTCGATGGCGGTGTGGATGAAGTGGTAACCGCGGACCGGGTTGCCGTACTTGTTGGTCACCCCGCTGCTCTTGTCGGCCCTGGCGTTGCGGTTGCCCTTCGTACGGCCCACCATGCGCCAGCCGCCGCCGGCGGGGATCTTGCCGAGTTTCTTGACATCGACGTGCACCAGGTCGCCGCAGCCTGCGGACTCCATTCGGCGAACGACGCGTCCGGTCGCGCGGTCGAGCCAGCGCAGCTTGGCGATCCGGTAGCGGCTCAGCACCCGATGCACCGTTGAGGGATGAATCCCGAGCAGATAGCCGATACGGGCTGGCCCCCACCGCCGGGTGACGCGCACGCCAATGATGCGCCGCTCAGTGCGTGTAGGTGT
>NZ_JBQQCF010000159.1:0-778 GCF_052245755.1 Mycobacterium sp. 4D054
TCAGGGCGTTGCGGTCGGGGAAGATGCCCACGACGTCGGTGCGCCGGCGGATCTCTTTGTTGAGCCGTTCCTGCGGGTTGTTGGACCAGATCTGGCGCCAGATCTGCTTGGGGAACGCGGTGAACGCGAGTAGGTCTGGCCGGGCTGCCTCCAAGTGATCAGCGACCTTGGGCAGTTTGTCGGCGAGCGCGTCGATGATCCGGTCGTATTGTGCAGCAACGGATTCAGCATCAGGTTGATCGAACACCGAGTGCAGCAGCGTGCGCACCCACGGCCACGACGCTTTCGGGGTGATGGCCATCAGGTTGGTCGTGTAGTGCGTGCGGCAGCGCTGCCACGTCGCGCCGGGCAGGGTGGCTCCGATCGCGGCCACCAGGCCGGCGTGGGCGTCACTGGTAACCAGTTTGACCCCAGACAGTCCGCGGGCGGTCAGCGACCGCCAGAACGTCAGCCAGCCGGCCCCGTCCTCGGCGGTGGTGACGTCGATACCGAGGATCTCGCGGTAGCCCTCCTTGTTGACCCCGACCGCGATCAGGGCGTGCACGTTGACCACCCGGCCCTGCTCGCGGACCTTGAGGACCAAGGCGTCGGCGGCCACGAACGTGTACGGCCCGGCATCCAGGGGGCGGGTGCGGAACGCCTCCACGGCGACGTCGAGTTCCTTGGCCATCACCGAGACCTGCGACTTCGACAGCGAGGTGATGCCGAGCGTTTCGACGAGCTTGTCCATCCGTCGGGTGGAGACCCCGAGCAGGTAGCAGGTCGCGACCACCGTGGT
>NZ_JBQQCF010000160.1:0-765 GCF_052245755.1 Mycobacterium sp. 4D054
TGGGTCAAGGTCGGCAAGCAGCAGCGTGACGGGTTTCGCAAGATCAGCGGCTACCTCGACGCCGAACTGGGCGCCTACCTGGAGGCCACCCTGGCCAAAGAGGCCGCCCCCGGGGCCAACATGCCCGCCCCCGAGCCGGGCGAGGATGGGGCACCGGAGACCGCGTGTGGCGATACCCGCACCGAAGGGCAGCGCAATCACGACGGCCTCAAAGCCCTGCTGCGCCGCACCCTGGAATCCGGGACACTCGGCAGCCACAACGGGTTACCGGTCAGCGTGATCGTCTCGACCAGCTTGCAGGAGCTGGAAAGACGTGCCGGGGTGGCGGTCACCGGCGGCGGCTCGCTGCTGCCGATGCCCGATCTGATCCGGATGGCCGCCCGCGCCCACCACTACCTGTACGTCTTCGACGAACACACCGGTCAAAGCCTCTACCTCGGCCGGGCCCAACGGCTGGCCAACGCCGCCCAGCGGATCGTCCTGCACGCCCGCGACCGGGGCTGCACCCGGCCCGGCTGCACCGTCCCGGGGTACTGGTGCCAGGTCCACCACGCGGCCGCGGACTGGAAAAACGACGGCCAGACCAACATCGACGACCTCACCCTGGCCTGCGGGCCGCACAACCGGATGATCGAAACCACCGGCTGGACCACCACCAAAAACGCCAAGAACCAGACCGAATGGCACCCACCACCAGGGCTCGACGCCGGCCAACACCGCACGCAGCTGGTCAATGGCTACCACCACCCCGAACACCACCTACTC
>NZ_JBQQCF010000161.1:0-754 GCF_052245755.1 Mycobacterium sp. 4D054
CCTACCGCCAACGCACCCGACCCGGTCAGCTTGACCCAGAGGGACCCGACGAGCATCCTCGATAACGCGCCACGGTGGTCCCATCCCCCTGGCAATCAGGTGGTCCCATCACCCTGGCAAGCGACAGCAGAGCCCGGAGGAGAGATGACGTTGAGACGTGTGATCGCACCTGTCGTCGCAGCGGTGGCCGTCGCAATCGCCACGGCAGGCACGGCGTACGCGATTCCGGAGCAGGGCACGCCGGAGTTCGACGGCTATATGCAAGGTCTGCAGCGAAACGGCTACAACCTGAATCCGGACACCGCGTGGCGTGTTGCTCACCAGGCGTGCGTGGGCGGCATACCGGGATACATCGGTTTGGAGTTGGCTGCTCAAGGAGTCATCGGTCCCGGCGCGCAGCAGCGGGTGATGGAGGTCGCCCACAAGTACGCCTGCCCCGTTCAATAGCCGACGACCAAGCACCTGTAACCGGTCACCGACGCGTCTGCAGCCGACCACTGCCGCATCACGCGTGTCACCGCGACAGCCCTCGGGCTGTCGGGATCGAACGGCGCCCGGCACAGGTAACTGATCCATCGCTCGGGCGAGCAGCGATGCAGGTCCGAGCCGCGACGCCGGCTTGATCTCCATGGGTCCCGGCGGGGACGAGGTCAGGTCAATTGGTGGTCGGTGGTGGGGGTTGGTAGGTGGGGTACCAGCGCCAGCTGATGCGTTCGCCGGTGGGGCCGCGGTAGGGCGTCACCGCTGGTGGGGG
>NZ_JBQQCF010000162.1:0-748 GCF_052245755.1 Mycobacterium sp. 4D054
GGTGGATCTGACTGGTTAAACCCGCCGCCGCGGGTGTTCATTTCGCCTGGCAGAAATTGAACGACGGGTGGCCGGAATCGATCGCCGAGACCGCGCACAGCGTGGGAAAACCCCCGGAAAAGCCGCGTGGAATGCGAGTTCGGCTGTGGATCTCAGCGGCGCGGGGCGGGCATCCGCACCGTGACGTTGATGCGGTTCCACGCGTTGATCGTCACGGCCATCGCGATGACCTGTCCGAGCTCCCGGTCGGAGAACACCCGCGCCGCGGCGTCGTACACCTCGTCGGGCACGCCGTGGCTGCCGAGTTCGGTGATCGCTTCGGTGAGCGCCAGCGCGGCGCGCTCCCGTTCGTCGAAGACATCGCCGGCTTCGACCCATGCGGCCAGCATGTCGAGCTGCTGTTCGCCGACGCCCCGCGTGCGCGCGTCGCGAGTGTGCATGTCGAGGCAGAACGCGCAGCGATTCAGTTGCGAGGCACGGATTTTGATCAACTCGCCGAGCTTCGGGTCGACGTCCCTGGCCGCTGCGGCGGACAGAGTCATCATGGCGTCATACAGCTCGGGCGATGCCTTGTAGATCGTGAGGCGGTCCCGGGTGGTCAGTGTCGGTGTCATGTCCTCGACGCTAAGCCTCGATCCGTGGACTTGAGTGATTGATGTGTCTGCCATGGCTGGTTGTCGTTTGGTGGGCTTGTGAGCGTGACGTAACCGCTGGTCTGCCCAGCTTTTCCCTGTGCGCTCCGGTAGGG
>NZ_JBQQCF010000163.1:0-719 GCF_052245755.1 Mycobacterium sp. 4D054
TCGGTGTGGGTTGACCGGTCGGGCCCCCGGCCGATTAGGCTGCGACCCCTGCTGACGGTTAAAGGTGAGTAGCTACCCAACCCACGCCCGCCGCAGGCGGGCATCCGGCGCCCGCCAGGGCGGCCGCTGCTGCTGGTGAGGTGTGATCCCGGAAGACGCCGGTAGCCCGGTCCCCGCGCGAGGCGGGGCCGGGCCAGGGCGGCGCTGCGGCTAGGCGTGCTGCATCCAGGTTCGGATGGTGTCGAGCAGGTCGGTGGTGGTGCTGGTGTCGACGACGGTGATGGGGGCCGTGGCTCCTGCGGGGTTGCGGTAGGTGCCGTGGGCCCGCTCGGCGGCGATGTCGTCCCAGGTGATCTGTCCGACGCGGTTCTGGGCTTCGATCATGGCGTCGAGGAGGCAATCGACGGGCTGGTCGATGGTGGCGATGCAGTCGGTGGTGATGATGGCGGTGGTGATGGACATGACGTTTCCCCTTTCGGTGCGCTGCCGGTCAGCGCTGGGGAGCGGTCAATCGGGTGAGGGTGGGCGGTCAACCCCGAAGAGCCGACGGCGCACGGAGCAGGGTTTTCGGCCCGCGAGCGGCAGCGAGCTCGATAGGGCCGAAAAGGTCACTCGGCCTGCGTAGTTCGGCGTCGGTGTGGGTTGACCGGTCGGGCCCCCGGCCGATTAGGCTGCGACCCCTGCTGACGGTTAAAGGTGAGTAGCTACCCAACCCACGC
>NZ_JBQQCF010000164.1:0-684 GCF_052245755.1 Mycobacterium sp. 4D054
CCACCATCTGCCTGGCGCGACGGCGCACCAACGTTCTCTACGCCCTCATCCGTGACAACCGGACCTGGCAACCTGATTCACCCCCGGTCACCGCCGCGGCTTGACTTCTTCATTGAGAGTCCTTTCAAGGATGGGTGCTGGATGAGCTGGGGTGGTGATCGGGCCCCGCGCCGGGGCGGGGCCCGATCGGGTGGTCAGGACCGGTCGATGGCTGCGGTGAGTTCGTCGGTGGACACGGGGTTCCAGCCCACCGAGGCGACGGCCCAGGCGGTTTCGCCGATGACTACGACGTCGCCGACGGACAGGCTGCGGTGTCCGGCGTGGCGCCATCCGGTGGCCCAGGTGGTGGTGGGTTCGCAGTTGAGCTCGTCGAAGATGTGCTCGAGTGCGGCGCTGATGGCGGTCTGCTGGGGTCGGGTGTCGGTGGGGATGGGCAGGTTGAAAGTTGCGGCGGCGCGCAGCCGCGCGGGTGCAGCGCGGTTGAAGCCGAGGAAACTGGCAGGGGCCTCGTTGAGGTACACGGTGGTGGGCACGGTGGGTGTGGCGGTGGTGGTGGTCATGGTTGTTCTCCCGTTTCTCGTGGTGAGTGGTGCGCCGGTCAGCGCTGGGGAGCGGTCAATCGGGTGAGGGTGGGCGGTCAACCCCGAAGAGCCGACGTTGGACGGAGCAGGGTTTTCGGCCCGC
>NZ_JBQQCF010000165.1:0-677 GCF_052245755.1 Mycobacterium sp. 4D054
CCGAGGACGGCGCGGGCTGGCTGACGTTCTGGCGGTCGCTGACCGCCCGCGGGCTGTCTGGGGTGAAGCTGGTTACCAGTGACGCCCACGCCGGGCTGGTGGCCGCGATCGGAGCCACTCTGCCCGGCGCGGCGTGGCAGCGCTGCCGCACGCACTACACGACGAATCTGATGAGCGTCACACCGAAGGCGTCCTGGCCCTGGGTACGCACCCTATTGCATTCGGTGTTCGACCAACCCGACGCTGAATCTGTTGCTGCACAATACGACCGGATCATCGACGCGCTCGCCGACAAGCTGCCCAAGGTGGCCGATCACCTCGAAGCGGCCCGACCGGACCTGTTGGCGTTCACCGCGTTCCCCAAGCAGATCTGGCGCCAGATCTGGTCCAACAACCCGCAGGAACGGCTCAACAAAGAGATCCGCCGGCGCACCGACGTCGTGGGCATCTTCCCCGACCGCAACGCCCTGATCCGCCTCGTCGGCGCCGTCCTGGCCGAACAACACGACGAATGGGCCGAATCCCGGCGCTACCTCGGCCTCGACGTCCTGAGCAAATCACGCACCGTCAACGACACCCCGACCGAACAGGAGGCCACCCCCGCGGCACTGACCACCTGAACCATCACCTCGAAGAATCACACGACGACGTCGTACACCACGTCCCTGGACTTGACC
>NZ_JBQQCF010000166.1:0-671 GCF_052245755.1 Mycobacterium sp. 4D054
CTGAAGCTCAGCACATCCCCGGAGCGATACGACAGACCACCAATGGTCAGCGTCGCCTTCGACAGGTTCTCCGAATCCCCATCGAGAATGCTCACCGACGACACGACCTTGACGGGGGAACCACCCAGCCGGAAGATCGGCAACCCACCCACCGTGATGGCCGGCGGCAATCCGATCACGGTCACCACCGCAGCACCGGGAACCAGGCTCTCCTTGTCGGTGTCATCGACCACCGACACCGACACCGTCCGAGACAGTCCACCCTCAGTTGCACTAAAAGTGACGGCCTTGATCGCCGCCTCGTACTGCTCAATCGACGCCACACCCGAGAGCGTCAGTGTTCTGGTGGTCTCGTCCCACGAGGCGGTGATCGGATTTCCCTCAATACCGCTGAAGCTCAGCACATCCCCGGAGCGATACGACAGACCACCAATGGTCAGCGTCGCCTTCGACAGGTTCTCCGAATCCCCATCGAGAATGCTCACCGACGACACGACCTTGACGGGGGAACCACCCAACCGGAAAATCGGCAAACCACCCACCGTGATGGCCGGCGGCAACCCGATCACCGTCACCACCGCAGCACCCGGGACCAGGCTCTCTTTGTCGGTGTCATCGACCACCGACACCGTGATCGAACGCGACAACCCACCCTCAGTGGCAGTGAAGGT
>NZ_JBQQCF010000167.1:0-663 GCF_052245755.1 Mycobacterium sp. 4D054
CCTACGGAGTGCCTTCCCGCTTTGTGAACATGGACCCTAGACAAGTCACATTTTCTCAAACAGGACAGGCACTTCCGTGCATTACAGGTCGTGTCAACAGCCTATTTCACGAAACGTCGAGGTTAGTGCTATTTCGTCGCCCCCTGCCGAGCGCCGAGCATAAACTCACGCTGTGGCATCGGCTGCCGTCGAGATCATCGAGAAGTACTTCACGTGCGAGTTCACCACGATCGCACGTGACGGTTCGCCGCAGACCTGGCCGGTGAGCCCGCGGCTGCTCCCCGATGGCCGGTTCTTGTTGGGCACCAGCATTGGGCTGCCGCAGAAGGCCTACAACATCCGTCGCAATCCGAAGGTCAGCCTGTTGTTCTCGGAGCCGACCGGCAGCGGTGTCACCACTGAAGGGGCGGTGCTGATCCAGGGCGACGCCACGGCCGAGGACCGCATTGTGACCGATCTGGCCTCAGATCCGGAGCTGGCGTCGTTGGCGCAGACGCTGTTCATTCGCCAACCGGCCGGCGCATTGTGGGGAACGTGGCTAGACATCCCAGGACCGTAGGTTGTCAAGCGGCTTGGGTATCTGGGGTGGGCTGGCGGTGTGCCCAGGCTTTGTGTTCGTCGTAGGCGGTGTGGTGGCGCAGGCAGCCGTGCAGGATGCCGACG
>NZ_JBQQCF010000168.1:0-648 GCF_052245755.1 Mycobacterium sp. 4D054
CTGTCGTGTGATTCTTCGAGTTAATGGTTCAGGCGGTCAGTGCCGCGGGGGTGGCCTCCTGTTCGGTCGGGGTGTCGTTGACGGCGCGTGATTTGCTGAGGACGTCGAGGCCGAGGTAGCGCCGGGATTCAGCCCATTCGTCGTGTTGTTCGGCCAGCACGGCGCCGACGAGGCGGATCAGGGCGTTGCGGTCGGGGAAGATGCCCACGACGTCGGTGCGGCGGCGGATCTCTTTGTTGAGCCGTTCCTGGGGATTGTTGCTCCAGATCTGGCGCCAGATCTGCTTGGGGAACGCGGTGAACGCGAGTAGGTCTGGCCGGGCTGCCTCCAAGTGATCAGCGACCTTGGGCAGTTTGTCGGCGAGCGCGTCGATGGTCCGGTCATATTGTGCAGCAACGGATTCCGCGTCAGGTTGATCGAACACCGAATGCAGCAGCGTGCGTACCCAGGGCCAGGACGCCTTCGGTGTGACGCTCATCAGATTCGTCGTGTAGTGCGTGCGGCAGCGCTGCCAGGCCGCACCGGGCAGAGTGGCTCCGATCGCGGCCACCAGCCCGGCGTGGGCGTCACTGGTAACCAGCTTCACCCCAGACAGCCCGCGGGCGGTCAGCGACCGCCAGAACGTCAGCCAGCCCGCGCCGTCCTCGG
>NZ_JBQQCF010000169.1:0-617 GCF_052245755.1 Mycobacterium sp. 4D054
TGTCGTATCGCTCCGGGGATGTGCTGAGCTTCAGCGGTATTGAGGGCAACCCGATCACCGCCTCCTGGGACGAGACCACCAGAACACTGACGCTCTCGGGTGCGGCCACGATCGAGCAGTACGAGGCCGCGATCAAGGCCGTGACGTTCGCCGCGACTGAGGGTGGGTTGTCGCGTTCGATCACGGTGTCGGTGACCGATGACACTGACGAGGAGAGTCTGGTTCCGGGAACGGCCACCGTGGCGGTGATCGGTCTACCTCCGACCGTGACGACACTTGGCGCCTCCATATTCCGGCTGGGTGGTGCGCCGGTGAAGGTGGTATCTGTGGTCGATATCGGTGATCTCGACTCGGACAACCTGTCGAGCGCCACGATCGTTATCACCTCCGCCTACCGAAGCGGCGATGTCCTCAATTTCGTCGCCCCCAACGGTAGCGCGATCGTTGGAACCTGGGACGTGGGGACTCGCACACTCACGCTATCCGGGGTGGTGAACCATCCCGCGTTTGATGCGCACCTCCTTCCTTGGGAAGGTGCATGTCATGCCGAGCAAGTACGACCCGGAGACCCGAGCGAAGGCGGTCCGTCTGGTGCGCGAGCACCGGGAGGACTATCC
>NZ_JBQQCF010000170.1:0-521 GCF_052245755.1 Mycobacterium sp. 4D054
CGGATAGTCCTCCCGGTGCTCGCGCACCAGACGGACCGCCTTCGCTCGGGTCTCCGGGTCGTACTTGCTCGGCATGACATGCACCTTCCCAAGGAAGGAGGTGCGCATCAAACGCGGGATGGTTCACATACCGACTGGCCCGTTGGGTGGCACCTTGACACAAGGGGGTGAATGCAAACCTGCGCCTTCGTCCCGGCGGGAGCAGGAAATCGGCCGCTCCATCGCCCAGCCTTTAGGAGCAGGCGCGCGGCGCATCCGATGAATGAGCCTGCGATATACGTTTCTCGTCTATCGGATAGGGTGATCTCTTCGCGGAAAACATTGCAGAGCACAAGGATTGCGGCTATCGGGTTCGTCCGCTGAGTTCGCACTATCCTTCCCGAAATTCTAAACGTGAAAGGACTCTCAATGAAGAAGTCAAGCCGCGGCGGTGACCGGGGGTGAATCAGGTTGCCAGGTCCGGTTGTCACGGATGAGGGCGTAGAGAACGTTGGTGCGCCGTCGCGCCAGGCAGATGGTGG
>NZ_JBQQCF010000171.1:0-556 GCF_052245755.1 Mycobacterium sp. 4D054
CCACCCGGCCCTGCTCGCGGACCTTGAGGACCAGGGCGTCGGCGGCGACGAACGTGTACGGGCCGGCGTCCAGCGGTCGGGTGCGAAACGCCTCCACGGCGACGTCGAGTTCCTTGGCCATCACCGACACCTGCGACTTCGACAACGACGTGATGCCGAGCGTTTCGACGAGCTTGTCCATCCGCCGCGTCGAAACCCCGAGCAGGTAGCAGGTCGCCACCACCGTGGTCAGCGCCCGCTCGGCGCGTTTGCGGCGTTCCAGCAGCCAGTCCGGGAAGTACGAGCCCTGCCGCAGCTTCGGGATTGCGAGATTCAATGTTCCCGCGCGGGTGTCGAATTGGCGGTGCCGGTAGCCGTTGCGGGAATTGGTGCGCTCGGTGCTGCGCTCGCCGTAGCCGGCGCCGCACAGGGCGTCGGCCTCTGCACCCATCAGGGTGTGGATAAACGTGGCCAGCAGCTCACGCAGCACGTCAGGGTGCGCTGTGGTGAGTCGTTCGGCAAGCACGGTGGGCAGGTCGATATTGTTCGGCAAGCACGGTGGGCAGGTCGATTTCGG
>NZ_JBQQCF010000172.1:0-489 GCF_052245755.1 Mycobacterium sp. 4D054
TCCTACCGCCAACGCACCCGACCCGGTCAGCTTGACCCAGAGGGACCCGACGAGCATCCTCGATAACGCGCCACGGTGGTCCCATCCCCCTGGCAATCAGGTGGTCCCATCACCCTGGCAAGCGACAGGGGAGTTCGCGAGAGAGGACCCGTTCATAGAGCGCTGCCCGGCTCGCAAGGTATTGGCGTGGTTCGGATTCGAGCCCCTCGTTCACATTCAGCGGCATTAGCGCAGGCAAGACAGGTCTGACCAACGGGCGAGGATCGCGCGACTGCGTGCTCTTGCGACCGAGTGTCGAAGCTTCGAGCGGTTCCAACCGTTCACCAGCGTTTAACAGCTCTTGGGCCGTGTCGGGACGGCCATGGGGTTCCCCAGAAAAAGTGGACGCGGTTAGCTTGCTTCCAGGGTGACACTCATGGTGCGTTCGTAGCTAATTGGTGAGCGCTGACCGATCGCCGAGTGCCTACGTTGATGATTGTAGAATCGCAT
>NZ_JBQQCF010000173.1:0-424 GCF_052245755.1 Mycobacterium sp. 4D054
TTCCTTTGCTCGAGTGACTTTGGTCGGTCTCTCGAAGAATCACGCGATGACCCTCAATCAGTCGGCTACGACACGCCGGTACCGCTGATCAGGTCCGACTCGTACACCACTCTGCTGGACGCAACCGAGGATCCCGATGAATGGGTGTTGGTGTGGGGTCAGATCCTGGGCTGTGATGCCGTGCTGCTGGCGGCCCGGATCGCTGAGTTGCTCAAGAACGTGTGTGCCGATGATCCGCGCGACATGGGGGAGCGGCGGTCATGTGCGGTGGGGGCGATCATCCGACGCCAGGACCACCTGCCGTGCCGGTGCGGCAAAGCGGACTGCCCGGGCGCTGCGCCGGTGGCTCCGGGCAGCTCGAATGTGGTGATCTCCGTGCTCGCCGATCCCGCCGCGCTCGACGCCGCCTACCAGCTGATCACCG
>NZ_JBQQCF010000174.1:0-408 GCF_052245755.1 Mycobacterium sp. 4D054
TGTCGTATCGCTCCGGGGATGTGCTGAGCTTCAGCGGTATTGAGGGCAACCCGATCACCGCCTCCTGGGACGAGACCACCAGAACACTGACGCTCTCGGGTGCGGCCACGATCGAGCAGTACGAGGCGGCGATCAAGGCCGTTACCTTCACTGCCACTGAGGGTGGGTTGTCGCGTTCGATCACGGTGTCGGTGACCGATGACACCGACAAAGAGAGCCTGGTCCCGGGTGCTGCGGTGGTGACGGTGATCGGGTTGCCGCCGGCCATCACGGTGGGTGGTTTGCCGATCTTCCGGCTGGGTGGTTCCCCCGTCAAGGTCGTGTCGTCGGTGAGCATTCTCGATGGGGATTCGGAGAACCTGTCGAAGGCGACGCTGACCATTGGTGGTCTGTCGTATCGCTCCGGGG
>NZ_JBQQCF010000175.1:0-392 GCF_052245755.1 Mycobacterium sp. 4D054
CGGCCAACTCCGCCAACTCCTCAAAATGCGCCTCCAGCCGATCCGACTGACGCACCACACCGTCGGTACCAGTACCAACCGGGGTCTTCGCGGGCATAACCCCATCCTGACACCACCCACCGACAAAACCACCCGACCCAGACCGACGACGCGAAAACGACTCCCCCACAACGCGGTTGCCGGTTCACGGTATGGCCAGACGGTTGCCCGCGAGAAATCTCCCGAGATAGACACCAGGGTCGTCGATCTGCCACGGAAAGCGACCCTTAGCCTCGATCTTTCACGTGGCGGGTAGTTGAGGTCTTTTCGTGGCGTGGGTGGGCGGTTCTGACGTGGGCGGCCTGGGGTTCCGGCGTTGCGTCTCGCCGGTGCTCCTGGGTCCTTTGCTCGTC
>NZ_JBQQCF010000176.1:0-385 GCF_052245755.1 Mycobacterium sp. 4D054
CCGGGATCACGGGCCGCTGGATTGGCGATGGCCTATAAGCTGATCGACACAGCCCAAGCCCGTTGGCGTGCCGTCAACGCCCCGCATCTGGTCGCCCTGGTACGCGCGGGAGCGGTCTTCCACAAAGCCAAACTGCTCGAACGGCCCACCGACATCACCCCGCCGGCACCACCGTCAGACGGCGATCAACACACCGGAACGGAGGTCGCCTGAAACACCCCGATCCACAGGTATTGACAATTCCTCCGAGCGAGTCGCCATGGTGGGTCCTTAAGTTCGTAGTTGCAGTTACTTCGTGTTGTTACGTTGGGCTGTGACCCGGGTGGGTCGGGTGAGGCTGCATGGTCGTAGCCGGCCCTGGTGGTGCGGCTTGAAAGGACTGGCC
>NZ_JBQQCF010000177.1:0-358 GCF_052245755.1 Mycobacterium sp. 4D054
CCTACCGCCAACGCACCCGACCCGGTCAGCTTGACCCAGAGGGACCCGACGAGCATCCTCGATAACGCGCCACGGTGGTCCCATCCCCCTGGCAATCAGGTGGTCCCATCACCCTGGCAAGCGACAATTGAGGGAAATCCGATCACCGCCTCGTGGGACGAGACCACCAGAACACTGACGCTCTCGGGTGTGGCGTCGATCGAGCAGTACGAGGCGGCGATCAAGGCCGTTACCTTCACTGCGACCGAGGGTGGACTGTCTCGAACCGTCACGGTGTCGGTGACCGATGACACGGACAAAGAGAGCCTGGTTCCCGGTGCTGCGGTGGTGACGGTGATCGGGTTGCCGCCGGCCATCA
>NZ_JBQQCF010000178.1:0-354 GCF_052245755.1 Mycobacterium sp. 4D054
GACGACGACCCCGTCACGACGACGACCACGGCCCCGCTCACCACACCGAGCGGGGCCGTTCCCATCGGCCACTCGTCACCAAACTCGATGATGCCCATATCCTCATCCACAGCGACGGGCAACAGGCGCGTGTGTGAAGTCACAGGCAGGCCGACAGATTCGGGATTGCCCCGCCGTTTGGGGCGTGGCAATCCGATGTTCGCGCCGCAAGGCCGCCGGGATGTCTGGGCTTAGGCGATGGCCCAGGTGGTGCCGGTGTGGGTCAGGCCCATGCTGATCAGGCGGCGCAGGTTCAATGCGGCGGCGCGGTGGTGCAGCCAGTGGTTGTTCTTGCTGACGCCGCGGTAGCGGACT
>NZ_JBQQCF010000179.1:0-302 GCF_052245755.1 Mycobacterium sp. 4D054
CCGAAGTCGCCGCCGCCGTGAGAATCGCCGATCTTGCCTTTCGTGGGCAGATACAGCATCGACGAATTGAAGCCGCGGATTCCAGCTACGTACAGCGAGAACGCCTCCGGTTCACGGACCTTTAGCCCGGATTTTGCGTGGTAATTGGTGTGGGTTCGGTGTGATGCCGAGTTGAATGTTGGCCGTCGCTCAGGATGCAGACGATGGCGTCACTGTGGATGCAGACGTGATTTCGGGGGTCGGTCTGCATTGTGACGGGGTAATCGTCGCGGCGACGCGGTGGTCGTCATGGTGACGACTGT
>NZ_JBQQCF010000180.1:0-301 GCF_052245755.1 Mycobacterium sp. 4D054
GTGCGGGCCTGAAGTCGGTCAGCTTCGCCGTGGTTGATGGTGAGGGGAATGCGAGCGCGGTGCCGGCGGGCACGGTGGTCACGGTGGTCGGGCTGGCTTCTGAGGTGCCGCCGTTGGTGGTGGTGTCGCCGGTGGCGGCCGGCAGCGCCGGTTCGCCGATCACGGTCAGCCCCATCGTGGTGATCACGGATCTGGACTCGGAGCAGATCGGCTCGGCCACAGTCACACTGAGTAACCCGTCGGCCGGTGACATGCTCTCCTGGGGCGGTCTGCCGGCCGGTGTGGATGCGCATTACGCCGA